>NZ_CP038439.1:1759375-2105000 GCF_004683865.2 Paracoccus liaowanqingii | reverse complement strand
CACAGGTGGACTGGTAGAGAATACCAAGGCGCTTGAGAGAACCACATTTAAGGAACTCGGCAAAATACCTCCGTAAGTTCGCGAGAAGGAGGCCCGGTTTTTACGCAAGTGAAGGCCGGGGGCACAAACCAGGGGGTGGCGACTGTTTACTAAAAACACAGGGCTCTGCGAAGCCGTAAGGCGACGTATAGGGTCTGACGCCTGCCCGGTGCCGGAAGGTTAAAAGGAGATGTGCAAGCATTGAATTGAAGCCCCGGTAAACGGCGGCCGTAACTATAACGGTCCTAAGGTAGCGAAATTCCTTGTCGGGTAAGTTCCGACCTGCACGAATGGCGTAACGACTTCCCCGCTGTCTCAAATGTGGACTCAGCGAAATTGAATTGTCTGTGAAGATGCAGACTTCCCGCGGTTAGACGGAAAGACCCCATGCACCTTTACTACAACTTCGCACTGGCATCAGGATTGCGATGTGCAGGATAGGCGGTAGGCTTTGAAGCGGGGACGCTAGTCCTCGTGGAGCCATCCTTGAGATACCGCCCTTCGCACTCTTGATGTCTAACCGCGGCCCGTTATCCGGGTCCGGGACCCTGCGTGGTGGGTAGTTTGACTGGGGCGGTCGCCTCCCAAACAGTAACGGAGGCGCGCGAAGGTTGGCTCAGACCGGTCGGAAATCGGTCGTTGAGTGCAATGGCAGAAGCCAGCCTGACTGCAAGACTGACAAGTCGAGCAGAGACGAAAGTCGGCCATAGTGATCCGGTGGTCCCGAGTGGAAGGGCCATCGCTCAACGGATAAAAGGTACGCTGGGGATAACAGGCTGATGATGCCCAAGAGTCCATATCGACGGCATCGTTTGGCACCTCGATGTCGGCTCATCTCATCCTGGGGCTGGAGCAGGTCCCAAGGGTATGGCTGTTCGCCATTTAAAGAGGTACGTGAGCTGGGTTTAGAACGTCGTGAGACAGTTCGGTCCCTATCTGCCGTGGGTGTTGGAGACTTGAGAGGAGCTGCCCCTAGTACGAGAGGACCGGGGTGGACGGACCACTGGTGGACCTGTTGTCGTGCCAACGGCAGTGCAGGGTAGCTATGTCCGGACAGGATAAACGCTGAAGGCATCTAAGCGTGAAGCCCCCCTCAAAACAAGGTCTCCCTTGAGAGCCGTGGAAGACCACCACGTCGATAGGCCGGAGATGTAAGTGCAGCAATGCATTCAGTTGACCGGTACTAATGGCTCGATAGGCTTGATTTGATCCGGTAGAAGCAAGATCCGCGTCCTCGAAAGACGACGCAGACCCCTTCTCCAAAAGGCATCCTTGGACAACTTCACCCTGCGCAAGCAGGGCGACGCTGAGCGTTTCTTTCCTGGTCTGGTGGCCCTAGCGCGAGCAAAACACCCGATCCCATCCCGAACTCGGCCGTTAAGTGCCGCTGCGCCGATGGTACTGCGTCTTAAGACGTGGGAGAGTAGGTCACCGCCAGACCTGGTAAGAAACGCAACATCTCTCCGAACGACGCAAACACCCCAACAGGACAAAAATGGCGCGGGGTAGAGCAGCCCGGTAGCTCGTCAGGCTCATAACCTGAAGGTCATAGGTTCAAATCCTATCCCCGCAACCAAAAATACACGTAATAACAATGCCCTACGCCCCGCCCAACAGCGGGGCTTTCGCATGCCCGCAAAACAACTCAACGCCACATCAACGTTTGGGGAGGCCTCCGGAAAAGTATGGGGGCTTTTGAAATGGACCACGCGAAAGAATTTAACGACGTGCAGATTGCATTTATGAGTAAATGCCTGACGTGTTGCTGGCCGCACGGTGTCTAGTCCGATGAGCGTATCGAGTTTGCATGCGGCCAACCCCTGCAGACCACGGCGTGCAGCAAGCTCTGACGTTGTATGCGCATCCTTCCGGGGTGCCGGCACTACAATGGTACTGACTCCGGCGATGCGCCTGTCCATTTCCGAACGATAGAATATCCTGTTCGTGGCGCGGGCTGTGATGGGGACGGCAAGCTGGTTCAAGACTTGCCCTGCATCGCAGCCTGCCGCTACCTTTGACCTTGATATGCCCAATCTTGCCTCCCCATGCGTTTGGTCGATGGTTCAGCGGTTCGGGCTGACTGTCCTCAGCCCAGTCAGGGATGGCCGGTTGAGACTGGAATGTCGTCTTGTGATGCAGGGGGTCTGCAATGCGGGGCGTTTAGCGATTGCAGAGAGGTCGATCCGGACATGACAGTGCCATTCGAACATGTTCAATCCCTCAGACTACATCTCTGTCACTACCTGGGGGTCGCCGTCGTTGCAAGCTTTGCCCTGTTTCCGGCAAGCGCCCGCGCACAGGACGCCGACGATGTCGCGCCGGCGGAGCAGGCGGTTGCCATCGAACCGGTCGCGCGTGATGACGCGATCGAGAACCGCATCGCCCGCATCCTCGGCGCGGCCGGTTGGTACAGTGAGATCGTGATCGACGTGGACGAGGGCATCGTCTTCATCGACGGCATCGCCGGTTCACAGGAGCAGAAAACCTGGGCGCGCGAACTGGCGGCGCGCACGGAAGGCACGGTGGCTGTCGTCAACCGGCTGGAGGTCCGCGAAGAAATCAGCTGGAACTTCGCCCCAGCTTTTGCCGAACTGGAAGCGGTGGCCCGCCGTGCCGTGGTCACCCTGCCCTTGATTATCCTTGCAGTGGTAATCCTGCCGCTGGCCTGGTGGCTATCGAATGCTATTGCCGCCGGCACGCGCATGTTGCTGGCGCCCCGGGTTGAGCACGATTTCCTCCGCGGCGTGATCGCGCGATCGATTGCCATTCCCGTGCTGCTGTTGGGCGTCTATCTGATCTTGCAGGTGGCGGGGTTGACTGGGCTTGCAGTGTCCCTGCTTGGAGGGGCCGGCGTCATCGGCATCGTTCTGGGTTTTGCCTTCCGCGATATTGCCGAGAACTTTCTCGCAAGTCTCATTCTCAGCATCCGACGCCCGTTCCGGCAGGGCGATGTCATCGGGGTCGTGGAGTTTGAAGGGGTGGTGCAAACGATGAACACCCGGTCGACCGTCCTCCTCACCATTGATGGCAACCACGTCCAGATCCCGAATGCCACGATCTTCAAGAGCACCATCGTCAACTACACCGCCGGGGCGGCGCGGCGCGTAACGGCCGATGTGGGCATCGGCTACGAGGCTTCGATCGGCGAAGTGCAACGTCTGATTGTTGAGGTGCTGCGCGACCATGACGCCATTCTGAGCGACCCACCGCCCACGGTGCTGGTGGACGAGCTTGGTTCGTCCACGATCAAGCTTAAGGCGCATTTCTGGATCGACGGCAAGACGGTCTCCTTGAACCGAGTGAAGTCCTTGGCCTTGCGTCTCATCATGCGGGTTCTGGTGGATAACGGCATATCCATGCCGGATGAAGCCAGAGAGGTCATATTCCCGCAGGGCGTTCCGATGGTGCCTTGGAACCAGGACGCGCGACCTGAAATTTTGGCCAACCCGGCGCCAAGGGCGATCCCCACCCGATCGCAGGACAGCTCAGAGGTTGCTGACGCAGAGGCCACATCGGCAGAAGGCGGTCTTGGTAACGAGATCACCGAACTGCCGGATGATGTGACCCAAGCCACGATCCCCGAAGCTGCGTCGCGCAGCCTGTTGTCAGAAAAATAGAAGTGTCTGCAAGTGACCTGTTACCCAAGGGCAATCGGACCGGGCCACGCCGATGAACAGCAGTTCGGATTTTATCCATCAAGCCAACGGAGGAGAGTGGTTATTTGATCCCGGAACATGTTTCCGCTGCGAAAAATTACCGCAATTGTTTCATAATTAGGTGTTCAGTCCCGGCAACACGTTGGTCCTTATCTCGCCCATGCTTTCACCGGCACGCCCGCGCCTGTTCGCGCATGACGGAGTAATTGCTTAGCATCGCTACCACGACCGCGTTGGCGGGCAAAACCTCGACCTCGTCGGCCGCTCGTGTCTGTTTCGCGGGCGAGTATTCCACCATGGGCGGACAGGGCGGCCATGCATCAGAACCGACCGTCGCGCAGCCGCTCAGCGAGAGCGTTGCGATCAGCGGGACGGCGGCTGGCAGCGTCGAGCATCTGACGTTGGACCATAGGTTCTCTCCGATGTTGAAAGGCGCTCGGCCAGCGCCCGGCGCGCTCACCGGCGCGGCGGAGGTTCAGCACAAACAGTGCAATAGTGAAGGCGGCCAGCAGGACACCCGATGCTTTGCTCACTGCGCCACTAGCGAGACGGGCGGTGATCCGGCCCATCACCTCTGGCCCCGCTTCCAGTCATCGATCCGGGCATGGATCGCGACCGCGATACTGATCAGCGCGACGGCAATGAACACCCAGCGCAGGGTGTCGAGATAGGGCACCAGGGGCAGGATGGCAGATTGGGTTTCGGTCAGGACCTCCTGGGCCACGTCCACACCGGCTGCACCGACAGTGGCGATGCCCGCCGCTCCTCCGCCTTTCAGTGAACGGTTCTCAGACAACACCTCTCGAGCCGGCGCGATATCCGGTGCGAGGGCCGTTGCAAGTATAGGGCTTCTCTATTAATGCGTTTCTGTTTTGACCTGATACGTACCCTGCCGCGTGGAAGTGGTTTCAACACTCATGGCGCCGGAATATGCTGCAGATGTCACCAAGGTCCGCAAAGTCGCACAGTGCGTGAGTTGTCTCAAACGGGCGCGGGTGTTGTCGTTAAATGCCGGTGCCGGTGACGGTGCGCTGCCGAAAGTTCAACAAAACGACGGCGCTCAATCGATCCGCCCTAGAGCGTTTCTGCAGAACCCTGAATTATGGGATTTCAAAAGGGGTCTGATTGTGATCCATCCTCCCAATAAGGCTGAATCGCAAAGTCAGATGAACATGAAGATGACACGAGGCTCTGATGCCACCCCGGGCCTCGTTGTGCTTTTCAGTTCAGGGTGAAACCTGATGGTCGTGCTTCGCGCCATTTTCATCAAGGGCCACGGCACGAAGACGGATGAGGCGGTCTCGCAGCTGCGTCCTGGAAAAGGGTTTTTGAAGTCTCGGACAGTCATCGTATGGCGCGTCGATCTCCGCATATCCAGTGGACAGAAGAAGCGGGATGTCCAGCAGGGTTAGTCGGTCGACGATCGGGTAGCTCTTCTCGTGTCCCAGGTTCACATCGAGCACGGCAAGATCGATCTGCTCCATTTCAATCAGAGCGAGTGCCTTTGACACCGTCGCGGCAGGACCGACAACCTTGCAGCCGAGCTCCTGCAGCATGAACTCGATGTCGAGACAGATCAGCATCTCGTCCTCGACCAAGAGGATGCGGGCATCCTGGAGGATGTTGTTCATGCGGTCATCTCCGGAAGGGGCATGCGGATCTCGCAGATCAAGCCGGCGGGGTCGTGGACGATCTTGACGGCGCCGTCCAACTCGTGGGCCAGGCCACGCTCCAACAGGAGTGTCCCGAAGCCTTTGCTATTGGGTGGCGCGACGGCGGGCCCATCTTTCTCGACCCAAGTGATGCAGAGCGTGTTGTCGCCGATGTCGCGCCACCGGATTTCGATTTTCCCGACATCATTCTTCATCGCACCGTATTTAACCGCATTCGTCGCGAGTTCGTGAATGCCCATGCCAAGGGCGAGCGCCAGCTTTGGTGTCAGCTGGATCGCCTCGCCTTCAAGAAGAACTCTGCCGCTCATGGCGATCTCCCCGAGAAAGGGAAGCAGGCCGGTGGACACGACAGCCTCCAGGCTGACGTCCTTCCAGTTCTTCTCCATGATCAGGCTGTGGCTCTTGGAAAGAGCCAGCAGGCGACCCTCGAAGACGTTCCTGGCGGTGTCAGTTGCCTCTCCGCGGAACGTCTGCGTCGCAATGGAGCGTACAGTGGCAAGCATGTTCTTGACGCGGTGGTTGAGTTCCTGGGCCAGCAGCTTCTGGTGAGCCTCTGACCGCTCACGTTCCGCAATCTGCCGCTGCGCTGCGGTGAACAGGTTGGCGTTGTCGATCGCAATGGAGGCTTGCGCGGCGATCGACGTCACGATCCGCTCACTGCGCTTGCTGAAAATGCCTTGTTCCGCATGTCCGAAGATCAGCGCACCATGGATTTCCCCGGTCCGCGAGATAACGGGCACGGCAAGATAGCTGGTCACGGGCAGATGCCCGGACGGCAGGCCATTGAACGGGAGGTTTAACCCGTAACGCGGGTCACTTCTGACATCGTCGAGCCGGATGGCTGTGCCGCCGACGAAGGTGGGCCCGAAGATTGCCGTGTGCCGAGGCTGAGGGAATGCCGAGAAGGCCTCGCGAGGAGCGCCGGAGAGAGTGTAAAGGTGCATCGCTTCGCCCTCCCTCACCGTATTGTAAAAAAACGCGCCGAATTGCGCGCCGGAAAGCTCGGTGGCGGCGTCGGTGACGGCTTGAACGATCTCTTCAAGATCAAGGGTTCCGGCAAGCATCGATCCTGTCCGGTTCAGCGTCTCCAGCGTCCGTGTTTCCTCCTCGAGGGCTCTGTGGGCCGCGAGCTCCGCGCTGATGTCGCGGACCTCAACCACCGTTCCTACAACCACGCCGTCGCGCTCGAGCGGGCTGGCCGTGTATGCGACGTCGTAGAAGTGGCCGTCCCTGTGGATGAAGACGTCGTGCCCGCGTTGCCTGCAAGACTCGGGGAAGGCGCGATCGATCGGGCAGTCTTCTATTGGGTAATGGCTACCGTCAGGATGGGTGTGGTGGATGAAGTCGTGAAGCGGGCGCCCCTGAAGCTCTTCCAGCTTGTACCCCGTGAGCTCGACGGCAGCCGTGTTCATGTAGATGCAGCGCTGCTTTTCGTCGAGAACAAACAGCGCGCCGCTAGCGTTCTCGCACACCGCCTGGAGCAGACCGATATCGGAAGGTCCATTTGACTCGGTTTCTCTGGAGTTGCTTATGCCGTCGTTCGCCATCTTTATTCGATACTGCCTATGGCTGTTTTAAAGAATGCATTTTAATGAAAATACCAGCCTCGTCGACACTGCTCGAGACTTTGACCCTCAGGTTTGTATCTTCGCCAGCTTTACAGAGCTTAATGGACTATCAACGGCGTCCTGGGTAAGTACCCTCGGGAACTGGGAGGTTCGGTCAGCAGCCAATTTGTGCGGTGGGGCCGGATATACTCAGAGGCAGCTGAGAAAGCTGAGCCGTATTTTCAAAGATAGAATATGCGAACGCTGGAGGCTCTGGAAGGGTAGGTTTCAGTTCAGTAGCACTAAAATAGCGCGCTATATCAAAGCTACCGTCTTCCTTAAAAATAGGGCCGAAAAGGCTCAGTTTTTTAAATAGATCAGCGTTGATGAGTGTCATGATATTCGCCTCAACATAATCAATTTTAGGTTGATCACCCACAGATTGTAGTGGGTTACATACCCCTGTTCCTGCCTGTGTAGTACTGATTCTTGCACAAATTATCATTTATTATAGGGCATAGTTTGTAAGTTACTGCGCTCGAGAAATAATTTGCACGATGTGCATCGACGACTTTATTATGTATAACGCAACCATGACGCGAAACGAACCCCCGACGCCGTTCGGATGGATGAGTAAGCCCATTTAAAAAGCGGATCTGGATCAAGTCCTGCAATTAGTGCAAATGAAATCTGTCTGAGGACATGGTTGTTCTAGGCGTTTGAGCCCCGTATTTCGATGGTGCAGATCACGCCGTCGGGTCGATATTCAATCGAGACTGAATCAGGTTTACTGAACAACAGATCCTTTAAAAGGGAAGAACCCATACCGGATCTCTCTGGCGCGCTAACCACAGGGCCGCGCATTTCCTGCCAGACGATGTGCAGAGAGCTGTCTGCCTTATAGCTCCAGCGCACTGATACTTCTCCCTCGGTTACGGACAGGGCGCCATACTTCAACGCATTGGTGCAAAGCTCATGGAATGCCATCGCGAGAGGACGCATGTGTTCGGTCACGGTGACATCGTCGGGCCCCTCGAAATTGAACGGATTGTGGCCTGCCGACTTGTATGGGTCAGTGATCTCGGACAAGAGATGCTTCAGAGTTGCCCTCTCCGGGTCGCTTCCCGCCGAAAACATCAGATCGGTTGCCTTGCCGATCGCGCGGAGCCGGGTCAGAAAGTCATCCTTCGCGTCGCGAGAATTTTTCGGCCAGGACTGGCGCGCTAATGCGCTGATGACAGTAATTGTATTCATCAATCGGTGCCGCAATTCGCTCGCAACCGTCGCAATGCGGGCCTCCTGCTGCTTCACTCGGGTGATGTCGGCTACGACACCGACGACACGTGTCCCAGTATTGGTAGAGTTGCGGCCAACCTGCCCCCGCATCAACAGCCATTTTTCTGTTCCGTTTGGCCAAATATGCCGAATTTCGGATTCCAGATTTGTGTCGCCTTGGGCAATTCTTTCCAAACTCTCTTCTCTGACCCGCTCGAGTTCTCCGGGCGCGTACCGTGATCGAAGCTCGTCCAGATTTGGAGTGCTGTCTTCTGGAAACCCGTAAAGCCTGTTCAACTCCGGCGATCCGATAACGGTGTCGGTCTCGACATCAACTTCCCAAACGGCCAATTGCCCTGCCTCGATCGCGAGTTTCAAACGCGCCTCACTTTCGGCAAGTTCGACTGTGCGCGTGGCGACATCGCTTTCAAGCATGGCGGCGTAAGCCAGTCCCCTTTGCCGGGCGCGGTAAAGCAATGACAGGATCACCGTGCTAGCCAGTCCGATGGCCACGCCGAAAGCGATTGTCCATGCTATCGATGCCGTCCAGCGTGCAACCATCGCGTCGTAAGACACGCCTACAATCATACGGCTGCCGTATAGTGGCGAGTCGCTCCAGAAGTAGAGGCGTTTAGCATCACCTTTCGACACGCCCATGATTGGCGTCTGAACTTGCGTAGTACGGTCAGCTCTCACTTCCGGTCCATGTTGAGGCCAGCTTTCGGATCCAGGCGGCATTCGTTCATCCAGCTCATCCGCCGGTATTGCTGGCTCGCGGATGAGCGCACGGCCGTCCGGCCCGATCCACCACAAGGAGGCGTCGAACCCGAGGTCGACTTGTTGGAACGTTTGGCCGATCGATGCGGGATCAAGTGACACCTGCACGAAACCGCGCATGGACCCATCTGCGTTCGATAGCCTCCGGCTGGTGTTGATCAGCAGCGCCTCTGCTGCATACTGGTTAACGAGCAAGTTTCCGACATATAGGCGATCGGGATCGTCGCGGACGGTCAGATAGTAGTCTCGGCTAGCCCCGCTCAGATCGGGCGCGGGAAACTCGCGCGTTGTCAGCACGGCCTGACCCTCAGCGTCGCCAACCCATATCGAAGCAATCGTCGGGCTGATGTCGATCAGACTTCGCAGATCATCATAAGCAGCACGATCGACATTGAGCGGACCTGAGGTACCTAGAACGCGCTCGGCCTGTTTGCGCACCAGATCCGCAGTAACGAGCAACCCGTCGGACTGTTCCGCCAAGAGGCCAGACACCGTGGTTGATGTCGAGTGCACGCTGCCCATAAGTGCTTTCCAGTCGTCACGGGCAATCAGCGTGAGCAAAGCGCCAATCGCGATCCAGACAGAAAGCCCGATCGCAACGACCACTCTTTGGTCCCGCGTGAGCCGCGAGGAAAAATATCCCGACTTACTCCCGGCTTCCAGACGGTTCTCCGGATCCTCGCTTGCCTCAGCTGCGGTCATGGTCGTTGCTTCGGTTGTGCTTGTAATGAAACGCTGAGAACCATTGGCCCATCTCTGTTGTTCGACACCGCTTTGGACAGGCTATCGTTGGAAAGTCTGTTCAAATCGGTAAAACATTTTTCACCAACATGTCAGCCCCCCTTTGAGCGGTGCATGGCACGCAGATCGGACGTCGGCGGCGCCCTTTCGCGTCGCGCTGTGAAAGGGTCTTCCGGGAACTGGTCACATTCCGCTGGTTGTGGGGGCACTGATAATGCGACTGCCCCCCGACGGCATCGCTGTGGCACGGTGGATCGACGAAGATCCACAAAAGAGGACGGTCATGTTCGAGATCCAAATGAATACGCTTTGCCCCGCACGTGGGGTGGAGCTGAGGGTAGTGTGACCGGTCCAAACGTCCGCTTCGGCCCGGTACTGCGAACGCTGTGCCACCCCCGCATCGGTTCGGTGTTCCGCCCACCACGTCAATCTAGGCTAAGAATGCTAAGTGACGTCCAAGGGTCCGCTCCGGCCAGATACTGAGAGTGCCCTGCCGCGTCTGCATCGGGCGGCTCCCCGCCCAAGGTGTCGGACTTGCCCTCGCCTAGCTGGGTCAGGGCTCCAGGATCGTATAGCAATGTCTCATGCTTTAGCGGCACGTCCGCGCTTGATCGCGCAAGACCGCGTAATCGCTCAGCATGGCCACCACCGCGGCGCTCTCGGGCAAAGTTTCGACCTCGTCGGCCGCTCGCGTCTGCTCCGCGGCTGAATATTCCACCACGGGTGGGCAGGGCTGCCGTGCATCAGAACTGACCGTCGCGCAGCCGCTCAACCAGAGCGTTGCGATTAGCGGGGCGGCGGCTGGCAGCGTCCAGCATCTGACGTTGGACTTCATAGGTTCTCTCCGATGTTGAATGGCGCTCGGCCAGCCGCCCGGCGCGTTCACCGGCGCGGCGGAGGTTCAGCAGGAACAGGGCAATAGTGAAGGCGGCCAGCAGGACACCCAATGTTTTGCTCACTGCTCCACTAGCGAGACGGGCGGTTATCCAGCCCATCATCGCTGGCCCCGCTTCCAGTCGTCGATGCGGGCATGGATCGTCACGGCGATGCCGATCAGCGCGGTGGCGATGAATACCCAGTGCAGGACGTCGAGATAGGGCACCAGGGGCAGGATGGCAGACTGGGTTTCCGCCAGGACCTCCTGGACCACCTCCACACCGGCGGCACCGACAGTGGCGATGCCCGCCGCCCCTCCGCCTTTCAGAGAACGGCTCTCAGACAACACCTCTCTGGCCGGCGCGATATCCGGTGCGAAGGCCGTTGCACGTATAGGGAAGGGCTGGCCCCAGTGGCGCGCCGGTCCGAGATCGATGTGCATGAAGCCAGAGCGGGGATATGTCCCGAACCCGAGAAAGCCGACTTCGCGAGCCGCTTTCGCGAAGGCTGCCGGGTCATGGTTCAACATAGCGATGTCGAACGCTGTCCCCAGCATGTGCTTGGACGCCGGGGCGCCGCCAACGGCGCGGTTGTGGCTCGGGCTGCGATAGGCGGAGCGGACGATCAGCGGCTTACCAAGGCGATCGCGTAGCGCCTGCAGCTTATCCAACGCTTCGGTATTGATCTTGATCGCCCCCGTGCCACGGCATGCGATCTCGGCGGGGGAGAAGTTGGGCCAGCGCCATGCGGCTTTGGGGACATCGCGGAAATGGGCATAGGTTGTGGTCGTCATTCTATCGGTCTCCGGACATGAAAAAGCCCGCCAAGTGGCGGGTTGGGGGTGGTCTGAACGGGGGGCGGCAGCCGTTATGGCCGTTGGAGGAGTTCCCGCAACAAATCGTTGGACTCGCGCCCCTGCTGTTTCAGCTCATTGATCGAAGCGGAAAGCGCATCGAAGCGCACATCCTGGCGGGCGGCGCTATTTTCCAGCGCCCGTATGCGGGCCTCGAGCTGTGCAGAGCTGGCGCGGTCGGCAACGATCACCTCGCGGGTCTCCATGAGGGCTGCGGTGAGGCGCTCGGTCGCGCCCTGCAGCGAAGCGAGGGTTCCGCCGCCCCACCAGATCAGCCCGGTCACGGAGACCAGCATGGTCCAGGCGAGCGCCTTGTTGACGGTGATGCCGCGGTCGGTGTTGTCGATCATGGTTCCTGCCTGACTATTGTCTGTCGGTGTGCGGTCACGCCACGCGCAGCCAGACGGCGGTGGCCGCTGCGGTGTTGATCTCGGAGGTGAGGTGTCCCCACGAGGCGGGTGCGGGGACTGCAAAGGTCAGCCTTCGGCGCAGGATCTTGCGGGCGGTGGTGACCGGGGCGCCGAGATGTCGAAACCACCGGTTTCCAGCAGTAGCCATCCGGCTGGTCGGCTCATCCGCCATGGCTCTGCCCCTCATTTTGTCCTGGCTCGTAATTCAAGCATCTTTCGGATCAGCCGAGGGGACTGCAACTGGCCGGCACTGGAAAGCTGAACTGAGTTGCCAGTGAACGGAGCGTCCCGCCCTCGTTGGGATCACGCCCCTGAACAAACGGATACCAGACACTGCCTGCGCTCGATGCGTAGGTCGGCGCGTCGGTGTCCGGGTGGTTCGCCCAGACACCATCCTTACCGATCCACAGGCCGCGCGTCGCCGGATCGAAGGCAATCATGAGCACGGCGCCCTTTCCGAACGTCGGACGGGACAGCAACTTGCGCGTACCGGTCGCGGAACTGTCGCTTGACCAGATATCGCCGTTGCCCCTCCACCCGATGGAGCCAAACTGGATCGCATTTCCCGCACCCGACTGCGCCACCTGTTCCCCGCTCGCGACCCCCATGTAGCCGTTGTAATTCGCGTTCGCCCCGTATTCCCCGGCGCATTCGACTTCCCAATATCGCCTCCCGGATGAAAACGACTTCTCGGTCGGCACAAAGCCTTGGTAATCGATCCCCCCGACCGAATTGACGACCGTCATCCCCCCGCGCCAGGCCGCATAGCCTGCCTGAGTCCTCGAGGGGTCAAGGCGCCAGGCCCCGGGCGGTAGAGCAACCTCTGCCGGAGGAAACGGCAGGAACTCCACCGACCAGAAGGTCGCGTTCCATGTCCCCGATGCGCCAAAGCGCGCATGCACGCCGCGCTCGAGCGCATTCTCTGCCAGGAAGCCCGCAAAGCGCCTTGCCGTGCTGGAGGGCGTAAGCAGGTGATAGGGCGCGGTCACCGAGATGACGCCTTCTCCGCCGAGCAGGCCCGAAAGCAGGAAGCCCACGCCGGAGGTGTCGAGATCATAGAGCTGAGGCACAGCCCAATTTGATGCAAAAGCGGCAGCCCACAAGGTCCTGGCCACGCGGCCTACGTTCCGCGCCCCTCGCAGGGCGATGAGAAACCCGTAGGCCCCGGTCCAGCTGATGGTTTCACTTGCGGAGGTCGCGAGCTTCGTCTGCACCCGGAACCCGCGCCAGCCGCTCGCCGAGGTGCCCAACGAGACCCCCGACACGGCCTCGGTATAGCCATCAAGAAGGGCCGGCGGGGCATTGAGCTCCCGGTTCGCCGTCACGGCCACGATCATGTCACCAGGCTGGTGGGTATTAAGGGTCAGAGTCTGAACCCCGTTAGCCGCCATGTTGGACAACGCCACGCCATCCACGAAACTCACCGGCGTCTTGGGTGGGTCCGGCGGTGCCGCTCCAGCGCCGCCGCTAAACAACGTGGAAAACAGCAAGGGCATCACGCGAGGCTCCCAGCAATGGTCATGGAAATACCGGCAATGGCGCTATCGGCGACAGAGGGCGCCACGAAGCGCACCACGTCTCCTGCCGCAAGCACCGCGAAGGCGCCGCCTGGTGTCGCGAAGCTGAAGGCGCCGGCGGGACTGATCGTGATGGTGCCGACCGAAAACCCGTTGCGCGTCAGATCGATGGTAAAGGCGTCCGCAGGATTTGCGTCGACATGCCCGACAGACCCCGTCAGGTTGGCTGGCAGGATCATGGCACGCGGAATGATGACCTTCTCGAGTGTTTCCGAGGCCCCGGGCGTGGGGAAGGTCAGCATCCCGAAGTCGTAGACCTGCGCTGCCGGAGCGGTCGATAGCCCTGCCACGGTAACCCCGCTGCCCGAACTGTAGAACACACTCTCGCTGCCAGGCGCGAGGGCCGCCGTCGCGCCGGTCGCGTTTTTGACGCTCACCTGCCGCGATGTGGTGTTCCTGATCAGCAGCAGCCGCGGGACGGTCGGCAGCACCAGGCTGACGTCGGCCGCCGGCGTGCCGGTGAGCATCAGCCGCACATTGCGCCGCGCCTGCTGGGCCGTGACCGAGACCGACCCACCAGCCGAACAGTCGACGCTGAGCGAGGCGGTCATCGCCAGGTCAAGCGCGTCCGTTGCGTCGTTGATGGTCACCTCTTTCTGGTTCTGGGCGGCGGCCACGTGCGGCGCTGCAAGGTTCGGACTGTGTGTTTCGGCGTGCAAAACTGACCCCCTTGGCGGGGTAATCGGCGTCCAATTTTGACCCCCCTCGGGTTTCATCTGACCATCCGTTGCGAGGCAGCGGATGGAGGGGGAGTTGAAGCGAGTGGATACGATAGCGCGGGTGCGTCGGGCGTTTCATGTGCAGGGCTGGTCGATGAAGCGCATCGTCCGGGACCTGCATGTGTCGCGCAACACGGTGCGCAAGATCCTGCGGTCAGACGAGACGGACTTCACCTACGAGCGTGACCATCAGCCGATGCCGCGGGTTGGGCCCTGGCAGTCGGAGGTGGATCGGTTCCTGGTTGCCAATGAAGGCAAGGCGTCGCGAGAACGGCTGACCCTGATCCGGATCTACGAGGAGGTCCGGTCACTCGGCTACGAGGGCAGTTACGATGCAATCCGGCGTTACGCCAAGACTTGGTCGAAGGCGCGCGGATCAGCGGCTGCCGAAGCCTACGTGCCGCTCTACTATGCGCCCGGCGAGGCCTACCAATTCGACTGGAGCCATGAGGTCGTGCTGATCAACGGCGTGACGACGACGGTCAAGGTCGCGCATGTCAGGCTCTGCCACAGCCGCATGATGTTCGCCCGGGCGTATATGCGCGAGAGCCAGGAGCCTCAGCCATCGGGCTCAAACCGATGGCGCCGCGGTGGCTTCGATGTTCGACGCGCATGACCGGGCCTTCGCCTTCTTCAAGGGCACTTGCACGCGCGGGATCTACGACAACATGAAGACGGCGGTCGAGGCGGTCTTTATCGGCAAGGAGCGGCTCTACAATCGGCGCTTTTTGCAGATGTGCAGCCACTATCTGGTTCAGCCGGTTGCCTGCACGCCTGCGTCGGGCTGGGAGAAAGGCCAGGTCGAGAACCAGGTTGGCCTTGTGCGCGAACGGTTCTTCACCCCAAGGCTTCGGGTCAGGAGCCTGGACGAGCTGAACGTCTGGCTGCTCGACAAATGCATCGCCTATGCGAAGGCGCACAAGCACCCTGAGCGCAGCGATCAGATGATCTGGCAGATGTTCGAGACAGAGCGCGCGACCCTCGTCCCCTATGTCGGCTCGTTTGACGGCTTCCATTCCGTTCCGGCCTCCGTCTCCAAGACCTGCCTCGTCCGGTTCGACAACAACAGGTATTCCGTGATCTCGACGGCTGTCGGACGGCCCGTCGAAGTCCACGCTTATGCCGAGAAGATCGTCATCCGGCAGGACGGGGTCATCGTGGCAGAACATTCCCGCTGCTTTGGCAGGAACGAGACGGTCTACGATCCCTGGCACTATGTGCCTGTTCTGGCACGCAAACCCGGCGCCTTACGGAATGGTGCCCCGTTCCAGAACTGGGTGCTGCCGACCGCGATAGCGACGGTGCGCCGCAAGCTCAAGAGCATGAATGACGGCGACCGACAGATGGTGGCAATCCTCGGCTGCGTCGCGACCGATGGCCTCCTTGCTGTGGAAGCCGCGTGCCAGGAGGCCCTCGCACAGGGCGTCTTTTCGGCGCCGGTCATCATCAACATCCTCGCGCGCAGCCGGGACCCGGCACCACCTCCATTGCTTCTCACCCCCACCGCGTTGCGGCTGACCCACGAGCCCGTGGCTGATTGCGCACGCTACGACAGCCTCAGGAGGACAAACTACGATGGAACGCACCCAGGTTCTGGAATTGATGGCCACTCTCAAGCTCTACGGGATGCGCAGCGCCTATGACGAGATCATGGCCACCAGTATCAAGCGCCAGTTCGAACCGCCCCGTATTGTCGGTGATCTGTTGCAGTCAGAGATCGCCGAGAAGCAGGCCCGATCGATCAAGTATCAGCTCACCGTGGCAAAGCTGCCGCTCGCGAAGGATATCGAAGACTTCGACTTTGCCGACACACCGGTCAACGAGGGCCTGGTGCGCGATCTTGCGACTGGCACATTCGTGGCCGACCAGCGCAATGTCGTGCTGATCGGTGGCACTGGCACGGGAAAGTCACATCTCGCCATCGCGATCGCTCGCGCCTTGATACGGAACGGCACCCGAGGCCGCTTCTTCAACGTGGTCGATCTGGTGAACAGGCTCGATACCGAGAGCCGCAGCGGTAAACAGGGGCGCACGGCCGAATACCTGACCCGTCTCGACTTCATCGTACTCGACGAACTGGGATATCTTCCATTCGCTCAGGCAGGCGGCCAGTTGCTGTTCCACCTGATCAGCAAGCTCTACGAGCGCACGTCCATCATCGTCACGACGAACCTTGCCTTCGGCGAATGGCCGGCCGTCTTCGGCGATGCCAAGATGACAACGGCCCTGCTCGACCGCCTCACGCATCACTGCGAGATCCTCGAAACCGGCAACGAGTCCTGGCGCTTCAAGAACCGCGCCTGATCAGGGTCTGTCCCGCCTCCGCAACATGATCAGCTGCGTCGGGACAGACCCTGATCACCACACAGCTAAGGGGTCAAAATTGCACGCCGAAAGGGGGTCAATATTGGGCGCCGATTGACAGAGGGGGCGAGCCCGAGCGGAAGGACCCCTTTCTATAGAGCCGTGGAGGCGCCATCGGCGACCTCGTAGATAATGTTTGGGCCTTCCGCTTGGGATTTAGGATCTCGTCTTAAGGACGGTGAGGGCGGCAACTTGGCCGACCCTGTATTTGCTATGGGAGAGACCATTTCTTGACGGCGGAGCCCGCTTGGGCGAACATCTTCAGGGCATCCGGTCGCTCGGATGCCCCGTGATCTGACGCCCTGAATGGCAAATCCGTCCCAACATAGGCCGTTATCTGTAAGCACCTTGGTGATCCTCATCGGCGCGGCGCGTTCCAGATCGCGCGAGACAAACGGCGGGCGTTGGCAGCGGTTTTGGCTGGGTAGATGCGCACGAAGACCCACCTCGTGGCGCGGTCGATGGCCACGAACAGATACCGGCGGCGGCTCTCGTCGGCCATCTGCGGCAGGTATTTTACGTCGACATGCACATAGCCCGGCTCGTAAGCCTTGAAGGCCCCGTGCGCAGGTCGTGGCAAGGCAGGCTTCAAAGCGCGCAGATTGCCCACGCCATGCCGGCGCAGGCAGCGGTCCAGTCCGGAACGCGAGACATGAGGGTTCAGGAACTCCCGCACCACCGACAGCAGATCATCCAGCGGCAACAGCAGCGACTTGCGCAGGGACACTGCCACAGCTTCCTGTGCCGGCGTGAGCGTCGACTGAAGCCTGTGCGGCGTGTGGGATCGGTCATGGACGCTGTCTCGGCTCCGCCACTTCCAGACGGTCTGCATGGAGATGCCGTAGCGCTCCGCCACCATCCAGGCCGGTTCCGTGCTTGCCTGGATCGCGGCTCGTATCTTCGGTGTCGTCGCTGCCTGTTTGTGAAGAGAGATCAGCATCCTCGCCTCCCGTCCCGAAACTCGCCCAAGATCGATCTTGCCACGAAAAATGCGGTCCGGCGAGGGTCTATGTGATCATCCGGGATGGGACACCTAGGTACGGCAAGCCTTACTATGCTTAAATTTCTTGTAGATCGCGCCTGATTTGGACGTGAGCGGCATCATCGCAGTTATTGATCGCAAACTACCCCGTTTCGTGCAGCAACCAGAATAGGTAGAGCGACACGGTATAGAACAACGTCGGCCAGTTTTGCTGCAATATCGTCTCCCGTGCCCATAGCTCACCAACTACCGGCAAGGACATGAAACAGGCAAATGAGACAAGAAAGATGCCCAAAGCTATTGAGCGGTAAGTTTTTTGAATATTATTATATATAACCGTTGGCATGATAACGGTTATATAGCCAGCCGGATACATTTTTATTCAAGATTGATCTAAAAAATATTGCTCGCCAAGAGTTAGGGCCCTGTCCTCCAAAACTAGCCTCATGTTGCCCGGCGAGATAATTCTGGAAATCCATTTTTGTTGACATGCACTTTGAGTATCCGGCGAGAATATCTCCGGGCCGATCCCTTACCCTAAACCAATTTTTGGAAAAGAAACTCATAAAATTCGTTCTAAGAATAATGTTCTCGACATGATATTTCAGATTCTCGTAGTTTGGATCATGCATGCTTAGTAAGTAATCAATAGTGAATTTGGGAGGGGTCTCACCGGGGTCAAACAGGATGCGAACTAAAGGCCTCAAAAGGCAGTCATCATAATATGGATGTAGGATCCTAGCTCCAGTTGCCTGATTGTATAGCCTTTCGCCTCGGTCCCCATTGCATGCGCAAGCTGGTACCAAATTAAATGCGAGGAGAGCATATTCGGGATATTTTTGCTTCGTCAGGTAGTGATCGAGTGTCGTGGGATTTTCACCTCCGCACATCGGGCAGGTTTCTCCGGATAATGAATCCCTTAGACTATTTAAATAGGGCAGTCCTAAAGGAGGTTTATCGTATAGGTAGAGTATTGCTTCCTTTTCATCTGCCGAAAGCTTTGTCGCTTTGATATCATTTGGATTTCCGCCAAAATTATCATAATGCCGAGCTAGGCGTTCGGTGCGATTGTAAAACTTTATCAATTTTGGATATGTTTTTTTTAGCTTCTTATTTCGGCACGCCACTTGCAGAAGATCTGAATGGCTGCTTTTAGGTCTATCAATTTTCTTCATGAGCGTTAACAATTCTTGAAATAAGATCTTCAGATGCAATGTTTTTTAATGAATCTCTTATTGTCATGGTGTTGTCATCACGGTTGTTGTGAAAGCGCTCTGCGCGCGTCAGAGTTGTCGCCATTTCATCCTCACCAAAAACAAATAGAGATATCATGCCGACATCGGCGCCAAATGTCTTCATTCGTGGCTTCTGTACTTCGGTTGGTTCGGATAATCCACCTCGGAGAATATGTACAAGTTCCTCTTCAACGCATCGCACGATGTAAGCCGAGTGAGTCGCCACTACTGCAACTGATCCAGTGAGTTCAAGAACCTTGTGCAAAGATCCCATAAGAGCGTCGATGAACTGCGGGTGCAAATAGACCTCCGGTTCATCTAGCAGAAGTAGTGAACCATTTTCGGTGTGAGCGGAAGCGAATACGGAAAAACGAATGTAAGCCTCTTCACCAGAACTAAAATCTCCCGGAGATCCCTTAAAGAGACCCTTCTTAGAATCGATAGAGGCCACGAAGTCCCGAGGGAACTGATCGATCCGTTCCCCCAGTGAGGTTGCGAAAGTGATGGTCCCAGATTCAGGGTACGGTCTTGCGATAGTCAGTATATTTATCGGCCCATAGTCATTATGATACACGCAGATCCGCGAACGATTTTCAGCCTCTTTAATAATATCTTGAAAAATTACAAACCTGGAGAGGTTTGCTATCTCAGTATCTTTCTCGATCATACTTAGCAGAACCGAGATTACGCTACTATTCGACGTAGAATCTTCATGCGCGAGGTTGTGAACTTTGTATCCAGATATCCGCCTAGACAGTGTCTGTGGTGGGTAAATTTTTGATACTCTCGATCCGGTATAAAATGCAAGTACTCGACTCGGCGTAAAGTTTCCATGCCAATTCCCTTTGGAGACTGTGAGCGCACTCTTCGCTATGTGTCGGAGTGTTTGACTTTTACCCGACCCATTCTTTCCGATAAGTATTGCTGCTCTTCTTCCTAGATCGGTCGTTTGACCGAAGTTAAATTGGAATTGATACGATTGTCCTGAACAAAGTTGGAAGCCGCAAGAAAATTCTGGTCGAGCATGGTCTATTGCTGCCCGCTCGGTATCGTCAAGAATACTCCTCCCATGGTCTATCAGGAATAATTGCTCTGAGTTAGTGGCAAGGGACTTTAATAAACGTTGCTGTAAACGCTTGTTTCTAATGATTGCCTTGTTGGGTTGGTATTCTTTAGTGGCGAGGATGTCATTTGTTGCTAAGAGAGCTTCAATTCCAGCCTTTACGCCGATCCTTGAAATGATCTGTCTATAACTATCTGAAGTCAAAGCTAAGCTCGCAAACGTGAAGCCTACGGTTTTTTGATCATAGCTTAGCAATTCTTTTTCTTCCGTGGCTTCAACGACAATTTTATAAGCACTCTCGAAGCTCAATAGTGAATTTTTTTCAGCATCGCGCATAAATGCGATATTTATTCTTGTAACGTACTCGTCCTCATTCCAAAACTGCTCCCGTCGACCTTGACGACTTGTGTGAATGTAGCTGCGGCACACCCCATTTTCAGACAGTGAGATCAAGATGAATTTGTCAAGGTTGCGTATTTTTGATCGAACGGCTTCAAGGTTTGAGATTGTGAAAAATACAGGAAAACTAGACATAGAGGCTCCCAAATTCAGCTAGTTCGTTATAAGAAGATCGCCTATGCGCTCGCTAGAAAGTTGGTTTTAGTCATCGTACAGAGATCGCAAATTTTTCATAATGTTTCGAGAACACATTGTTGTATTGATCGGGCCTTACTACTAGTCAGCGATATCATCAAAAGTCAGACTAATTTATTCTTCGATAGTCGTTTCGCGTGACGGACTTTAGGTTAGAACTTTGCGCTTTACTAGTCTATGATAGATAAAGAAGCGATCGGACAAGAGACTTTATTTATATTTTTTAGCGTGGACGAAAAGGAGCTGAATACCTTCCGTTCTCGCAACGATTAAGCTTGCTCTTGCTAGCGGTGCAACTTCATCCGCACCGCCGAAACGCTGTGCCGTTTTTGGACCATGCTGGCGCACCATCGTTCCAGCCGGTCCCATGGCGCTGAGCTGGCCCGCGTTCTTGGCGTGGATGGCAAAACCGTGTGGCCCTATCTCGACCTGCTGGTTGTTCTAATGCTTGTCCGCCGGTTGAAGCCGTGGCGCGCCAATATCGGCAAGCGGCCGGTGAAATTTCCCCGCATCTATGTCCGCGATATCGCATTCTCCAAACTCTTCTGGGGCGGCAAACACTGGAGGACGTTCTGGTGCATCCTGTCGCCGGCGCAGGCTGGGAGGGGCTGGTTATCGATACTGCGCATGCCACAATCCCTGAGGGCACGCAGGCGCAGTTTTAGCGCAGTGGGGCAGGGGCCGAGGTGGATCTGGTGCTGACGCTGCCCCAGGGTGCGCGGTGGGCCATCAAGATCAAACCCAGCCTGTCACCAAAAATCGAACGAGGCTTCCATCACGCCTGCGAGGATCTGGAGCCAATACGACGTATTGTTTCCTATCCCGGCACTGATCCTTTACCGCTGACTAACGGGATAGAGGTCATGTCGCTGCGCCACTTGCTCAGGAACTGGTGACGGAACAATAGCCAGTCACCGCTGTGCCATGACGCGATACATCCTGCCATTGTAGCGCGCGAGATTCGACAAGCCTGCAGCCCGCCACGCGCGGATTTCCTGCCCTTCGGGCACGACAATGAACACTCGATTTTGGCCCTCGACAAGCGTAATACCAAGCCGGTCCCGAAAATGGCTGAACCTTTCCAGCTCAGCCTGAACGGCGTCGCGCTCGGTGGAAAGGGCTGCAAATTCCGCCCCGACATCCTCACTGCTACGCTCGACCTCGGCCTGCTGCGCGGCAAGCTGCTGGTGCAGCTCGGCTATTGCGCGCTGCCCCTCCTCGCGTGCGTCCGTCAGTTCGTCAACATTCGCGGTTCGTATCGCATCCGCTTCCAGCCTCGCAGCGTCAATAAGGCTGGTTGCTGCCCAACCCGCCAGCAAGACAATGACAACGGCGGCAAGACACGCCCCGCCAACTGCCGTCCACGCCCACCGAGCCTGCCGCCGAAGTGCCACTTCGTTGGCTTTCAGCACTCGTCTCATCCCCTCGCTATCCTGCCGCAACCGAGTTGATGCATTGGTGGCGTCGCGGATCTGTGCGCCGACACCGGATTTGAGATCATCAATCCGATCCATCTCGGCAGCCAGAGTGACCTTGATGCCGTCCGCGTGGTCCGAGAGCATTGCTTTCAGCCGAACCAGCTCCTCATCGGCAGCCTGCGCTCTTGCCTGTTGCCGTTGCTGAATTTCGGCCATTCTAGCGCCAAGTATGTCAGTCAAGGCTCAAACCCTCCTTGCGGTCTGGGCGACGGGGGATCGACGCGCTGCACCAGTTCGGATACTCGCGTTCTCTCGTCTACATGTTCGACAGCCGTGAGCCGTCCCTTCAGGCGGTCCCATAGCTTTGCCACCGTCGAAACCACATCGCGCAGAGCGGTTCCGATTTTCAGTGCCTGTGCCCGGTCGCGCAAGGCATCGTCACGGATGTACCAGCCCGCGCCATCGGGCTTCATGCCAACGTCTCCGTTCAAGACTCCTGCAATTAGGCGAACGGCGACAACAGCTGCCTCTTTCGAGATATGCTCTGTGATCGCCGCTTTCTCTGTCTCAAAGGCGCGCCGTGCATTAAGAAGTTCTTGGGTCATCTGTGTCGCCTTGCGCTCTGCCTGTGTCAAAGCGGTGTTGGCCCGGGTGGCGGTTTGCGCGGCGAAATCTTCTGCGATAGCTTTAATTTTCTTCGCCTCCTCCTCCGCAGCGGCCCTGAGAGCTGCCGCCTCAGTAGCCTGCGCCTTTACGAGACGTGCCACACGGGCCCTCTCCTGATCGGCAAACGCCTTGTCAGCTTCCGCTTGAGCGTAAAGTATCTCTGCCGCATCGAGCTTTGCCACGATGTCCTGGGCCTTGATTTCGACCGACTGGTTCAGGGCATCCTCCCGCTCTGCCAGTTCGATCGCCTTTTCTTCGATCTGCTGCATGGTCAGGGCGGTCCGCATCGCATCGCCCTTTCGGGCGCTCCATTGCTGCCGTGACAGCCGCTCACGCTTCGGCCCGGTGCGGGTTAGGCCCGACGCAAGCCCCACTTCGTCATAGTACTGGTCTTGGAGCTCACGAGCCTTCGCACGGTAGGCAAGGTTGCCGAACTTCACGGCAGTCTTGTCATCGTGGCCTGTGTCGCGGGCCGTGGCCTCTGCTTCCGTCTTGATGACCCAACACGGGTTCAGCTCTCTGGCCGAACAGCCGGTGTCGTTCAGTGGCAAAATGTAGGCGTGCAGATGGGGGTGCTCCTCATCGACATGCTCGATCATGCTGACAAGCTGCTCGCCGAAGAGGCCGCGCAAGAAGCGCAAATTCCGATCAACCCACGCGTCGTAATCAGCCTTGGCCGCAGGATCGCTCATGATCTGAGATGTCAGGTTTGGGTGGGACGCAACACAGGTCATCAACGTGTGGCGATCTTTGCGGATGCCTCGCCGCGCTGTCTTGCCGTCCTTCAAGGAAACAGTGACGCCACCAGCCGCGACCATTTCATCGTGGCGCTGGCGCACGCCGCCCGGCGACAGACCAAAGATAACCCGGTGCTCCTTTGGATCATCGACATGGCGCGAATACCTTGGCTCACGCGCAGCCTCAGCAAGCACCTGCTCGACCGACTGCCCGCCCTTGTTGGGGCTGCGCGCAAAGGACTGGATGTGAAAGAACTGGGGACCTGCCATCACGCAGCCCCCGTTGCAAAGAAACGCACTACTGACCGACTATTATGTTGCGAGCAACATGTCGGCGAGGGCGCTGCGCCCCTCGACCCCGCAAGCGGCTGCGCCGCCGATCCGTCCCGGATCGAAGCCGCCTGCAGCGGCTGTGAAACCTTCCCTTCGCCAGCCTCCTGACGGGCGCTGCGGGCAGGTTTCACAAGAGGACGGCGCATGAACCGCTGCCGCGCACTCAAAGACCCGAGCGTCACTGCCGACATGCCTGACCCTCGCCTTTGCTGAACTGCATCAACTCACCCAGCAAGGCGCTCGTGACTGCCTTCCCTCTCGCCTCCGCACGCACCATTCCCGCAAAGGCCGAAGCTGCATCCCGAACCCGGAAGCCCCCAACCCGCTCGGCGTTCCGGTCGGCGATGAGCAAGCAGAGAACACTCTGCGCCTCACCCAGCAAATCGCAGGCGTTCGACCACAGCGCACCAGATATGCCGATCATCGCAGCCCGCTCACGCGCAGCCAGCCCCATCGCCTGCCACGTTAGTGGCCCACCCGGTGACAGGGCATCTGCGTAGAGGCTGATCACCTCGTGGAAGCCGGTGCTGGCAAGCAGAATCACTTGATCCGGTGAAGTGTGCGGCACCTTCCGCTTGACCTGTCGCCTGCTACAGATTTCGGTTTTATTTTCTTCCTTAGTATCTGGTCGGGCCGAATTGTCCGACGCCGCGGCCTCTACTGTCCGACCGGAGCAAACCGAAAAATCGGCCAACACAGCCGAAAGAGCGTCGATAATCTGGACCAGCCTGTCATGGCTCTGCACCTCGGAAGGCCTTAGACGGGGGAAAG
Organism: Paracoccus liaowanqingii; assembly: GCF_004683865.2. Lineage (NCBI taxonomy): Bacteria > Pseudomonadati > Pseudomonadota > Alphaproteobacteria > Rhodobacterales > Paracoccaceae > Paracoccus > Paracoccus liaowanqingii. The sequence continues at coordinate 2,080,694 of NZ_CP038439.1, read as the reverse complement.
CAGCGCGCGCGGCGGCAAGAGCTTCCGGCGCATCGAGTCCATGGATTTTCTTGATCAAGTCATTGGCTTTGTACCGTGCCGCCTGCAGCTCCATCGCATGGGCCGCCTGCCGCGAGATCAAGTCCAGAAGCTCGCCAGCGCGGTCGATCAGCGGCGCGATATTGATACCGCTCGCGGCGGTGATACGTCCATCTGACGCCCGGACGCCGAACCTTCGTCCGTTCCGCATCGTCGTGCGACAAATCAGTGTACGCTCGGATAGTCGCGCTTCGATGCGATTGATCTGGCGCACAGAAAGACCAAGTTCATCTGCCAGTCGCGCCACCGAGGTCCAAATGGCACAGATCCTGCCTGGCTCGAAATCCTCGCGCTGCACCTTCCGTAACGCCCATCGGACGTAGGATATGTCCTCGTCACGAAGTCCCAGCTGCTTCCGCAGTTTCGCAAGGATGTCTGCCAGATCGAAGGGCCGCACATTGGCGAGCAGCCCGCTATGGGTCAGCGTTGTGCTCATGCCTGCCCCCACGAAACGAAGGCTGACGAAAGTGTTGCGGGCGATTCCACGCTCGGGTAACCTGTCCGGGCAGATACTTGCTGAATGCTGTTGTCGGAGTGGGCGGCCACCCCTCCGGCAACGTTCATTTTGGGGCTGGCTTTACTACTAGAGTGCTTCGCCAAGCCGCAGCGCGCATCAAAAAATGCGAAAGATCCCTCCCAGCGCTTCGATGCCGCACGTCCTTGAGTTCTGGACTGTCCCAAATTTCTCGCAAGTTTCAGACGCAGAGCTGATGTTCTATGAACACACTGCGAACCAGTCGAATCTGCCACCGCCGCGGCTAGATTAGAACCAACTGAAATTGAATTAGAAAATTGGTGCACCCGAGTGGATTCGAACCACTGGCCTCTGCCTTCGGAGGGCAGCGCTCTATCCAGCTGAGCTACGGGTGCCTGTGGCGCCTGATTACCGGTCCGGCCGGGGCGGCGCAATGGTGAAAATCGATCAAGCCGCGTCCAGCGCGGCGACGATGGGCAGGAAGTCCGCGGCCTTCAGGCTGGCGCCGCCGACCAGGGCGCCGTCGACATGGGGGATCGCGAAGATCTCGGCCGCATTGGCGCCCTTGACGCTGCCGCCATAAAGGAGGCTCACCTCGGCCCCGTCAGGCAGGCGGTCGGACAGGTCCGCGCGCAGCCGGGCATGCACCTCGGCGATCTGCGGAATCGTGGGCGTGCGGCCGGTGCCGATGGCCCAGACCGGCTCGTAGGCGATGACGGTGTTGGCGGCCGTCGCCCCCTCGGGGACCGAACCTGCCAGCTGGGCGGCGATGACCTGCAGCGTGTGGCCGCCGTCGCGCTGATCTCCGGTCTCGCCCAGGCAGATGATCGCGATCAGCCCGGCCCGGTGGGCCGCCAAGGCCTTGGCGCGGACCGTCTCGTCGGTCTCGTGGTGATCGGCGCGGCGCTCGGAATGGCCCAGGATCACATGGGTGGCGCCCGCATCGTGCAGCATGGCGGCAGAGATGTCGCCGGTATGGGCGCCCGAGGCTGCGGCGTGGCAATCCTGGCCGCCGACCGCCACGACGCCCTTGGCGATCATCGCCGGGATCAGCAGCGAGGGGGGGCAGATAAGCACGTCGCAGGAGGAACCCTTGACCGCTTCGGCCATCGCGTCGATCTGGTCCAGCGCGGCCAGATCCCCGTTCATCTTCCAGTTGCCTGCGGCCAGTTTGCGCGGTGCCATCGAAGCCTCCCTTTTGGGACGGGCTTAGACAGCCCATGGCGGGGGCGCAATATTGGTAGCGCTGCCAGCGGCTCAGCTTTGCGCGCGGCTGCCCTCGATCGGCTCGAAGCGGACGGATTCGCCGCAGCCGCAGCTGTCGGTCACATTGGGATTGCGGAACCGGAAGCCCGATTCCAGCAGCCCGGTCTCGTAGTCGATCTCGGTGCCGAACAGGAACATCTGCGCCATGGGCGCGATCATCACGCGGGCGCCGTCCAGCTCCACCACCTCCTCGTTGGGGGCAGGGGTCGCGGCCAGCTCCATCGTGTATTCCATGCCCGCGCAGCCGCCCTTCTTCAGGCCGATCCGCAGGCCATAGGCGTCCTTGCCCGCCATCAGCCGCACGATCTGGGCGGCGGCAGCAGGCGTGATCGAGACGGGGGAGGTGCCGGGAATGGCGAACATGAGCAGGATCCTTTCGGGGCTGTCCTCAAGATAGGCATGCAGACCCCGGGCATTCAAGCCGCGCCCGCGGGTTCTTCTTCACTCGGATATCCTCAGGGGCCGTTCCGAGGTCCGCCACCGGTTCGAGGACCGATGGACGGCGCGGGCGAGGCCCCCCGCCCTTTGCAAGTCCGTAGCCTCACATGAAGCCCAGTTCCAGACGCGCCTCGTCGGACATCATGTCCATGCCCCATTGCGGCTGGAAGGTCATCTCGACATCGACCTGCTTGACGCCCGGCACCGCCTCGACGGCATCCGCGACCCAGCCCGGCATCTCGCCCGCGACCGGACAGCCCGGGGCGGTCAGCGTCATGATGACCCGAACCTCGGACGCATCGTTGATCTCGACCGTGTAGATCAGGCCCAGATCGTGGATGTTCACCGGGATCTCGGGGTCGTAGACCGTCTTGCAGGCCTCGACGACCGGCTCGTAGAGCGGGTGATCGGTGGTCGAGGGCGCGATCAGCGGGGCGCCTTCCATCAGGGGTTCGGTCATCGCGTCATCCTTCAATTCCGACCAATTATATAGGGCGCCTCGGCGCCGCGGTCCAGTGGTGGCCCGCATTGCGCCGCAGGGGGCGCGGGGCTACAAGCGGCCGGTTCCCTCCCCCGCGTCCCCGATCGCAGGCTTGATGATGACCACGCGCTTTTCCTTTTCCCTGACCGCCACCGACGGGGCCGCGCGCAGCGGCGTCATCGACACGCCGCGCGGGCAGATCCGCACGCCCGCCTTCATGCCGGTGGGCACCGCCGCGACCGTCAAGGCGATGCTGCCCGAAAGCGTGGCGGCCACCGGGGCCGACATCCTGCTGGGCAACACCTATCACCTGATGCTGCGCCCCGGGGCCGAGCGGGTGGCGCGCATGGGCGGGCTGCACCGCTTCATGAACTGGGACCGGCCCATCCTGACCGACTCGGGCGGCTTCCAGGTCATGAGCCTGGCGGGCCTGCGCAAGCTGACCGAGGCGGGGGTCACCTTCTCCAGTCATGTCGACGGGTCCAAGCATTTCCTCAGCCCCGAGACCAGCATGCAGATCCAGGCGCTGCTGGGCAGCGACATCGTGATGGCCTTCGACGAATGCCCCGCGCTGCCCGCGACGGACGAGGCGGTGGCCGCCTCCATGCGCCTGTCGATGCGATGGGCGCAGCGGTCGCGCGACGCCTTCGGCGACCGGCCCGGCCATGCGCTGTTCGGGATCATGCAGGGCGGCGTGACGCCCGAGCTGCGCGCGGAATCGGCCGAGGCGCTGACCGGCATCGGCTTTGACGGCTATGCCGTGGGGGGCCTTGCCGTGGGCGAGGGGCAGGAGGCGATGTTCGGGGTCCTCGACTATGCCCCGGGCCTGCTGCCGGTGGACAAGCCGCGCTACCTGATGGGCGTGGGCAAGCCCGACGACATCGTGGGGGCGGTGCAGCGCGGCATCGACATGATGGATTGCGTGCTGCCCTCGCGTTCGGGGCGCACCGGGCAGGCCTGGACGCCGCGGGGCCAGGTCAACATCAAGAACGCCCGCCACCAGGACGACCCGCGCCCGCTGGACGAGGACTGCACCTGCCCCTGCTGCACCGGCTATTCCCGCGCCTATCTGCACCACGTCTTCCGCGCGAAGGAGATGATCAGCGGCATGCTGCTGACCTGGCACAACCTGCATTACTACCAGCAGCTCATGGCGGGCCTGCGGGACGCGATCGCGGCGGGCCGGCTGGACGCCTTCGTGGCCGGGTTCCATGCGCAGCGGGCCCAGGGCGACATCGACCCGCTCTAGGGCCGCGATTTCCGCAGCGCCCCTCTTGGCGCGGGGACGGGCAGGGGCTATCGTCGCGCTGTTCTCAGGGCGGGGTGCAATTCCCCACCGGCGGTCACAGCCCGCGAGCGCCCGTCCGCAAGGCCGGGGTCAGCAGATCCGGTGGAACTCCGGGGCCGACGGTATAGTCCGGATGGAAGAGAACCGCGACCGAGGCGCCCCCAAGCGCCCGGGCGTGGTGCATGCCTTGGGACCTGACGCAATTCACACGTAAGGTTCCTGACCGATGACCACATTCCCCCGTATCGCCTTCATCAGGGCCCGCTGGCACGCCGATGTCGTGGACCGCGCGCATGAGGGCTTCCTGGCCGAGGCCGCCCGCCTGATGCCCGGTGCACAGATTGATCCCTGGGACGTGCCCGGCGCGTTCGAGATGCCGCTGCTGGCCAAGCAGCTGGCGCAGACCGGCCGCTATGACGCCGTGGTCGCCGCCGCCCTGGTGGTCGATGGCGGCATCTATCGCCACGACTTCGTGGCGCAGGCCGTGGTGTCGGGCCTGATGCAGGCGGGGCTGGAGACCGGCGTGCCCGTCTTCTCGGTCTCGCTGACGCCGCACAACTATCAGGAAACCGACCTGCTGACGGCCTTCTACCGCGACCATTTCCTGGCCAAGGGGGCCGAGGCCGCCCGCGCCGTGACGCAGATGCGGGCCGTGGGCGCGCGGATCGCCGGTCTGGGTCGCGCCGACGCGGCCTGAGGCCCCGAATGGGACCGGGGCGCGGTGATCCGCGCCCCGGTCGTTTTTTACCCCGCCTTGGCGGTCAGGGGTCTTACTGGTCCAGAACGAAGGGCGCGCTATAGGCGTCCACGTTCTCGGGGGTGATCAGCAGGCAGTCGAACAGCTGCTTTTCGGCATCCGCCCCGGTCTCTCCGGTCTTGATGAAGTTGTCGGCCTGACGCACGGCTTCCTCGGCAAAGATCGCGACGGGCTGCAGGACGGTATAGGCCATCTCTCCGGCGCGCACGGCTTCGACCGCATCGGGGCTGCCGTCGAAGCCGCCGACGATGACGCCCTCCAGCTGGCCGGATTCCTTCAGCGCGGCGATGGCGCCCAGGGCCATCTCGTCATTGCCCGAGATCACCCCGGTCACGTCCGGGTTCGCCTGCAGCAGCGACTGCATGCGCTGATAGCCTTGGGTGCGGTCCCAGTTGGCGACCTCCTGGCCCACTTTCTCGAATTCCGGATACTGGCTCAGCACCGTCTCGAACCCGTTCGAGCGGGTCTGGGCGTTGTTGTCGGACGGCGCGCCGAACAGTTCGACGAACTGGCCGCCCTCCTCGCCCATCGCCTCGACCCAGGCCTGCGCGCCAAGGGCCGCGCCCTGGGCGTTGTTCGACACCAGCTGCGCCTTGGCCAGGCCTTCCTGGTTGATCTCGGCATTCACCAGGAACACCGGGATGCCCGCATCGACGGCCTTCTGCACGGCGCCGACCGAGCCGTCGGCATTGGCCGGGTCCAGGATGATCGCGACCGACTGGTTGGTGATCGCGGTGTCGATCAGCGTGCTTTCGGTATTCGTGTCGCCGCGATGGGCGGCCACGTTGGCGGTATAGCCCAGCTCCTCGGCGGTGGCCTTGGCGACCTCGCCCTCGGTGAACCAATAGGGGTTGGCCGGATCGTTCACGATCACGGTGATCAGCCCCTCGGCCCAAGCGGATCCGGCCATCAGCGGCACGGCGGCCACGGCGGCCATCAGCATCCGGCGCGTCATCTTCATCATGTCTCTCTCTCCCTTGTGGTGGTGGTCCTGCCCGGCCCCGCGCGGGGTCCGGGGAAGGTCGGTCCGGGGTCAGCCCTTGCGCGGGCCGCCGCCGTATTGCAGCGAGTTCATCAGCACGGCCAGCACGATCACGGCACCCGTGAACACGGTCTGCCAGTAGGAACTGACCCCGATGATCACCAGACCCGCCGACAGAAAGCCGATGACGAAGGCGCCCAGCATGGTGCCGCGCACATTGCCGCGCCCGCCGGTCAGGGCGGCGCCGCCGATGACGACGGCGGCGATGGCCGTCAGCTCGTAGGTCGTGCCCGCCGTGGGACCTGCCGAGGTCAGCTGAGAGGCGAGGACCAGCCCCGCCACCGCCGCAAGCGCGCCCGACACCGCATAGACGGTGATCTTGACCCGCTTGACCGGCACGCCGGACAGCTCCGCCGCACGCTCGTTCCCGCCCGAGGCATAGAGCCAGCGCCCGAAGGCCGACCGCGCCAGCATCAGCCCGGCGGCCAGGGCCACGACGGCCAGCACGATCACGCTGATCGGCACGCCGCCGATGCGGTAGAAGCCCAGCCAGTTGAAGCCGGTGTTGCCCAGGGCCTCGGAGCCGCGCAGGTTGTTGTAGGTCAGCCCGTTCGTCATCAGCAGCGCGACGCCGCGCGCCACATACATCACCCCAAGCGTGGCCACGAAGGGCGGCACCTTGAAGATCGCGACCAGCACGCCGTTGACCGCGCCCACGGCGGCGCCAACGCACAGCGTCAGCACCACGACCGCCCAGACCGGCGGGTACAGGATCACGCCAAGCGCGTCGATCTCGACCCCCTGCATCAGCGCGCCCGCGACCACGCCCGACAGCGCCAGGATGGACCCCACCGACAGGTCGATCCCGCCGTTCAGGATCACCAGCAGCATGCCCACGGACAGGATGCCATAGATCGCCACCTGGCTGGACATGATCAGCAGGTTGCCGACCGTGAAGTAGTTGGGCGACAGGATCGAGAAGACCGCGATGATGGCGATCAGCGCGAAGAAGGCGCGCCCCTCCAGCAGCAGGCGGCCGATGTTCAGGGACCGGGGCTTGGCGGGGGCGGTCGTGGTGGTGGCGGACATGGGTTCCTCCCTCTCGCGCGTCATGCGGCCACGGACTCGCCCGAGGCGGCCATGATCTTTTCCTTGGACACGCTGCTGTCGAATTCGGCCGAGATGCGGCCCTTGTGCATGACGATGATGCGATGCGCGATGGACAGGCATTCGCTGACTTCCGAGGTCGAATAGACCACCGCCAGCCCCGATTGCGCGCCCTCCGCCAGCAGGCGGAACACCTCGGCCTTGGCGCCGATGTCGATCCCGCGCGAGGGTTCGTCCAGCAGGATCACCCGGGGCTGGGTGGCCAGCATCTTTCCGATGACCACCTTCTGCTGGTTGCCCCCCGACAGCGACCCGATGGCGGCATGCCCGCCCGAGGTCTTGACGGTCACCCGCCGGATGCTGTCATCGACGAGCGCGCGTTCGGTCCGGGCGCTGGTGAACAGCCCGCGCGTGAAGCGGCGGATCGAGGCCAGCGACAGGTTCTGCCCCACGCTCATCGTCTGGACCAGACCGTCGCGCTGGCGATCCTCGGGGACCAGCGCCAGCCCGCGCGCGATGCGCTCGGCGATGCTCAGATGGCTGATCTCGTGTCCTTCCAGGACGACCTGACCGGCGGTGGCGCGCAGACGCCCCGCGACGGTCTCCAGAAGTTCGGTGCGGCCCGCACCCATCAGGCCATAGATGCAGACGATCTCTCCGGCGCGGACATCGAGGTCCAGGCTCTGGACCAGATCCTGCCCCGTGGCATCGGGCACCGACAGGCCCCGGATCGACAGGGCGACATCGCCCCGTTCCGTGACGGGGGGCGATCCCAGATCGTAGTTCTCGCCCACCATGTTGCGCACGATCCATTTCAGGTCGATCTCGGCGCGCGGCGCATAGGCGGTCATCACCCCGTCGCGCAGCACCACGGCATGGTCGGTGATGGTCAGCGCCTCTTCCAGATGGTGCGAGATATAGACAATGCTGACGCCCTTGGCCGTCAGGTCGCGGATGACCTTGAACAGCACCTCGACCTCGCTGGCCGACAGGGCGCTGGTGGGTTCGTCCATGATCAGGATGCGGCTGTCCACCGACAGGGCGCGGGCGATCTCGACGATCTGCTGCTGGCCGAGGCGCAGGTTCTCGACCGGGGTCAGCGGGTCGATCTCCTCCTCCAGCTCGGTCAGCAGGGCGCGGACCTGGCGCTCCTCCTCGGCGAAATCGACGCCGGTGGGGCCGGTGATCTCGCGCCCCATGAAGATGTTGTCACGGACCGACAGGTTCGGCGCGAGGCTCAGCTCCTGATGGATGATCGAGATGCCCCGGTCGCGCGCCTCGTTGGCATTGGCGAAGCTGACCGGCCGGCCGTCCAGCTCGATCTCTCCGGATGTGGGCTGGATGACGCCCGACAGGATCTTCATCAGCGTGGACTTGCCCGCGCCGTTCTCGCCGAACAGCGTCGTGACCTGCCCGCGATGGATGTCGAAGTTCACGCCCTTCAGCGCATGGACCTGGCCATAGGACTTGGCGACGTTGCGGGCGGCCAGGACCGCCTCGGGGGCCGTTGCTGCCGGGGCGGTCATTCGACCTCCAGCGCGACGGGGGTGATCAGCCAGTTCGCGGGGTTGATCAGCCGGAAGGCGCCGGTGACGGTCACCTGCCGCCCCGCCAGCGCGGTGGTGTCGACGGGGGCCAGAACCTCGGCCGCCATGGCGCGGTTGATGCCCGATCCGGCGTCCTGATATTCGATTTGGTTGGTGAAATCGCCGAAGGCGATGTCGCCCGGCGCGTCGCGCAGCTCGGTCCCGTTGATCGCGGGGCCGGTCTGGACGCGGATGCGCAGGTCCTCGGGCAGGCCCTCGACGGTGACGGGATAGACGCCGGCGCGCGGCTCGCCGGCCGTGCCGGTCAGGGTGACCATCAGGATCGCCCCGGTCGAGGCCGGGGTGCCGTATTCGGCCGCCGCCGCCGCCTGATCCGCCGCGATCGCCGCCGCCAGATCGGGGGCGGGGACGGCGCGGTCGATCACCGTGTCGCGGATGCGGGGGAATTCGGCGGTGCCATAGGCATCGGCGGAAAAGGCCTGCTGGCGGGTGTCGGTCTCGGACCCGACGCGGACGACCGTCGTGTCCAGCGCGATGGCGGCCAGCACCGCCACCCCCAGGGCCAGCGAGAGGATCAGGCCCCGGCGCGGGGGCGAGGGCGCCTTGGGCGCGGTCTGCAGACTGTCGGTCATGGGCATACCTCGGGCCCGGGCCGGGCCGGGCCGGACGGGCAGGGGGCCGGAGCGATCCTGCGCCGGCGCATGTCTGTGCTGATGGGTGTCCTCATCCGTCCCGGCCTCCCCTCCGGTCGATCCGCCGTCCCGGTGCAGCCGGTTGCGGCGAATCCGCGCATGGTGACATGTCGCGTTCCTCAAAGCGTAACTGAAATAAATTGCGCTGTCCGTAAAAAAATACGTGTCCGGCGGTCGCATCGTGATATAAGCTGACGTCGGAGGATCAGGGGTCACGCCCCTGACGGGAGGATCCATGAACAGCAGCCAGGGCGACATCCTGATCGGGATCGACGCGGGCACCTCGGTCATCAAGGCCGTGGGCTTCGATCTGTCGGGACGCCAGCTGGGCGCGGCCTCGGTTCCCAACAGCTATGACGCCGGGCCGCAGGGGGCCGCCACGCAGGACATGGCGCGGACCTGGGCCGATTGCGCCGCGGCGCTGCGGGGCCTGGCCGAGCGGATCCCCGATCTGGCGGCGCGCACGGCGGCGCTGGCGGTGACGGGGCAGGGCGACGGCACCTGGCTGGTCGGGCGCGACGGGCCGGTGGGCGACGCCTGGCTGTGGCTGGACGCCCGCGCCGCCCCCACCGTCGCGCGGCTGGCGGCGGGGCCGCAGGACCGCGCGCGGTTCGAAGCCACCGGCACCGGGCTGAACACCTGCCAGCAGGGCGCGCAGATGGCGCATATGGAGGCCCATGCCCCCGACCTGCTGGACCGGGCCGAGGTCGCGCTGCATTGCAAGGACTGGCTCTATCTGAACCTGACCGGCATTCGCGCCACCGACCCGTCCGAGGCCAGCTTCACCTTCGGCAACTTCCGCAGCCGCCGCTATGACGCCACCGTGGTGGCGGCACTGGGCCTGACCCATCGCCGCGGCCTGCTGCCCGAGATCGTCGACGGCACGCAGATCACCCATCCCCTGACCGCCGAGGCCGCGCGCCAGACCGGGCTGCGGGCGGGCACGCCGGTGTCGCTGGGCTATGTGGACATGGTGATGACCGCGCTGGGCGCGGGCGTGGTGGGCAGCCTGGAAGGCGGGACGGGCGACGTGGCCTGTTCGACCGTGGGCTCGACCGGGGTGCATCTGCGGGCGGTGGGCGCGGAGCGGGTGCATCTGAACGACCAGGGCACCGGCTATGTGATCTGCCTGCCGATCCCGGGCGTCGTCACGCAGGTGCAGACCAACATGGCGGCGACGCTGAACCTGGACTGGGTGCTGTCGCTGGCCGCGGGGATCCTGTCGGACATGGGCGCGGCGGTCAGCCACCGCGATCTGGTCGGCCATCTGGACGGCTGGCTGGCGGCCGCCATGCCGGGGCAGATCCTTTATCACCCCTACATTTCGGACGCGGGCGAACGCGGTCCCTTCGTCGATGCCAGCGCCCGGGCGGGCTTCGCGGGCCTGTCGGCGGGGCACCGCTATCCCGACCTGGTCCGCGCCGTGGCCGAGGGGCTGGGGATGGCCATGCGCGACTGCTATGCCGCGATGGGCCCGCTGCCGTCCGAGCTGCGCCTGACCGGGGGCGCGGCCAGGTCGCCCGCGCTGCGTTCCATCCTGTCGGCCAGCCTGGGCGCGCCGGTCCGCGTCTCGGCCCGCGACGAGGCGGGGGCGGCGGGCGCCGCGATGATGGCCGCCGTGGCCATCGGCGCCTATCCCGACATGCGCGCCTGCATCGCCGAATGGGTCACCCCCCTGCTGGGCCCCGCCGAGGCGCCGGACCCGGCGCTGGTGGCCACCTACGACCGCCTCTATCCCGCCTTCGCCGCCACGCGCCGGGTCATGCCCCTGACCTGGCAGGTGCTGGCCCGCCTGCGCGAGGCGCAGTCCGATCCCGTCCCGTCTTCGAAAGGACCCCGACATGACCACTGAACTGACCAGTGATGGCGCGACCATCGACCTCTTCGTGATCGGCGGCGGCATCAACGGGGCCGGCGTCGCCCGCGATGCGGCGGGGCGCGGCCTGTCGGTCGTCCTGTGCGAAAAGGACGACCTGGCGCAGGGCACGTCCTCGCGGTCGGGCAAGCTGGTCCACGGGGGCCTGCGCTATCTGGAATATTACGAATTTCGGCTGGTCCGCGAGGCGCTGATCGAGCGCGAGGTGCTGCTGGCCGCCGCCCCGCACATCATCTGGCCGATGCGCTTCGTGCTGCCCCACAGCCCCGAGGACCGCCCCGCCTGGCTGGTCCGTCTGGGGCTGTTCCTCTACGACAATCTGGGCGGTCGCAGGAAGCTGCCCGGCACCCGCACGCTGGACCTGCGCCGCGACCCCGAGGGGGCGCCGTTGCTGGATGTCTATCACAAGGGCTTCGAATACAGCGACTGCTGGGTGGACGATGCCCGCCTGGTCGTGCTGAACGCCGTCGATGCGGCGGAACGGGGCGCGACCGTCCTGACTCGCACCGCCTGCGTCTCGGCCCGGCGCGAGGGCGACCTGTGGGCCGTCACCACCCGCGACACCGTTACCGGAGAGGAGCGCCGGTTCCGCGCCCGCTGCCTGGTCAATTGCGCGGGTCCCTGGGTCAGCGACGTCATCACCCGCGTCGCGGGCTCGAACTCGGCGCGCAACGTGCGCCTGGTCAAGGGCAGCCACATCATCGTCCCGAAATGGTGGGCGGGCGAACAGGCCTATCTGGTTCAGAACCATGACAAGCGGGTGATCTTCATCAATCCCTACGAGGGCGACAAGGCGCTGATCGGCACCACCGACGTCGCCTACGAGGGCCGGGCCGAGGACGTGTCCCCCGACGAGGCCGAGATCGCCTATCTGCTGGCCGCCGTGAACCGCTATTTCAAGGAGAAGCTGCGCCGCCAGGACGTGCTGCACAGCTTTTCCGGGGTCAGGCCGCTGTTCGATGACGGGCAGGGCAACCCCTCGGCGGTGACGCGCGACTATGTCTTCGATCTGGACCGGACCGGGGGGGCGCCGCTCCTGAACATCTTCGGCGGCAAGATCACCACCTTCCGCGAACTGGCCGAGCGCGGCCTGCACCGTCTGGCCGAGGTCTTTCCCGCGATGGGCCCCGACTGGACACAGACCGCGCCCCTGCCGGGCGGCGAGATCCCCAATGCCGATTACGAAAGCTTCGCCAACCTGCTGCGCGAGTTGCACCCCTGGATGCCGCGCGATCTGGTCCGCCATTACGGCCGCCTCTATGGCGCACGCACGAAAAATGTCGTGGCGGGCGCCATGAGCCTGTCGGGGCTGGGGCGCCATTTCGGCGGCCAGCTGTACGAGGCCGAGGTCCGCTATCTGGTCGCCACCGAATGGGCGCAGACGCCCCAGGACATCCTGACCCGCCGCACCAAACATTACCTGCACCTGACGCCCGAGGAACAGGCGGCCTTCGCCGCCTGGTTCGACGGCTCGGACTTGGCGCAGGCCGCCTGAGAGGATCCCATGCCCCTGACCCTGTCGCTGAACACCAACCCGCTGGTCAACCGCTTCGCGGAGCCGGACGATCTGATCGACACCGTGGCGCGCGACCTGCGCATCCGCGACCTGCAGCTGACGCACGAGTTCATCAACCCCGGCTGGCCCGCCCCGGTGATCCGCCGCCTGACCCGCCAGATGCAGGCCGCGCTGGACCGCACCGGGGTCCGCGTCACCAGCGGCATGACCGGCCCCTATGGGCGGCTGAACCATTTCGGCCATCCCGATGCCGATGTGCGGCGCTATTACATCGACTGGTTCAAGACCTTTGCGGACATCACCGCCGATCTGGGCGGGCGCTCGGTGGGCACGCAGTTCGCAATCTTCACCTATCGCGATTACGACGACCCCGCCCGGCGCGAGGACCTGACCCTGACCGCCATCGATGCCTGGGCCGAGGTGGCCGAGCATGGCCGCGCGGCGGGCCTCGACCATGTCTTCTGGGAACCGATGAGCGTGGGCCGCGAATTCGGCGAGACGATCGCCGAGGCCTTGGCCCTGCAGGACCGGCTGACGGCGGCGGACATGGCGATCCCCATGTGGATGATGGCCGACATCGACCATGGCGACGTGACCAGCCCCGATCCCGACGACGTGGACCCCTATGCCTGGGCCCGCGCGGTGCCCCGCGTCAGCCCGATCATCCATATCAAGCAGTCGCTGATGGACAAGGGCGGCCACCGCCCCTTCACCGCCGAGTTCAACGCCAAGGGCCGTGTGCAGCCCGAACCCCTGCTGGCGGCGCTGGCCGAGGGGGGCGCGCAGGACAACGAGATCTGCCTGGAGCTCAGCTTCAAGGAACGCGAGCCGAGCGACCGGCAGGTGATCCAGCAGATCGCAGAAAGCATCGCCTTCTGGGCGCCGCATATCGACACGGGCGCGGAGACGCTGAATATCTGAACCCAGACCGCCCGCAGCCGCCACAGGATCTTCGACATGCCCGATGCCTTCGCCTTTGCCACCGCGACTGAGATCCTGTTCGGGCGCGGGCACGCGGCCTTCGCCCCGGCCCGCGTGGCGGCGCTCGGGCGGCGGGTGCTGCTGGTCCATGGGCGCAATCCGTCGCGCAGCGCGCCGCTGGCCGGGGCGCTGCGGGCCTTGGGCTGCGAGGTGACGGCCTTCGCCGTGCCGTCCGAGCCGGACATGGCGCGGATCGCCTCGGGGCTGACGGTGGCGGCGGGCACGCAGGTCGTGGTCGCAATGGGCGGCGGCGCGGTGATCGACGCGGGCAAGGCCATCGCGGCGCTGGTCCCGGCGACGCGTCCGATGCTGGACCATCTGGAGGTCGTGGGGCAGGGCCTGCCGCTGGACCACCCGCCCTTGCCCTTCGTGGCCATTCCCACCACCGCCGGCACCGGGGCCGAAGTCACCCGCAACGCGGTGATCGGCGTGCCCGACCACGCCCGCAAGGTCAGCCTGCGCGATGCCCGGATGCTGCCGCGCCTGGCCATCGTGGACCCAGGCCTGACCGATGGCTGCCCGAGGGCGGTGACGCTGGCCTCGGGGCTGGACGCCATCACCCAGGTGATCGAGCCTTATGTCTGCACCCGCGCCAATCCCCTGACCGACGCGCTGTGCCGCGACGCGATCGCGCGCGGGCTGGCGGCTCTCTTGCGCCTGATGCAGGCCGAGGATCCGATGGCGCGGGACGAGATGGCCTGGGTCAGCCTGTGTGGCGGGCTGGCGCTGGCCAATGCGGGACTGGGTGCGGTGCATGGGCTGGCGGGGCCCCTGGGTGGGCTGACCGGCGCGGGGCACGGTGCGATCTGCGGCGCACTGCTGCCGCACGTGCTGGTGGCGAACCGGCGCGCGGTGACGGACCCGGCGCGGGCGGCGCGGCTGGATCAGGTCGGGCGCTGGATCGGCGCGGCCTTCGGGCAGCCGGAGGCCCCGGTCGATCGGGCGGCCGGGCTGCTGGACGCATGGTCCCGCGCGGCAGGCCTGCCAGGGCTTCTGGCGCAGGGCATCGACGAGGCCGCGCAGGGGGCTGCGGCGCAGGCGGCGGCCAGCTCGTCCTCGATGAAGGCCAATCCGGCGCCTCTGGAGGCCGATAATCTGCTGGCCCTCATACGAGCGGCGGGCTGATGGCGCGGCGCGGTCCGGTCGATCCGGAACAGAGCCTCGCGATCCGCGCCGCCTGGCTGCACTACGCGGGCGGGCTGACGCAGGCGGCGGTCGCCAAGCGGCTTGGCCTGCCAAGCGTCAAGGCGCATCGGCTGATCGCGCGCGCGGTGGCCGAGGGCGTGGTCAAGGTCACCATCGACGGCGAGATCGTCGAATGCGCGAGGCTGGAGGATCAGCTCTGCGCCCGCTTCGGCCTGGACAGCTGCGAGGTCGCCCCCGATCTGGGCGAGGACGGCATGCCCCTGCGCGCCCTGGGCCTGGCGGGCGCGGCCTTCCTGAGGCGCGAGATCGAGCAGGGCGCGCATCCGGTCATCGGCCTGGGCCATGGCCGCACGCTGGCGGCGGCGGTGGCGCAGCTGCCGCGCTTCGCCGCCCACGCCACGCGCTTCGTGTCGCTGCTGGGCGGGCTCACGCGCAACTACGCGGCCAATCCGCATGACGTGATGCACAATCTGGCCGCCAAGACCGGCGCGCAGGCCTATGTGCTGCCGGTGCCCTTCTTCGCCAATTCCGAGGAGGACCGCGCGGTCCTGCTGGCCCAGCCCGGCGTGCGCGAGATCTTCGACCTGTCCAATGCCGCGACGCTGAAATTCGCGGGCACGGGGACGGCGGATGCGGGCGCGCAGCTGGTCGCCTCGGGCATGATCGAGCCGCGCGAGATCGCCGAGATCGCGGCCGCGGGCGGCATGGGCGAGATGATGGGGCATTTCTTCGACGCCGAGGGCCGGGTGCTGCACACCACGCTGAGCGCGCGGACCCTGTCAGTGGACCTGCAGCGGGCCGAGGGGCACCGCATCGTCGTCATCGCCGGCGGGGTCGAGAAGCTGCCCGCGATCCGCGCCGTGCTGAACAGCGGCTACCTGTCCGGCCTGATCACCGACGAGGCGACCGCGCGCGGCCTGGTCGGCTGATCGGCGGCACTTGAAACGGGTCGGGCCGGGGAAACCCCGGCCCGGACGCTGCCGCTTGGCCCCCCGCGCGCGCAAGGCGCGCGCGGGGGGATCGCGTCGAGGCCGCCTGCGGCCTCGTCCGCAAGGTTTCGATCAGCGGTCGGTCAGCGCCTTGGCGCGGGCCACGATCGCATCGGCGGTGATGCCGAACTCGGCATAGAGCCGGTCGATGGGCGCCGAGGCGCCAAAGCCGGTCATGCCGATCACGTCATCCTCGGAGGCGACATAGCGTGTCCAGCCGAACTTGCCCGCCGCCTCGATGGCGATGCGCGGGGCGGTGCCCAGGACCTCGGCCCGGTATTCGGCGGGCTGGGCGTCGAACAGCTCCCAGCTGGGCATGGAGACGACGGCGACGGACATGCCCTGAGCCTGCAGGGCCTCGGCGGCCTGGACGGCGATGGCGACCTCGGTGCCGGTGGCGATCAGGGTCACGTCCCGGCCGCCATCATCCTTGGCTCCGAACTGGCGGATCACGTAGGCGCCCTTGGCGGTCAGGTTCTCGGTTCCTGCCTCCAGCCGCAACTGCGGCACGTCCTGGCGCGACAGTGCCAGCAGCGACGGCACGTCGCGGGTGCGGATGGCGATGTCCCAGGCCTCCAGCGTCTCGATCACGTCGGCGGGGCGCAGGACCGTCAGGCCGGGGATCGCGCGCAGGCTGGCCAGATGCTCGATCGGCTGGTGGGTCGGGCCATCCTCGCCCAGGCCGATGCTGTCATGGGTCATGACATAGATCGTGCCCACCCCCATCAGCGCCGACAGGCGGATCGCGTTGCGGGCATAGTCCGAGAACACCAGGAACGTCCCGCCATAGGCGATGAAGCCGCCATGCAGGTTGATGCCGTTCATCGCGGCAGCCATGCCGAACTCGCGCACCCCGTAGCCGATGTAGCGGCCCGGCGCGTCGCGGGTGTACTGGCTGTCAACGGCCTTGACGCGGGTCAGGTTCGATCCGGTCAGATCCGCCGATCCGCCGATCATCGCGGGCAGGGCCGGGGCCAGCGCCTCCAGCGCCATCTGGCTGGCCTTGCGGGTCGCGGCCTTCTTGGGCGCCTCGAACAGCGCCTTGCGGGCATCGGCCAAGGCCGCGTCATAGCCCTGGGGCAGGGCGCCGGTCAGGCGTTCGGTCAGCGCTTCGCGATGGGCGGAGGCGGCCAGCCGATCCTCCCATGCTTTGCGGGCATCCGCACCGCGCGTGCCGATGGCGCGCCATTCGGCAGCCAGATCCTCGGGGATGGCGAAGGGCTCGGACGCCCAGCCAAGCGCCTCCTTGGTCAAGGCGCCCTCGTCCTTGCCCAAGGGGGCGCCATGGACCGAATAGCTGCCCGCGCGGTTGGGAGAGCCGAAGCCGATGATCGTCTTCATCGCGATCAGCGAGGGCTTGCCCGTTTCCGCCTTGGCGGCGGTGATCGCGGCATCCAGCGCCTGGCCGTCATGGCCGTCGCAGGTCTGCACATGCCAGCCGCAGGCGGCCAGGCGGGCGGGCACGTCCTCGGAGAAGCTGATCGAGGTCGGCCCGTCGATGGTGATCGAGTTGTCGTCATAGAGGACGATCAGCTTGCCCAGGCCCAGATGGCCCGCAAGGCTGATCGCCTCCTGCCCGATGCCCTCCTGCAGACAGCCGTCGCCCAGCATCACATAGGTGTGGTGATCGACCAGATCATCGCCGAATTCCCCGGCCAGCGCGCGTTCGGCCAGCGCCATGCCCACGGCAGTCGCCAGGCCCTGGCCCAGGGGGCCGGTCGTCGTCTCGATCCCCTTGGCATGGCCGTATTCCGGATGGCCGGCGGTGATCGCGCCCCACTGGCGGAAGTTCCTGACCTGATCCAGCGTCATGTCCTCGTAGCCCGTCAGATGCAGCAGGCTGTAGAGCAGCATCGAGGCATGCCCGTTCGACAGCACGAAGCGGTCGCGGTCGGGCCAGTCGGGGTTCATCGCGTCGAATTTCAGGTGGTTGCGGAACAGCACGGTGGCCGCATCGGCCATGCCCATGGGCGCGCCGGGATGGCCGGAATTCGCGGCGTTCACCGCGTCGATGGTCAGCGCGCGGATGCAGTTCGCCAGCGCGAAATTCTGTGGGTCCAGGTCGGCCTTGGCGGCCAGGGCGGGGTCTTTGGGGGTGTCTAAGGGCATGGGGTCCTCCTTTGACCGAAAGCCATAGCGCGTTGCGGGTGTCATCACAAGAAAAAATCACAAAGTCACAACAAAGGTGTTGTTATGTCCGGTTCGCATGTTATGACCGGGGCGGAGACAGGGGAGGGCCGGGGTGAAGCGCGAGGAACGCAGGCAGGCGATCATGGATCAGCTGGTCGCGGCACGTGCCGTCGATCTTGACGATCTTGCGTTGCGCTTTGCTGTCAGTCGCATGACGATTCACCGCGATCTGGACGATCTGGAACAGGCGGGCCTGCTGCGCAAGGTGCGCGGCGGCGCCACGATCGAGGCGGGCACCCAGTTCGAAAGCGATTTCCGCATCCGCGAGCTGCAGGACGGCGAGGCCAAGGCCCGCATGGCCCGGGCGGCTCTGGATCTGGTCGAGCCGGGGATGACCGTGATGGTCAATGACGGCTCGATGGCGGCGCTGCTGGGGGCCCGCCTGACGGACCGGGCGCCGCTGACCGTCATCACCAACAACGCCGCCGTGATCGAGCGGCTGAAGGACGCCCCCCGCGTCACGCTGATCGCGCTTGGCGGGATCTACAGCGCCAAGTTCAACGGCTTCTTCGGCATGGTGACCGAAGGGGCGCTGGCCGGGCTGCGGGCGGATCTGGCCTTCATCTCGACCCCTGCCGTGGCCGGGCTGCAGGCCTTTCACATGGACGACAACGCGGTGCGCGCCAAGCGCGCCATGATGCAGGCGGCCGAGCGGCGGGTGCTGCTGGTCAACCATGCCCGCTTCGGGCGCAGCGCGCTGCACACGCTGGCCGACCTGACGGAATTCGACGCCATCATCACCGACGCGCCCCCCGCGCCCGAGGATCGCGCCGCGATCGACCGGGCGGGGATCGCGCTGACCATCGCCCCCGAGCCGAAGGAGCCCCTGACATGACCGACTTCTGGATCGGCACCAGCTGGAAGATGAACAAGACCCTGGCCGAGGCCCGCGCCTTTGCCCAAGGCCTGGCGGATGCCCCGGGCGATCCGCGCATCCAGCGCTTCGTGATCCCGCCCTTCACCGCCTGCCGCCAGGTGGCCGAGATGCTGGCGGGCAGCGACGTCAAGGTCGGCGCGCAGAACATGCATTGGGACGACGCGGGCGCCTGGACCGGAGAGATCAGCCCGGTGATGCTGACCGATTGCGGGCTGGACATCGTCGAGCTGGGCCACAGCGAGCGCCGCGAGCATTTCGGCGAGACGGACATGACGGTGGGCCTGAAGACCGCCGCCGCCGTCCGTCACGGCCTGATCCCGCTGATCTGCATCGGCGAGACCCTGGCCGAACGCGAGGCGGGCCGCGCGCAGGAGGTGCTGGAAACCCAGGTGCGCGCCGCATTGCAGCCGGTGGCTGGGTCCGACGCCACGATCCTTCTGGCCTACGAGCCGGTTTGGGCCATCGGCGCGAACGGCATCCCCGCGACCTCGGATTACGCCGATGCGCGGCAGGCCGAGATCATCGCGGTGGCCCAAGACGTGCTGGGGCGGCGGGTGCCCTGCCTCTATGGCGGCTCGGTCAATCCCGGCAACTGCGCCGAGCTGATCGCCTGCCCGCATGTCGACGGTCTGTTCATCGGACGCTCGGCCTGGGACGTGACCGGCTATCTGGACATTCTGGCGCGCTGCGCCGCAACCATCGGAGACGACGCATGAAACTGGCAATTGCAGGCGACAGCGCGGGCGAAGGCCTGGCCAAGGTTCTGGCCGACCACCTGAGGGACCGCTTCGAGGTGTCCGAGATCAGCCGCACCGATGCGGGCCCCGACGCCTTCTATGCGGGCCTGTCGGACCGGGTGGCCAGCGCGGTGCTGGACGGCACCTATGACCGCGCGATCCTGGTCTGCGGGACCGGCATCGGGGTCTGCATTGCGGCCAACAAGGTGCCGGGCATCCGCGCCGCGCTGACGCATGACACCTATTCGGCGGAACGCGCCGCGCTGTCGAACAACGCCCAGATCATCACCATGGGTGCCCGCGTGATCGGGGCCGAGGTCGCCAAGACCATCGCCGATGCCTGGCTGGCGCAGACGATGAACTTCGACGCGGGCGGCAAGTCCGCCGGGAATGTGGACGCCATCGACGCGGTCGATGCCAAGTATTCCAAGACCTGATGCTGCGCCTGCCCAATGACGGGGCCGCCACCGGCCCGCTGCTGGCTGATCTGCTGGCCCCGGACGGCGCCGCCGCCATCGTGCGCGCCATCGCCGAGGCGCTGCCGCCTCTGGCCGCGCGTCTGGCGGCGGGGCGTCTGCATGGCGATCCCGAGGCGATCGTCGGCATCAACGACAGCGGCGACAAGCAGAAGGCGCTGGATGTCGCGGCGCATGACCACATGATCGCCGTGCTGCGCGAGGCGGGCGTCCGGCAGGTCCTGTCGGAAGAGGCCGAAGAGGTCATCCTGCTGGATCCCGACGGCGCCTTCGACGTGGCCATCGATCCGATCGACGGGTCGGGCAGCATCGGCATCGGCGCGCCTCTGGGGATGCTGTTCAGCGTCCTGCCCGCCGCCCCCGAGGGGTTCCGGCGGCCGGGGCGGCATGTGGTGGCGGCGGGCTACGGCTCGTTCGGGCATTCGGTCGATTTCGGCTGGTCTACCGGCGCGGGCGTCCATGTGGCCACCTGGGACGCGCAGGTCGCGTCCTTCCGCGTCGCCCGGCAGGACCTGCGCCTGAAGCCCAGCTCGTCGACCATCGCCTACAATGCCTCGAACGAGCGGCACTGGCCGCCCGGGCTGCAGGCCTGGGCCCGCGATCTGCGGGCGGGCCGCGAGGGGCCGCGCGGGCGCGACTTCAACATGCGCTGGCTGGCCGCCGCCGTGGGCGAGCTGCACCGCATCCTGCTGCAGGGGGGCGCGTTCCTCTATCCCGCAGATGCCCGGCCCGGCTATGCCAACGGTCGGCTGCGGCTGATCTATGAAAGCGTGCCCATCGCCTTCCTGATCGAGCAGGCGGGCGGTCACGCGACCGACGGCCACGGCCCGATCCTCGACCGCCAGCCCGACGGGCTGCACGACATGACCCCCCTGATCTTCGGCGCGACCGACGAGGTCGCCGCCATCCACCATGCCCTCGCCACCAAAGGATAACGCCCCATGTCCATGATCACCCTGCGCCAGCTTCTGGACCACGCCGCCGAGCACGGCTATGCCGTGCCCGCCTTCAACATCAACAACATGGAACAGGGCCTTGCGGTCATGCAGGCGGCCCAGGCCACCCGCTCGCCGGTGATCCTGCAGGCCAGCCGGGGCGCGCGCGCCTATGCCAACGACCTGGTGCTGGCCGGGCTGATCGAGGGGCTGGCCCGCGCCTTTCCCGACATCCCGCTGTGCATGCATCTGGATCACGGCAACGGCATGGAGACCTGCGCCACCGCGATCCAGAACGGTTTCACCTCGGTGATGATGGATGGCAGCCTGAAGGCCGACGGCACGACCCCCGCCGATTATGCCTACAATGCCGACATCACCCGTCGCGTGACCGAGATGGCCCATGCCTGCGGCGTGTCGGTGGAGGGCGAGCTGGGCGTGCTGGGCAGCCTGGAGACCGGCATGGGCGATCAGGAGGACGGCCATGGCGCCACCGAGAAGCTGGGCCATGACCAGCTGTTGACCGACCCTGCCGAGGCCGAGCAGTTCGTCAAGGATACCGGCGTGGACGCGCTGGCCATCGCCATGGGCACCAGCCACGGCGCCTACAAGTTCACGAGAAAGCCCGACGGCGCGATCCTGGCCATGCATGTGATCGAGGAGATCCACAAGCGCCTGCCCAACACCCATCTGGTGATGCACGGATCCTCCTCGGTCCCCGAGGATCTGCAGGAGATCATCAACAACTACGGCGGCGACATCCGCCCGACCTGGGGCGTCCCGGTCGAGGAGATCCAGCGCGGCATCCGCTCGGGCGTGCGCAAGGTGAACATCGACACGGACAACCGGCTGGCGATGACGGCGGCGATCCGCAAGACCCTGACCGAGGACCCGTCCGAGTTCGATCCGCGCAAGTATCTGAAACCCGCGATGCAGATGATGGCGCAGGTCTGCAAGGACCGCTTCGAGGCCTTCGGCACCGCCGGCCAGGCCGACAAGCTGCGCCCCCTGCCGCTGTCGGTGATGGCGGGCCGCTACGCCGCCTGACCTTGGGCGACCGCGACATCGACAGGCCGCCCGGGATCGATGCCGGGCGGCCTTTTTCCCTGCGGATTCGGGCGGGCCCTGCGCGCCGAACGGGCAGCAGGGGCGGTTCCCACCCGTTGCCGCTTGACCCCGGCCGCGCGGGTGACCAGATCGGATCCGACCCCCGATCCCGCAGGACCCCCATGCCCCAGCCCGTTCCACTTGTTCTGTCCGACCACCATGTCGCCCGCGTCGCCCCGGCCGAGGGGCTGATCTACGACCCCGCCTGGCGGCTTCTGGACGAGGTCGATCTGGACGCGCTGGCGGACCGGCTGACCCGGGGGCGGCCCCGCCCGATCCCGATCTTCGCCTATGGCTCGCTGATCTGGAACCCGGGCTTTGCGGTGCAGGACCGCCGCCGCGCGACCGCCATCGGCTGGCACCGCGACTTCTCGCTCAGCCTCGAGCATTTCCGCGGCACGCCGGAACGGCCCGGGCTGATGCTGGCGCTGGCCTCGGGCGGCAGCTGCGAGGGGCTGGTGATGGACATCGCCCCGGGCACCGAGGTCGACTCGCTGCGCGCCATCCTGAAGCGCGAGCTGGTCGCCCACGAGCTGGCCGCCAATGCCTGCTGGATCGAGGTCGAGACGGCGCGCGGGCGCGAGGAGGCGCTGACCTTCTATGCCGACCCGGTGGATACGCCGGTCGCCCGGCTGACGCTGCCCCAGCAGGCCCGCAGGCTGGCCAGCGCGGCGGGGGCGGCGGGATCGGGCGCCGAATACCTGCTGCGCACCGCCCGGGGCCTGGCCGAGCTGGGCATCCATGACGACTATATCTGGACCCTGCAGCAGCTGGTCGCCGAAGAGATCGAGGCGACCCTGCCCGCAGGAGACGGGTCCGGGCATCCGGGCTAGGCGCCCCCCAGGGGATGTTTACTTTGCACCCCCGTCGGGCTTTGCTGGCCGCCGGTATCAAGGATGGGGGCGGCAGGGTGGATCTGGCGGACTGGACCGGGGCCCCGCGCCCCCCACGCGCGGCGATCGCGGGACGCTATGTCCGGCTGGAGCCCTTGGGCCCGGATCATGCCGGGACCCTGTACGAGGCCTCGACCGCGCCGGGGCAGGAGGACCGCTTCCGCTGGCTTTTCGAGACGCCCCCCGCCGACCGCGCCGAGTTCGACGCCTGGCTGGCGCAGGCCTCGGTCCCCGCCGATCCGCTGGTCTTCGCGGTGGTCGATGCCGCCACCGGCCGCGCCGAGGGGCGGCAGGCGCTGATGCGCATCGACACCGCCCATGGCGTGATCGAGATCGGCGGCATCATGTGGGGCCCGGCGCTGCAGCGCACGCGCATGGCGACCGAGGCGCTGTTCCTGACCGCCCGCCATGTCTTCGACCTGGGCTATCGGCGGCTCGAATGGAAATGCAATGCGCTCAACGCCCCCTCGATCCGCGCGGCCACGCGGTTCGGTTTCCGCCCCGAGGGGGTGTTCCGCCAGCACATGGTCGTCAAGGGCGCCAGCCGCGACACTGCCTGGTTCGCGATGACGGACGGGGACTGGGCGCGGCTGCGGCCCATCTACGAGGCCTGGCTGGATCCCGCCAATTTCGACGCGGCGGGACGGCAGCGGGCGGCCTTGGAAGTGTGAGAGCGGCGGGGGATGTTCGTTCCTGCGCGGTTTGGGGGCGGCGGCGGGTAGGATCTTTCTGACGAAGGCCGCCGTGGGGCAGGCTTGAGCCGCGAGGCTTGGGCGGCAGGCCCTCGCCAGACCTCTGATCACGGGACGGATGTGAACAAAACCGAAGCCAAAACTCTTTCCTTTTGACGCGAATGATGCCAGACAGAACCTGTCCAATCGAAGGAACGCGCGCGTGACGGAAGCAGACGGGACCGTGGATCTGTTCGTGATCGGCGGCGGCATCAACGGCTGCGGGATCGCCCGCGACGCGGCCGGGCGCGGATTGTCGGTGACCCTGGCCGAGATGGGCGATCTGGCGCAGGCGACCTCCAGCGCCTCGACCAAGCTGTTCCACGGCGGCCTGCGCTATCTGGAGTATTTCGAGTTCCGCCTGGTCCGCGAGGCGCTGATCGAACGCGAGGTGCTGCTGCGCGCCATGCCCCATATCAGCTGGCCGATGCGCTTCGTGCTGCCGTGGCATCCCGACATGCGGTTCGAGCAGGACACGCCGACCTCCAAGCTGCTGGGCGTGGTCATGCCTTGGATGAAGGGCCGCCGCCCGTCCTGGCTGATCCGTCTGGGGCTGTTCCTCTACGACACCCTGGGCGGGCGCAAGATCCTGCCCGGCACGCGCACCCTGTCGCTGACGGACACGCCCGAGGGCGCGCCGCTGCAGGACCGCTTCCTGCATGCGTATGAATATTCCGACTGCTGGGTCGAGGATTCGCGGCTGGTGGTGCTGAACGCCCGCGATGCCGAGGCGCGGGGCGCGACCGTGATGGTGGGCACCAAGGTCCTGTCCGCCGACCGCCATGCCGACCACTGGATCGTCACCACCCGCAATGCGGACGGCATCACGCGGCAGCACCGCGCCCGCATGCTGGTCAATGCCGCCGGCCCCTGGGTCGGAGAGATCATCCGCGGCACGCTGCGCCTGAACGCGACCGACGGCGTGCGGCTGGTGCGCGGCAGCCATATCGTGACGCAGAGGCTCTATGACCACGACAAGTGCTATTTCTTTCAGGGAACCGACGGTCGGATCATCTTCGCCATCCCCTACGAGACCGACTTCACGCTGATCGGCACCACGGACGCCGAACACGAGGACCCGTCCGTCAAGCCCGACTGCACGCCCGAGGAGCGCGATTACCTGCTGGATTTCGCCAACCAGTATTTCCGCCGCCAGCTGACGGCAGACGACGTGGTCTGGTCCTATTCCGGGGTCCGGCCGCTCTATGACGACGGCGCGCAAAGCGCCTCGGCGGCCACGCGCGACTATACGCTGAAGCTGGACCGGACGGGCGGGGCGCCGGTACTCAATGTCTTCGGCGGCAAGATCACCACCTATCGCCGGCTGGCGGAATCCGCGCTGCAGAAGATCGCGCCGGTCTTTCCGGGCCTGCCCGGGCCCTGGACGCGCGAGGCCTCGCTGCCCGGCGGCGATTTCCCGGTGGACGGGGTGGATGCGCTGGTGGCGCGGCTGCGCGCCGATCAGCCCTTCCTGACCGACCGGTGGGCGCTGCGCCTGGTGCGCGCCTACGGGACCGAAGCGTCGGCGATCCTGCGGGGCGCCCGCAGCGCCGCCGATCTGGGCCGGGACTTCGGCGCCACGCTGACCGAGGTCGAGGTGATCTGGCTGATGGACCGCGAGCATGCCCGCCGGGCCGAGGACGTGCTGTGGCGCCGCAGCAAGCTGGGCCTGCGCCTGGACGCGCCCCAGGCCGCCGCGCTGGAGGACTGGATGGCGGCGCGACGCGCGCGGGAACCCGGGCGCGCTGCCGCCTCTTGAGACTGACGGAGGAGCCTTCCATGACCCATATCCTTGCCATCGACCAGGGCACGACCTCGTCCCGGGCCATCATCTTCGACGCCGACCTGCACCCCTGCGCCAGCGCGCAGGAGGAATTCGAGCAGCATTTCCCGCGCCCCGGATGGGTCGAACACGATCCGGGCGACCTGTGGTCCAGCACCGCCGCCACCTGCCGCGCGGCCATCGAGAAATGCGGCAATCCCCGGATCGCGGCCATCGGCATCACCAACCAGCGCGAGACGGTGGTGATCTGGGACCGCAAGACCGGCAAGGCGGTCCACAACGCCATCGTCTGGCAGGACCGCCGCACCGCCGGGTTCTGCCGAGAGCTGGAGGCAGCAGGCCATGCCGACATGATCACCGCCCGCACCGGGCTGCTGGTCGACCCCTATTTCTCGGCCACCAAGGTCAAGTGGATCCTGGACCATGTCGAGGGCGCCCGCGCGCGGGCCGAGGCGGGCGATCTGGCCTTCGGCACGGTGGACGCCTGGTTGATCTGGAACCTGACCGGCGGGCAGGTCCATGCGACCGATGCCACCAATGCCGCGCGCACGATGCTGTACGACATCCACAAGGGCAGGTGGTCGGCGACGATCTGCAAGCTGTTCGACATCCCCATGTCGATGCTGCCCGAGGTCAAGGACTGCGCGGACGACTTCGGCACCACGCGGCCCGACCTGTTCGGTCGCCCGATCCCGATCACCGGGGTCGCGGGCGACCAGCAGGCCGCGACCGTGGGCCAGGCCTGCTTCCAGCCGGGCATGATGAAATCGACCTATGGCACCGGCTGCTTCGCGCTTCTGAACACCGGGGACCAGCCCGTGGCCTCCAGCCAGCGGCTGCTGACGACCATCGCCTATCAGCTGGACGGCAAGCCCACCTATGCGCTGGAGGGCTCGATCTTCATCGCGGGCGCGGTGGTGCAATGGCTGCGCGACGGGCTGAAGATCATCCGCGATGCCAAGGAGACCCAGCCCCTGGCGGAACATGCCGATCCCGACCAGCAGGTGATCCTCGTCCCCGCCTTCACCGGGCTGGGGGCGCCCTACTGGAAGCCCGACTGCCGGGGCGCGATCTATGGGCTGACGCGCAACTCGGGCCCGGCCGAGCTGGCCCGCGCCGCGCTGGAGAGCGTGGGTTTCCAGACCCGAGACCTGCTGGAGGCGATGAAGGCCGATTGGGAGCCCAAGGGCGAGACCGCCCTGCGCGTGGATGGCGGCATGAGCGCGTCCGATTACGCGATGCAGTTCCTGTCCGACATCCTGGGCGCCCCCGTCGACCGCCCCAAGGTGCTGGAGACGACGGCCCTGGGCGCCGCCTGGCTGGCGGGGCAGGGGCCCGGGATCTATCCCGACCAGGCGGGCTTTGCCAAGGACTGGGTGCTGGACCGCAGCTTCGCGCCCGACATGGAGGCTGCCGACCGCGACGCCCGCTATGACGCTTGGCTGCGGGCGGTCAAGGCGACCATGTCGCTGTGACCGGCGGGGGATCGCTTTCGGGATTGTGACGGTTCGGTAACGGTTGTGCTACGGCACGTTTGCGCCTCGGCCGCGCCTGCCCGACCCCGAGGACATCATGGCCCTGAACGACCTGGACACCCGACATCTCGATACGCTGGACCGCGACCTCGGGCGCTTCTCGGCCCTGGAGCGCGCGACCGCCTATGCCGCGCGCCCGCTGATCGCGCCGGGGATCGCGCTGGTCTTCGTGCTGCTGGCGGGCCTGGGGGCGATGCTGGCCTTCGGGCAGTCCAGCAACGGGCTGATCGTGGCGATGGCGGCGGTCTTCGGCGCCTACATGGCGCTCAACATCGGCGCCAATGACGTGGCCAACAACATGGGGTCCGCGGTCGGCGCCAATGCCCTGACCATGGGCGGCGCCATCGCCATCGCCGCCGTGTTCGAGACGGCGGGCGCGCTGATCGCGGGCGGCGACGTGGTGGGCACCATCTCGCGCGGGATCGTGGCGCCCGAGAGCATCGGCACGCAGGAGGTCTTCGTCTGGGCGATGATGGCGGCGCTGCTGTCCTCGGCGCTGTGGGTGAACCTGGCCACCTGGGTCGGGGCGCCGGTCTCCACCACGCATTCGGTGGTGGGCGGGGTGATGGGCGCGGGGATCGCGGCGGCGGGCTTCGGCGCGGTCAACTGGCCGACGATGGCCACCATCGCGGCCAGCTGGGTCGTCTCGCCCGTGCTGGGTGGGGTGATCGCGGCGGGGTTTTTGTGGTTCATCAAGTCCCGCATCATCTACCGCGCCGACAAGATCGCCGCCGCGCGCATCTTGGTGCCGGTGCTGATCGGCATCATGGCCGGCGCCTTCGCCGCCTATCTGGCGCTGAAGGGCCTCAGCCGGCTGATCGACATCTCGTTCGGCATGGCGCTGGCAATCGGCGCGGGTCTGGGCCTGGCCATCTGGCTGGTGATGATCCCGGTCATCGCCCGCCAGTCGCGCGGGCTGGAGAACCGCAACAAGTCGCTCAAGGTGCTGTTCGGCATCCCGCTGGTCGTGTCGGCCGCGCTTTTGTCCTTCGCGCATGGCGCCAACGACGTGGCCAATGCGGTGGGGCCGCTGGCCGCCATCGTGCAGGCCCTGGGCTCGGGTGGCGCCTCCGAGGCGGTGTCGATCCCGCTCTGGGTCATGCTGATCGGGGCCTTCGGGCTGTCCTTCGGGCTGTTCCTCTTCGGTCCCAAGCTGATCCGCATGGTCGGCAGCCAGATCACCAAGCTGAACCCGATGCGCGCCTACTGCGTGTCGCTGTCGGCGGCGATGACGGTGATCGTGGCCAGCTGGCTGGGCCTGCCGGTCAGCTCGACCCATATCGCGGTGGGCGCGATCTTCGGCGTGGGTTTCTTTCGCGAATGGGATGCGGAACGGCGCCTGCGGGCCGCGCAGGGCGGAATTCCCGAGCGTCCCCGCCCCGGCCCCGAGGAGCGCCGCCGCCGCAAGCTGGTGCGCCGGTCCCATGTCATGACCATCGCCGCGGCTTGGGTGGTGACGGTCCCCGCCGCCGCCCTGCTGTCGGCCTTCCTGTTCCGGCTTCTGACCGCTATCGGCGGACCTGCCTGACCCGGCCGGCGGGACCCCGCATCGCCCCGCTGCAAGACCCTTGCAAGGCGCCGGGGCTTGGGTCAACCTGCAGAATGCGCAACTCCGCGGCAAGCGGAGGCCGTTCACCAACAGGGATCACCGACATGACATTCCACCTGACCTCGCGGGCCGTGCTGCTGGCCTCGGCCCTGGCCTTCGCCCCCGCCGCCTTCGCCGAGACGCCCGCCGACACGCTGGTCGTGGCCCACACGATCGACGACATCATCAGCCTGGACCCGGCGCAAAGCTTCGAGTTCTCGGGCAATGACGTGAACAACAACACCTATGACCGGCTGGTCGACTTCGACCCGCTGGACCCCGAGGCGGGCTTTCAGCCCAGCCTGGCGGAAAGCTGGGAAGTGTCCGAGGACGGGCTGTCCATCACCTTCACGCTGCGCGAGGATGCGACCTTCCATTCCGGCAATCCGGTCCGGGCGCAGGATGCTGCCTGGTCGCTGCAGCGCGCGGTCAAGCTGGACAAGACCCCGGCCTTTATCCTGACGCAGTTCGGCTTCACCGCCGAGAACGTGGACCAGATGATCACCTTCGAGGGCAACACCCTGACCCTGACGATGGACAAGCCCTATGCGCCGTCCTTCGTGCTGAACTGCCTGACCGCCAACATCGCCAGCGTGGTGGACATGGAGACGGTCATGGCCAACGAGGCCGACGGCGATCTGGGCAACGGCTGGCTGAACACCAACGAGGCCGGGTCCGGCGCCTATGTGCTGGCCGCCTGGCGCCCGAACGAGCAGGTGCAGCTGACCGCCTATGAGGACTACTGGCAGGGCGCGCCGACGATGAAGCGGGTGATCGTGCGCAACGTGGCCGAATCCAGCGCGCAGCGGCTGCTGCTGGAACAGGGCGACATCGACGTGGCCCGCAACCTGACGCCGACGGATGTCGAGTCCATCGCCTCGGTCGAGGGCGTGACCATCCAGGACGAGCCGCGCGGGCGCATCCTCTACATGGGCCTGAACCAGAAGGACGAGCTGCTGTCGAACCCCGCCGTGGTCGAGGCGATGAAGCATCTGGTCGATTACGAGGGCATCACCAGCAGCTTCCTCAAGGGCCAATTCGTCACCCATCAAAGCTTCCTGCCCCGCGGCTATCTGGGCGCGCTGGACGAGACGCCCTGGACCTATGACATCGAGAAGGCCCGCCAGATCCTGACCGATGCGGGGATCGAGGGCGGCACGATCACCACCCGCGTGCGCGACCTGCGCGAATATATCGACGTTGCGCAGACCCTGCAGGCCGCGATGGGCCAGGTCGGCCTGACGCTGGAGATCGAGCAGATGACCGGCGCGCAGGTGCTGGATGCCTATCGCGCCCGCGAGGTGCCGATCTTCCTGGGCGAGTGGGGCCCGGATTACTCCGACCCCAACACCAACGCCGCGACCTTCGCCTACAACCCCGACAACAGCGACGAGGCTGCCGCCGTGGGCCTGCTGGCCTGGCGCAACGCCTATGAGGTGCCCGCCGAGATGAACGAGGCCACCGTGGCCGCGACCCTGGAACAGGACACCGACACCCGCGCCGCCATGTATCAGGACATCCAGCGCCAGTATCAGGCCGAGGCGCCCATTGTGCCGCTGTTCCAGCGAATCGAGCAGGTCGGCATGGGCGACGGCGTGCAGAACTGGTGGAGCGGCGGGGCGATCAGCTCGGTCATGTACCGCCAGGTGACGAAGGGCGAATAACCCCGTGTCCGCGACCGACATCACCGGCACCGGGGGACCACCGTCCCCCGGTGCGACCCCTCCGGGCCGGGGCCGTCCCGACCTGGCGGGCCGCCGCGCCCTGCGCCGCCGCCGCGCCCGCAGCGTGGCGGGCACGATCCTGTCGCTGGCGCTGACGCTCTTGGGCCTGCTGCTGGTGACCTTCATCATCGGTCGCGTCATGCCCATCGACCCGGTGCTGAAGGTCGTGGGCGACCGTGCGACCCAGGCCCAGTACGACGCCGCCTATATCGCCATGGGGCTGGACCAGCCGCTGGTCGTGCAGTTCCTGACCTATATCGGCGACGTGCTGCGGGGCGATTTCGGACGCTCGATCTCGACCGGGCAGCCGGTCAGCGCCGACATCGCCCGCGTCTTTCCCGCCACGCTGGAGCTGGCGACGCTCGGTACCCTGATCGGGGTCGTGATGGGCGTGCCCCTGGGCGTGATCGCCGCCGCCCGCCGGGGCGGGATCATCGACCAGGTCGCCCGCGTGGTGGCGCTGGTGGGCTATTCCATGCCGATTTTCTGGCTGGGGCTGATGGGCCTGCTGATCTTCTACGGCATGCTGGGATGGGTCGGCGGCCCGGGGCGTCAGGGCATCCTCTATGACGGGATGGTCCCCAACGTCACCGGCATGGTGCTGGTCGACAGCCTGATCGCCGGGGACTGGCCCGCCTTCCAGGACGCCTTCAGCCACATCATCCTGCCGGCCAGCCTTCTGGGCTATTACAGCCTGGCCTATATCAGCCGCATGACCCGCAGCTTCATGCTGGAACAGCTGTCCCAGGAATACATCACCACCGCCCGCGTGAAGGGCCTGTCGGAACGCGCGGTGATCTGGCGCCACGCCCTGGGCAACATCGCCATCCCGCTGGTCACGGTCATCGCGCTGTCCTTCGGCTCGCTGCTGGAGGGCTCGGTCCTGACCGAGATCATCTTCAGCTGGCCGGGCCTGGGCAGCTACATCACCCGCGGCCTTCTGTCGGGCGACATGAACGCGGTGTTGGGCGGCACGGTCGTCGTCGGCGCCTGCTTCGTGGTGCTGAACCTGCTCAGCGACATCCTGTACCGCTTCCTTGACCCGAGGTCGACATGACCGCCGCCCCGACCTCCCCCGACAGCCGCCCCCAGACCCGCCTTCAGACCCGGCGCGACTGGCTGCTCTCGGATGCGCCGCAGACCCGGCGCCAGGCGCGGCTTGGCGCCATCTACCAAGGCTGGCTGACTTTCCGCGCCAACAAGCTGGCGATGCTGGGGCTGGTCATCCTGGTCCTTCTGACCGGCATGGCGATCCTGGCGCCCTGGATCGCGCCGCAAAGCCCCTATGCCCAGAACCTGGCCGACCGGCTGCAGCCGCCCTCGGCCGCGCATTGGCTGGGCACCGACGCATTGGGCCGGGACATCCTGTCCCGGCTGATCCACGGCTCGCGCATCACGCTGTTCATCGTGGGCACGGTGGCGCTGATCGCGCCGATCATCGGGCTGTTCATCGGCACGGTCGCGGGCTTTGCGGGTGGCTGGGTCGACCAGGTGCTGATGCGCATCACCGACATCTTCCTGGCCTTCCCCAAGCTGATCCTGGCGCTGGCCTTCGTGGCGGCCTTGGGCCCCAGCATCGGAAATGCGGTCCTGGCGCTGGCCCTGACCGCCTGGCCGCCCTATGCCCGCCTCGCGCGGGCCGAGACGCTGACCATCCGCAACGCCGATTTCATCGCCGCCGCCCGGCTGCAGGGCGCGGGGCGGCTGCGCCTGCTCATCGGCCATATCTGGCCCCTCTGCGTCAGCTCGCTCATTGTGCGGGTGGCGCTGGACATGGCGGGCATCATCCTGTCGGCGGCGGGCCTGGGCTTCCTGGGCCTCGGCGCGCAGCCGCCCCTGCCGGAATGGGGGGCGATGATCTCGGACGGGCGGGCCTATATCCTCGACTTTTGGTGGGTGGCGGCGATGCCGGGGCTGGCGATCTTCACCGTCTCGATGGCCTTCAACCTGCTGGGCGACGGCCTGCGCGACGTGCTGGACCCCAAGGGAGACAAATCGTGACCGAGGCCCCCCTCCTGTCCGTGCGCGACCTGCGGGTGACCTTCCCCACGCGGCAGGGCAGCTTTCAGGCCGTGCGCGGCGTCAGCTTCGATCTGGGCCGAGAACGGCTTGGCGTCGTGGGCGAAAGCGGCTCGGGGAAATCCATGACCGGCCGCGCCATCCTGGGCCTGATCCGGCCGCCGGGACGGATCGAGGCCGCGTCGATGACGCTGGAGGGCCAGTCGATCCTGGACCTGCCCGAACGCCAAATGCGGCGCATCCGCGGCGGGCGAATCAGCATGGTCATGCAGGACCCCAAGTTCAGCCTGAACCCGGTGATGACGGTCGGCCGCCAGATCATCGAGGCCTATCGCCTGCACGCCGCGGCCCCCCGCGACCAGGCCCGGCAGAAGGCGCTCGAGATGCTCGAGGCGGTGCAGATCCGCGACCCCGAGCGGGTGATGAACGCCTATCCGCACGAAGTCTCGGGCGGCATGGGCCAGCGCATCATGATCGCCATGATGCTAGCCCCGGGACCGCAGATCCTGATCGCGGACGAGCCGACCAGCGCGCTGGACGTGTCGGTCCGGACCGAGGTGCTGCACATCATGGACCGGCTGGTCCGCGACCGGGGCATGGGCCTGATCTTCATCAGCCACGACCTGAACCTGGTCGCGCAGTTCTGCGACCGAGTGCTGATCATGTATGCGGGCCGCATCGTGGAAACGCTGCCCGCCCGCGACCTGCACCAGGCCCGCCATCCCTATACCCAGGGGCTGTTGAACAGCCTGCCGCGCCTGGACGCGCCCGTGTCCCGCCTGCCGGTCCTCGCCCGCCAGGACAGCTGGCGCGACGGCGACCCTCTATTGCCCCGCGCCGACACCGCGCTGCCCGGAGGGCTCTGACATGCACATTCGCCTTGGCGCAAATATCCCGCGGGGGTGCGGGGGCGCGAAGCCTCCGTTCCGACGGTCCCGCCCATGCTGAGCGTGTCGGATCTGAACGTCTGGTTCGGCCAGATCCCCGACCGCGTGGACGCCGTGCGCGGCGCGGGGTTCCAGGTGGCGTCCGGCGAAAGCTTCGGCCTTGTGGGCGAAAGCGGCTCGGGCAAGTCGACCGTCCTGCGCGCCATCGCCGGGCTGATCCCCACCTGGTCGGGGTCGATCCGGGTGGACGGGGCCGACCTGCGCCGCGACCGCCGCGACCGGGTCTTCTTCAAGACCGTGCAGATGGTCTTCCAGGATCCCTATGCCAGCCTGCATCCGCGCCATTCCGTCGATGCCGTCCTGGCCGAGACGCTGCGGCTGCAGGGCATGGACCGGATCGACCAGCGCATCGTGCGGCTGCTGGACGATGTGGGGCTGGGGCAGAGCTTCCGCTTCCGCTATCCCCACCAGCTCTCGGGCGGCCAGCGCCAGCGCGTGGCCATCGCCCGGGCGCTGGCGGCCGAGCCGCGCCTGCTGCTGCTGGACGAACCCACCAGCGCCCTCGATGTCAGCGTCCAGGCCGAGATCCTGAACCTGCTGGCCGACCTGCGGGCCGAGCACGGGCTGACCTATCTGATGGTCAGCCACGACCTGTCGGTGATCGGGCATATGTGCGACCGGCTGGCGGTCATGCAGCAGGGCCGCGTCGTCGAGGTGATGCCGGTCGCAGACCTGCGCGCGGGCCGCAGCACGGCGCCCTATACCGCGCAGCTGATGGCCGCCTCGGCGGGCTACCGCGCCCCGGATGCGGTCGCGGCCCCCGGCGCCTAGATCGCCTGCGGGACCTCGGCCCGGTCCCAGGCCGCGACCAGCCGGTGGGGCAGCTCGATCTCGGGGAAGCGGATGGGGTCGCCCCCCGCCGCGCCGCGATGGGCCAGCGCGCTGGCATAGAGCGCCTCGTAGCCGTCGATCATCCGGTCCAGCGTGAACAGCCGCTCGACCCGCTGCCGGGGGCGGTCGCGGGGGATGGCCAGGGCCGCCTGCAGGGCGCGGTCCAGATCCGAGCCGTCGGCCTTCGCATAGGCGCCCGCATCGCCCACGACCTCGCGCACCGCGCCCATCTCGATCGCCGCGACCGGGGTGCCGCAGGCCATCGCCTCAATGGCCGACAGGCCGAAGGGCTCGTCCCATTGCGGGGTGAACAGCAGGACCGAGGCCCGCCCGTATTCCCGCGCCAGATCGGACCCGGCCAGATGCCCGCCATGGCGGATGCGGGGGCCAAGCGCAGGACGCACCAGCGCCTCGTAATATCCCGAATCCTCGATGCTGCCGAAGATGGTCAGCGCAATGCCCGCCCGAACGGCGGCGGCGATGGCCAGATGCGTGCCCTTGTTGGGGGTGATGCGCCCGGCCCAGACCGCCTCGCCATTGCCCGTCGCGCGGAAGGGCCAGTCGGCCGGATCGATCCCGTTGGGGACCACATGCGCGTCCGGCGCCACCCCGCCCGGCCAGTAGGCGTCCAGATGCCGGCGCGAGCATCCCGTCACCGGATGCCACGGCGCCACGCTGTCGCGCACCGCGCGGGCCAGCGCGTCGAAGGGGGGCACATGCAGCGAGGTGACCATCGGCAATTCCACGCTGCGCGCCAGCCGGGGCGGATAGCGGTGCAGCGTGTTGTTGTGGACGATGTCGAAGCCCTCGTCCCGCAGCCGGGCCAGCGCCTCGGCATGGCTGAGGTCCAGATGGTCGTTCAGCACCTTGGTGCCGTGGAAATCGTTCCAGGGATAGGCGCTGTCGTAATGCTGCCGCATCAGCGGCAGGACCGGCACGCCGACGCGGCTGTCGCCCGCCGCAATCAGTGTCACATCATGGCCGCGCGCCTGCAGGGCATGGGTCAGGTGATGGGCATGCACCTCCATCCCGCCCATGAAGGGAGGCGAGATGGGATGGCGGCAATGCGCCATCACGGCGATCTTCAGCGGGCGCATCGCGGCTATTCCGCGGCGGGCATCAGAAGGCTGTCCTGTGCCCGGCGCAGCTCGGCCACCCGGTCGGGGGCATGGCGGCGGTCGGCCGCGACCTGATGCAGGTGGTCGATCACCCGGCGCGAATTGGCATAGGGCATGTGGCCCTGCTGCTCGCAGAGCGCGATGTCGGCGGCGGCGGGCTCGCGCAGCACCTCCAGCCCCGATGCGGTGTTGCGGATCAACCCCATCAGCTGGAAGGCATAGAGCCAGTGCTCCATCGTCCGGTGGCCCCATTTCGCCGCGAAGACCTCGGTGTTGCGCAGCACCGAATGCAGGTGATGGACGGGGGGCATGCAATGGGGGTGGTACTGGTGATAGACGCGGCCCCCCTTGATCCACCAGATCGGGATGCCCGCCTCGGACAGGGCGCGGCCGAAATCGGTGTCCTCGCCGCCATAGCCAGTGAAGCGCTCGTCAAAGCCTGGCCCGGCCTGCCAACCGGCGCGGTGCATGGCGAAGTTCAGCGACCAGAAGCAGCGGTAATCCGGGCAACGCTCCAGCCCGGCGGCGGGCGGGCCCTGGCGGTCGGAATGGCGCACGGCCATTCCGGCGAAGCGGTCGAAATCCAGCCCCTGGGCCGTCGCGCCGGAGGGCAGATACAGGACCTCGCCCATGAAGAGGCCGCTCTGCCCCTCCATGCAGGCCAGATAGCCCGCGATGAACTCCGGATCGGGCATGCAGTCGACATCGACGAAGACCAGCACATCGCCCGTCGCCGCATCGGCCACCGCGTTGCGCGCGGCGGCCAGGGGCAGCTCGGGGCCGGTGATGCGGATCTGGCGGATCGGGAAGTCGGTCGTGGGCAGGTCGGTGTAATCGCTGTCCTGCATGACGCCGATGATCAGCTCAACCGGGGGATGGGTCTGGGTCTGAAAGCCGCGGATGACATTCTTCAGATGCGCCTCGCGGCCCGAGGCGATGGTCAGGGCCGAAACAGTCGTCATGCATGTGCTCCTTGCACGGGATGGAGGGGGAGGGGCTCCGCGCCCCACAGATCGTCCGACAGCGTCTCCAGCCAGCGCGCCGCCGCGGCGGCCGGATCGGCCGAGATCAGCCGAGCCTGCCGGGCCGGATCGTGGCGGGCCATGGCTTGCGTCACCGCCGCCCGCCAGGCCTGCGCGCTGGAGGGCAGATGCGGCAGATGCAGGGCCGCGCCTGCGCGGTCCAGGGCCTCGGCCTTCAGCCGCTGCTCGTCGAAATAGCGCCATTCGGGAACCACGATCCACGGGCGGCCCGCCGTCAGCACCTGCGCGCAGGTGGTGTTGCCGGTGGACGAGATCACCAGATCGGCGGCGGCCACATGGGTCTCGGGGTCGTCGACCCAGCCCTTGCTGACGAGGTTGCGCCCCTCGGTCGCGTGCCATTCCTCCTGCAGCTTGCCGATGGTCAGCCAGGTCCAGCCGGGAAAGGCCCGCGCCGCAACGCCAAGCGGCGCCTGCGAAAAGCCGGTGCCGCCCGCGCCCGACAGGATCAGCGCCACGGGGCGGTCGGGATCCAGGCTAAGCGCGCGCCGGGCTGTGGCGCGGTCGCCCGCGCGGCTTGCGGTGACGCCGAGGCCCGGGGCGAAGTGGATCTTGTGCGCAAACGCCTGCCAGTCGGGCTGGGCCAGCTCGGCCGCGAAGGGAGCCAGCAGGCCCGCAGCCCCCGCATAGGCCGCCTGATGGCCGGCGTCGTCGCGGGCACCGTGCTGCAGGATCTTGACATGCGGGACCGAGCAGATGCGCGCCAGCTGCGCGATCTCGGCGCTGACATCGCAGATCATCAGCGCGGGATCGGCGCTGGCGAACCATGCGGCGATGGTGCCCATCGCCTGCCGGATGCCGGGCCAGCCCAAGGGCGCGCAATGCAGCGTCTCGGGCGTCTCGACCTGATCCATGTCGACCTCGGCCCCGCCGCGTTCGAACAGCGAGGGGATGCGGGTGATCCGCACATGGCCGGGCAGGGCCGGAAAGATGTCGTCGCGCGCGCAGAAGATCGTCACGGGGCGATCCGGGGGTAGGGCGGCCAGCAGGGCGGCGCAGCGCTCGGCATGGCCCCGGCCCTGATGGTGGACGAAATAGCCGAAGGGTCGGCGCGGCAGGGTCAGGTCACGCATGGGCGGGCTTCGCCGCCTTGGGGGCGGTGCTGCGGGCCAGGCGGGAGGCCGGGACCGGTCCTTGGGTCGGGGTCTGGGACGGCGCGCGGGGCCGGACGGGACCGCCGAGGCCAAGCCGCGTCAGCCCGTCGATGACGCCGGCCGCATGGGTCAGGGGGCTGCGATAGATGCCGGTGCCGCGCAGGTGGTCCAGTTCGGCATAGGCATTGGCGGGCAGGATCGCGGCACCGCTGGCCGCCAGCATGTCGGCATCGTTGCCGCTGTCGCCCGCCGTGATGCAGTGGCCAAGGTCCAGACCCCACCGCGCCGCCTCGAAGCGCAGCGCGGCGGCCTTGCCTGCGCGGGGCGGCAGGATGTCGATGAACTGGCCGTGCGAGGCGATGACGCGGGCGCCAAGGCCCTGCCGGGCCAGGTCGCGGCGCAGATCGTCCGCCAAGGCCGCGGTCCCGAACAGGGACAGCTTCCAGCGGCGCTGCTCGTATCCCGGCTGCCATTGCGGATCATGTTCGGCCAGCAGGGCGGCCACCGCCGCGCGGTCCCAATCGCCGTCCAGATGGCGGGCGTAATCGGCGCAGCGCGCCAAGCGCCCGTCCGGGGACCAGCGCCAGATCTCGCTGCCGACCGAGGTGATGAACAGGTCCGGGCGTGGTAGCTGCCAGTCGTCCAGAACCCGCCGCGCCTGAGAGACCGCGCGCCCGGTGGCGACTGCGAACATCAGCGTCTCGGACCGGGTGGCGTGCCAGTCGCCGAAGCGCAGTGCCGCCGCATAGCTGCCGGTCAACGTGCCGTCGATGTCGCTGGCCAGGATGCGGCGCACGATCCGGCGCGGCCGTGCCGCCGGCTGGCCGAGCGTCCGGCAGAGGGCGACCGAGCGTTCGGCCCAGTCTCCCCAATCGAAGACCGCCAGCGCACGCACCTGCGCCAAGCGGACCCGGGCCGCGCGGTCCGGATCCTCCATCAGCCGCAGGCAGGCGGCGGCGATCTGCGCGGGGTCCTGCGGATCGACCAGCGCGCCGTGGCCCAGCTGCGCCACGATGTCCACCGGCCCGCCGTTCCGGGTGGCCACGACCGGCACACCGGCCTGCGCGGCCTCGATCAGGGTCAGGCCGAAGGGCTCGTGAAAGGCCGGGTTCACGAAGACGCCGCCCTGCGCCGCCCGATCGTACAGCGCGCGCAGCTGCCGGGCGTCATGGCGCGGCGGCAGGGCGACCTTGCCCCACAGCCCGTGCCGGTCGACGCAGTCGAAGAGGCCGCGCAGCACGTGGTTCTGTTCGGCCGGTCCCTGCACGATCCCGTCGCGCAGCCCGGCCAGGATGACCAGATTGGCGCGGGCCTGCAGGACGGGCGAGGCGGCATAGGCCTCGATCAGGCCGATCAGGTTCTTCTTGAGGACAGGGCGCGCCACGGCCAGCAGGATCGGCAGGGACGCATCGCGCAGGAAGGGCGCCAGCAGGCCGTCGGCCGCCGTGGCATCCGACAGCGGCGCCAGATCGACGCCCGGCGCCAGGCAATGGCTGCGCCCCTCGGCATCCGCGCCGTAAGGCAGCAGCTGCCGTTCGGCCTCGTCGCGCGAAGACACGATGATCGCCCCCGCGCCAGCAACGGCAGCGCGCTCCGAGGCGATGCGGGTCCGCAGCGCGGGCAGGCGGTCCGCGTCCGGGCCCTTCTGCAGGGCCAGCGAATGGGGGGTATAGATCCACGGGATGCCGAATTCAGCCTCGGCGGCCCGGGCCAGGCGCGCGGCATCGGCGAAATGGGCATGGATCACGTCGGGCCGCCGGGGCATGTCCCGCAGCAGGTCCAGGAAGGCCAATGTCAGCGCGGGCACCTCGGCCTCCAGCGCCTCCTTGCTCAGGTAGGCATGGTTCGACGTGCGCAGGCGCAGGATGCGGCATCCCGGTGCCACCTCCTCGGTCGTCCGGTCATGCACGGTGTCCAGGCCCGGCGCCCGGAAGGCGCGGGTGACGATATCGACGGCATGGACATCGGCCAGCCGGGCCTGCGCCATGGCCGCGCCCAGGATATAGGCGATGTGGCCGCCCGTGTCTTCCGTGATGCCATAGCTGACCGGCGGCGCCTTGAGGCAACCGCCGAGCGCGACGTGAAGGATGTGCATGAATGGCCTTTCGGCGGGGAAAGAAGGCGCCGCGTGCGACACGCAGCCCATCCCAACGCGTTTTGGCCATCACGGTTCAGTCAGCGGATCGGAAACTGAGAAAGATTATACCCCGCAGCCCGGGGCGCGGGCATCCGGACACCCCTCGGGCATCGCACTGCGATGGCGGCCCAGGGGCAGCATCAGCGGCCGCCCCGAGACCGGATCGGCGATGATGCGGCTGTCCAGACCGAAGACCTGACGCACCATCTCTCGTGTCAGCACCTCGGACGCGGGGCCCGCGGCATGGATGCGGCCCGCGGACATGGCGATCAGGTGATCAGCATAGCGCGCCGCCAGATTGAGGTCGTGCAGCACCATCACCACGGTCGTGCCCCGGTCGCGGTTCAGGTCCGTCAGCAGGTCCAGCACCTCGATCTGGTGGCTGATGTCGAGGAAGGTCGTGGGCTCGTCCAGCAGTAGCAGGTCGGTCTGCTGGGCCAGGGCCATGGCGATCCAGACGCGCTGGCGCTGGCCGCCCGACAGCTCGTCCACCGGGCGTTCTGCCAGATCGGCGGTGCCGGTGACGGTCAGCGCCTCGGCCACGGCGCGGTCGTCGGCGCCGCTCCAGCGCGAGAGCAGGCCGTGATGGGGATGGCGGCCCCGGCTGACCAGATCGGCCACGGTGATCCCCTCGGGCGCGACGGGCGATTGCGGGAGCATGCCCAGGATTTGCGCCAGCTGCCGGGGCGGCATGGCATGGATTGACCGACCGTCCAGCAGCACCTGGCCCGCGCGGGGCGGCAGCAGCCGCGTCAGGCTGCGCAGCAGCGTCGACTTGCCGCAGGCATTGGCGCCGACGATGGCGGTGATCCGGCCCGGCGGCAGGTCCAGATCCAGCCCGGTCAGGATCTGCGCGGGGCCATAGCCCGCCGTCAGGGACCGGGCGATCAGGGCATGGCGGGCAGGGCTGTGGGCGGGAGGGGGCATCAGGTCGCTCCGATCCGGTTGGCGCGGATGATGAGAAGGATGAGGTAGGGGGCACCGAGCGCGCCGGTGACAACCCCCACCGGATAGCGCGCGGGCAGCAGGAACTGCCCCGCATAATCGCCCGCCAGCACCAGCAGCGCCCCCACCAGCGCCGCCGGCAGCAGGGCCGAGCCGCGCGGCCCGGTCATCCGCGCCGCGATCGGCCCCGACAGGAAGGCCACGAAGGCGATGGGTCCGGTCACGGCCGTCGCCACCGCGATCAGCGCGACGGCGGCCAGGATGACCGTCGCACGGGCGCGGCCCACGCGGACGCCAAGGGCGGCGGCGGTGTCCTCGCCCAGGCGCAGCGCCTCCAGATCGCGGGCGCGCGACAGGATCAGCCCGCCGCAGACGATCAGCGCCAAGGCCAGCGGCAGCGCCTGGTCCAGCCGGGCGCCGTTGACGCTGCCGGTCAGCCAGCGCATCGCCTCAAGCAGGTCCCACGCGGGCGCGCGGGCCAGCACATAGGCGATCACGCTGTCCAGCATGGCCGAGATGCCGATGCCCACCAGGATCAGCCGCGTCCCCGCGATGCCGCCCCGGAAGGACAGGCCGGTGATCAGCACCGCCACGCCGATCCCCGCCGCCACCGCCAGCAGCGACAGGGCCGCGCCCTCCAGCCCCAGGACCACGATGCCCAGCACCGCCGCCGCGCTGGCGCCCGACGAGATGCCGATGATGTCGGGGCTGGCCAGCGGGTTGCGCAGCAGGGTCTGGAAGGCCGCGCCCGCCAGCCCGAAGCTGGCGCCCGCCAGCAGCGCCAGGGCGGCGCGGGGCAGGCGCAGCTGGCCCACCACGAAGGCCGCGCCGGGGGCATCCTGGCCCGTCAGCACGTGCCAGACCTCGCCCGGCGGCGTGAAATTCTGGCCCAGCATCAGGGTCAGCGCGACCAGTGCCACGACCGCCGCCGCCATCCCCAGGGTGGTGCGGCGCCATCCGCGCATGCGCGCGCGGCGCAGGGCGGCGATGCGGGGGGCGGTCATCGGCGGGGCTGGGGTGTCGGGGCTCACAGCTCGCGGATCCTCTGGCGGCGGACGATCCAGATGAAGACCGGCCCGCCCAGAAGCGCGGTGACGATGCCCACGTCCAGCTCGGCCGGGCGGGCGATCAGGCGGCCCAGGATGTCGGCGGCCAGCAGCAGGCAGGCCCCCGCCAGCGCCGCGAAGGGCAGCAGCCAGCGGTGGTCGGTGCCGGTCAGCAGCCGGCAGGCATGCGGCACGACCAGCCCCACGAAGCCGATCGGTCCGCAGATGGCGGTGGTCGCCCCGGCCAGCAGGATCGCGCCCGCCGCGGCCCAGGCCCGGGCGCGGGCCACCCGTTCCCCGAAGCCCGCCGCCAGCTCGTCGCCCAGGGCCAGCGCGTTCAGCTTGCGCGCCGAGATCATCGCCAGCATGAAGCCCAGGGCCAGGAAGGGCGCCACATGGCCGATGCCCTCGAAGGTCGCGCCGCCGACGCCGCCGATCTGCCAGGACCGGATGCCGCCCGCCAGATCGGCCCGGGGCAGCACCACCGCCGCCACCAGCGACGAGAAGGCGACCGAGGTCGCGGCCCCCGCCAGCGCCAGCTTCAGCGGCGTGGCGCCGCCCCGGCCGAGCGAGCCGATGCCATAGACGAAGACCGCCGCCGCCCCCGCGCCCAGGATCGCGGTCCAGACATACTGGTCCAGCGCGGTGATGCCGAACCAGGCGATGCCGATCACCACGGCCAGCGAGGCGCCCATGTTCACCCCCAGGATGCCCGGATCGGCCAGCGGGTTGCGCGTCACGCCCTGCATGATCGCCCCCGACAGGCCCAGGGCGGCACCCGCCAGCGCGGCCAGCGCGGTGCGCGGCAGCCGGGCCGCGACGGCGGCGGTGGCGATGCTGTCCACCTGTCCGCGCAGGGCCAGCGCGATGTCGGGCCAGCCGACCGCCCGGGTGCCCACCGCGACCGAGGCCAGCACCAGCGCGCCCAGTACCAGCAGCGCCAGCCCCAGCCACAGCGGGCGGCGGCCCGCCCGCATCAGGCCGGCGCCAAAGGATGGGCCGCCCCTCATCGGGCCTTGCGCGCCGCGTCGGACAGCAGGCCCACATAGTCGGGCAGCACATAGGAGATCGACAGCGGCGTGGGCGTCGCCGCCGTGCCCAGGGGATCGTTCTGCAGCATCACCACCGCGTCGTTGGCCACCGCCGGCATCCGCGACAGCAGCGGATCGGCGCGCAGCGCCGCCAGCAGGTCGTCGCCGCCATAGGTGACGATGATGTCCACGTCGTCGAACAGGTCGATCCGCTCGGCGCTGATCGCGCCCGCATATTGCCCGGGCAGCGTGGCCTCGGCGACGCTTTGGGGCAGTTCCAGCCCCAGATCGCCGAAGAACTTCACCCGCGCGTCGTTGCCGGTATAGAAATTGATGACGCTGAGGTTCGTGGTGTCCAGATGCGTCACGAACATCGCCCGCTTGCCCGCCAGCTCGGGATGGCCTTCCAGGGTCCGGGCGATCTCGGCCTCGATCCGGGCGATCAGGGCGTCGCCCTCGGGCGCCATGCCCAGCCCGGCGC
This sequence comes from Paracoccus liaowanqingii, assembly GCF_004683865.2. Lineage (NCBI taxonomy): Bacteria > Pseudomonadati > Pseudomonadota > Alphaproteobacteria > Rhodobacterales > Paracoccaceae > Paracoccus > Paracoccus liaowanqingii. The sequence goes on along the minus strand of NZ_CP038439.1, from coordinate 2,037,810 downwards.
TGTCCATGCGGATCGTCTGGCGCCAGTCGGTGGCCCAGGGCGCGTCGGGATAGGCCACGACCGGGGCGATCATGCCAAGCGTCGCATAGTCGTCGGCGCTGAGCCCGGAATAGGCCGCCAGGATCACGTCGGGGGCGCTGGCGGCGACCGCCTCGAAATCGATCCCGTCGCCCTCGTCGAAGAGCGGCGGCACCGGCGCGCCCAGTTCCGCCAGTCGGGCCGAGACCCAAGGAAGCACCCCGTCGCCGTCATCGTCGCCGAAATTGGCGCGGGCCATGCCCACCGGCACGATGCCTAAGGCCAGCGGCACCTCGTGATTGGCCCAAGCCACCGTCGCCACGCGCTGCGGCGGCGCCGGGATGGTGGTGGTCCCGAAGGCATGCGGGACGGTCAAGGGAAAGCCCGGATCCTGGGCCAGGGCGGGGGCTGCGGCCAGAAGACAGGCGGCGGACAGGGGAAGGAGGCGGGACATGGGCAGGGTCTTTCACGGGGCGGTCCGGGGGCCGGGGGACCGGGCGGGCGCCCGAAAAGCCCGGGACGGCCGCCGTCCGCCGGGTCCGGCGACGATTTGCGCTGTTTCTGACAAAAACGATAGGATTATACAAGACAAGCGCCGCAAAAAGGTTTAGCAGCCCGGACCAGCCATCGGTCGACGCCCGCAAAGGGCCGCGCCGTCGCCAGACCCGCCCCCCTCTTCAGTCCGGAACCCTTTCCCATGCGCTTTCCCCCTCATGCCCGTCCCCTGTCCCTGATCGCCGCTCTGGCCGGCTGCGCCTCGGTTCTGGCGGTCACCGCCGGGGCGGGGCTGGCACAGGACATGCCCGCCAATGTCACCGTCCTCGATCCGATCCTGCTGGAGGCGGTCGAGGGCGACGACGACGCGGGCTCGATCGTGGCCGCGACCAGCAGTGCGGGCGGGCGGCTGGCCGCGCCCCTGCTGGACACGCCCGCCTCGGTGTCCGTCATCACCTCGCGCGAGATCGCGCAGCGCGGCGCGCAGGGGGTCGAGGAGGTGCTGCAGTATTCCGCCGGCGTCGTCGCGGATTTCTATGGCGCCGACGACCGCTTCGACTACTTCAAGATCCGCGGCTTCGATGCCTATGCCGCCCGCGACGGCCTCAGCCTGGGCCGTCCCTTCGGCGGCATCCGCGAGGAGACCTATGCCTTCGAGCGGGTCGAGGTCGTGCGCGGCGCCATCTCGACCGCGACCGGCGTGTCCGACCCGGGCGGCTCGGTGAACTACGTGACCAAGCTGCCCCGCCGCGCGCGCTTCGGAGAGGTCTATGGCACGGTCGGTTCGGACGACCGGGGCGAGATCGGCTTCGATCTGGGCGACAATTTCACCCCCGATGCGACGCTGTCCTGGCGGCTGACCGGCAAGCTGCGCGACGCGGATGCCGAATACGACAACTCGCGCGACGATGCGGGCTTCCTGATGGGCGGGCTGACCTGGCGCCCGTCGGAGGCGACCAGCCTCAGCGTGGTGGTCGATCATCTGGACCTGGAGGGCGTGCCGGGCAGCGGCGGCCATCCGATCGGCACCGATTTCGACCGTGACCGCTTCTTCGGAGAGCCGGGCTACAACTTCCGGGGCACCGAGCGGACCAGCGTGACGGCGCTCCTGGACCATGACTTCGGCACCGGCCTCAGCGCCAGCGCCCGGCTGCGCTATTCCGACACGGCCAGCGATTACGGCTATGCCTATATCGCCGCCACGCCCACCGATGGCAGCACCGTCGCCACGCGGTCCTTCTTCGGCAACGATGCCGCGCTGACCGCGCTGATCGGCACGGCGCAGCTGCAATACGACACCAGCTTCGGCGGCACCGGCAGCCGCACCGTCGCCGGGGTGGAATTCGCCGACCGCGACCGCGACAACGACACCTTCTTCGGCCCGGCCCCGGGCATCGACTGGACCGATCCGATCTATGCCGGCGCGCCGGAGGACGTGCCGCTGATCGCCAGCACGACCAACGACCAGCGCGGTCGCGCGATCTTTGCCGAACAGGAGCTGACCTTCGCCGACCGGTTCATCGTCACCGCCGGGCTGCGCCACGACTGGCTGGACATCACCGAGACGGACAACCTGACAGGGACCACCGCCCGGGGCGAGATCAGCGAGACGACCGGCAGGCTGGGCCTGACCTGGAAGGTCACGCCCGAGGTCTCGACCTATGCCAGCTATGCGCAATCGGTCGTCCCCGCAGGCATCGGCACCGATCCCGAGGAGGGGCGGCAGGTCGAGCTGGGCGTCAAGTACCAGCCGCTTGGCACGACCGCGCTGTTCAGCGCTGCCGTCTACGACCTGACGCGCACGAACCTGACCCGCACCGACCCGGTCACCCTGCTGCCCGCCACCATCGGAGAGGTCAGCGCCCGGGGCCTGGATCTGGAGGCCAAGGCCGAGTTGACCCCGGCGATCAGCCTGACCGCCGCCTATTCCTGGATCGACCAGGAGATCGTCAAGAATGGCACCTCGGGCAATCTGGGCAACCGCCCCCTGCTGGTGCCGGAACAGTCGGCCTCGCTCTGGGCGACCTATACGCTGGTCGGGCAGGGCGCGCGGGGGGACATGACCTTCTCTCTGGGCGGGCGCTATACGGGCCAGCACTTCTACGACGATGCCAACACGGTGGGCACGGGCGGCACGGTGGTGGTCGATGCGGCCTATGGCTGGCAGCTGCGCGACGACACCGCGCTGACGCTGAATGTCAGCAACCTCTTCGACCGCAAATATGTGGCGAATGGCGGCTTCGGGGCGGATTTCTACAATCCCGGCCGCCAGGTCACGGCGACGCTGCGCCGCAGCTGGTAACGATCTTTGCGGCCCCCCGGCGCGGGGGCCTTCGGCCGGGGCCGAGTTGCCTTTGAGGCGTCGAGGCCCCGGAGATCAGGACAAGCCGCGCCTTGAGACCTTCGGTCCGGGGGGCGGTGGCAAAGCCCGATCCCGCCGGTTATGTTGCCCGAAAGAGGGCAGGGGGACCGCGATGACGCAGCAGGACGACTGGACCGCAGACCGGGCAAAGGCGCTGCTGCGCGCCATGTTCGACGCGGCGGTGGCGGCGGCCGATCCCGCGCGGGTGCTGGCGGCGCATCTGCCCGAGGCCCCGCGCGGGCGCTGCATCGTGCTGGGCGCGGGCAAGTCCGCCGCCGCCATGGCCGCCGCGGTCGAGGCGGCCTGGCCCGATGTCGATCTGTCGGGCGTGGTCGTCACCCGGCATGGCCATGCCGTTCCCACGCGGCGCATCACCGTGCGCGAGGCGTCCCACCCGGTGCCCGACGCGGCCTCGGAAGCGGCGGCCCACGAGATCCTGGCGGCGGCGCAGGCGGCGGGACCGGACGATCTGGTGCTGGCGCTGATCTCGGGCGGGGGGTCGGCGCTGATGGCGGCGGCGCGTCCGCCGCTGACGCTGGCCGACAAGATCGCGGTGAACCGGCTGCTGCTGCGGTCCGGCCTGACGATCGAGGACATGAACCGCATCCGCCGCCGCCTGTCGTTGGTCAAGGGCGGCGGGCTGGCACGGGCGGTGGCGCCGGCGCGGCTGGTGACGCTGGCGATCTCGGACGTGCCCGGCGACGATCCGGCAGCCATCGCCTCGGGGCCGACGGTGGCCGATCCCACGGCGGGCGACGATCTGGCGCCGCTGGTGGCGCGTCTGGGGGAGGACCTGCCGGAGGCGGTGCGCGCCCTGCTGCTGGCGCCGCCCCCGCCGCCGCTGCCGGACATGCAATCGGACTATCGCCTGATCGCCACGCCGCAGATGTCGCTGCTGGCGGCGGCCGAGGTCGCGCGGGCGGCGGGCGTCACGCCCCTGCTGCTGGGTGACGCGCTGGAGGGCGAGGCCGCGCAGCTGGGCATCGCGATGGCCGGAATGGCCCGCGCCACGGCCCGCCACGCCACCCCCACAGCCCCGCCCGCCGTGCTGCTGTCGGGCGGCGAGACGACGGTGACCATCGGCCAGGCCGCGCCGGGACGCGGCGGGCGCAACACCGAATTCCTGCTGTCTCTGGCCCTGACCCTGCGCGGCCTGCCCGGCACCTTCGCGCTGGCGGCCGATACCGACGGCATCGACGGCACCGAGGATGCGGCGGGCGCGGTGATCGGCCCCGACCTGAGGGCCCGCGCGGCGGAATGTGGTCTGGACCCGCAGGCCAGCCTTGATGCCCATGACAGCTGGACGCTGTTTCAGGCGACCGGCAGCCTGATCCGCACCGGCCCCACCCTGACCAACGTGAACGACTTCCGCGCCGTGCTGGTCACCGGCCGCGCCGGATAGTCCGTCAGCCGAGGATGCCGGGCTGGTCGCTGCGCAGGCGGTCCAGGATATGCTCGATATGGCTCAGATGCAGGCGCACCGCGGCGGCGGCGGCCTCGGGGTCGCGGGCGCGCAGGGCGGTCAGGATCTGGCGATGCTCGATCCAGGCGGTCGAGGCGCCGTAGGACAGCGACAGGAACCGCGCGCGGTCCATGTGCCCCTTGGTGTCGCGGACCAGGTTCCAGACGAATTCCTTGCCCGCACCCGCGCAGATGTCGTGGTGGAACTGGTCGTCCAGCGCGTGAAAGCCCGCACGGTCGTCGGCACGGCTGGCGGCCTCCTGCGCGTCGATCAGCCCCTCCAGCCCGTCCCAATCGGCGGGGTCCAGCCGCAGGGCGGCGACGCGCATCGTGGCCTCCTCCAGCGCGCTGCGCACGAAATAGGCCTGCATGACCGCCTCGGTCGAGATCGGCGTCACCGTGGTCGCGCGCTGCGGGCGGATCTGGATGAAGCCCAGCTGCGACAGCCGGTAGAAGGCGTCGCGCACCGGCTGGCGCGACACGCCCATCTGCGAGGCGACCTCGGCCTCGGACAGCTTCGCGCCCGGGGGCAGGGACAGGTTCACCACCCGCGCATACAGATCGTGGAAGATGTGGTCCGTCACGCTGCGGGGGCGCAGGTCCTCCATCGCCGGCAGGGCTGCGACATCGGGCTGAGGCATGGGGTCGGCTCCGATTGACGTGTCTCGTAAACTAGCATATTAGACGACAAGCCTTATGGCAAGCGAGTCGGAGGAGAGCGTCGCGTGGCACTTGTGGCAGAAGACCGTCTTTTTCCCGTCGAGGGGCGCAGCCGCGATCTGGCCCGCGCGCTTTACGATCAGGTCCGCGATCTGCCGATCCTCAGCCCGCATGGTCACACCGATCCGCGCTGGTTCGCCGAGAACGAGGCGTTTCCGGATCCCGCGCAGCTGTTCGTGACGCCCGATCACTACGTCTTCCGGATGCTCTGCTCGCAAGGCGTGCCGCTGGCCGAACTGGGCGTGCCCCGGGTCGATGGCGGTGCGACCGAGACGGACGGGCGCAAGATCTGGCGGCTGTTCGCCGAGAACTATCACCTGCTGCGCGGCACGCCCTCGCGGCTGTGGCTGGACCATTCCTTCCAGCATCTGTTCGGCATCGACCGCCGCCTGTCGGCCGAGACCTCGGACTGGTATTACGACCGCATCGCCGAAAGCCTGGCCACCCCCGAGTTCCGCCCGCGCGCCCTGTTCGAGCGATTCAACATCGAGGCGATCGCCACGACCGAGGCCGCCACCGACGATCTGCGCTGGCACAGGATGATCAAGGACAGCGGCTGGCAGGGCAGGGTGCTGACCGCCTATCGCCCCGATGGCGTGGTCGATCCCGAGATGGCGGGCTTTGCCGACAACATCGCCCTGATGGGCCAGCAGACCGGCTTCGACACGGGCACCTGGGCGGGCTATCTGGATGCCCACCGGGCGCGGCGGGCCTTCTTCATCGAACATGGCGCGACCTCCAGCGATCACGGCCACCCCAATGCCCGGACCGAGGATCTGCCGCAGGCCGAGGCGGCGGCGCTGTTCGCCAAGGCTCTGCGCGGCGACTGCTCGGCCGACGAGGCCGACGCCTTCCGCGGCCAGATGCTGACCGAGATGGCGCGGATGAGCCTCGAGGACGGGCTGGTCCTGCAGATCCACCCCGGATCGCGACGCAACCATTCCGATCAGGTCATGGGCATGTTCGGGCGCGACAAGGGCTTCGACATCCCGGGCCGCACCGATTACGTGGCCGCCCTGCGCCCGCTGCTCAATGCGGTGGGGATGCGTCCCGACCTGACCGTGGTCCTGTTCACGCTGGACGAGACCGCCTATGCCCGCGAACTGGCGCCCCTGGCCGGCGTCTGGCCCTGCCTGCGGCTCGGGCCGGCATGGTGGTTCCACGACAGCGCCGAGGGCATGCGCCGCTTCCGCGAGATGACCACGGAAACGGCTGGCTTTTACAATACCGTCGGGTTCAATGATGACACCCGCGCGTTCTGCTCGATCCCCGCGCGCCATGACGTCGCCCGCCGGGTCGATTGCAGCTACCTGGCCACTCTGGTCGCCACGGGGCGTCTTGCGGAAGACGAGGCCCCCGAGGTGGCGCACGAGCTGACCTATGGCCTGGCCAAACGGGCCTACCGACTTTGACCGTTCATATCTGGGAGGATACCATGAAACTTCTGATGACATCCCTTGCGGGCCTGCTGGCCTCGGCCAGCTTCGCCGCCGCCTGCGAGATCACGCTGCGGTCCTCGGACACCCATCCCGACGGCTATCCGACCGTCGAGGGCGTCAAGGCCATGGCCGAGGAGGTGCTGGAGCGCACCGACGGCCGCATCTGCATCGAGGTCTTCCCGTCCTCGCAGCTGGGCGAGGAGCGCGACACGATCGAGCAGACCCAGTTCGGCGTGATCGACCTGGTCCGCGCGTCCTTCGGCACGTTCAACGACATCGTGCCGGTCACGCAGACCTTCTCGCTGCCCTACCTGTTCCGCAACGTGGACCACATGCATGCGGTCATGGACGGCCCGATCGGCGAGGAGATCGGCGCGCAGTTCGAGGAACGCGACCTGGTCGTGCTGGCCTATTACGACGGCGGCGCGCGCAGCTTCTACAACTCGCAGCGCCCGATCAACTCGATCGAGGATCTGGCGGGCCTCAAGATCCGCGTCATCCAGAACGACGTCTTCGTGGACATGATGGACGCGCTTGGCGCGGTCGCGACGCCCATGCCCTATGGCGAGGTCTATTCCGGCATCCAGACCGGCGTGATCGACGGCGCGGAAAACAACTATCCCAGCTATGACAGCTCGGGCCATGCCGAGGTGGCGCCCTACTTCACCCTGGACGAGCATCTGATGGTGCCCGAACTTGTCGCCATGTCCAAGACCAGCTGGGACGCGCTGTCGCCCGAGGACCAGACCGTCCTGCGCGAGGCCGCGCGCAATTCCTCGACCACGCAGCGCCAGCTGTGGGCCGAGGCCGAGGCCGCGTCCGAGGAGGCCGTGATCGCGGCGGGCGCCGAGATCGTGCGCGAGATCGACAAGCAGCCCTTCATCGACGCCATGGCGCCGGTCTACGAGAAATACGCGACCTCTCCCGAGGCGCAGGACCTGGTCGAGCGCATCCGCGCGACCGAGTGACGACGACAGCCGCCCGCAATCCTTGCGGGCGGCTTTTTCTTTGGGGGGACGCGCGATGCGCGAGGGATTGATCAGATTTGCCACCCTGACCGGCGCCGTGGCGCAGGTGGGGCTGTGGCTGGCGGGCACGGGACTGGTCCTGATGACCGTCTTCGTCTTCGCGCAGGTGTTCTATCGCTATGTCATCGGCTCCAGCCTGTTCTGGGCGGAACCGGCGGCGGTCATGCTGATGGGCTGGTTCATCTTTCTGGGCGCCGCCGTGGGCGTCAAGGAGGGCTATCACCTGTCCTTCGACGTGGGCCTGATGGTCGTGCCGGAAAGCTGGCGGCCGTGGTTCCACAGCTTCTCGGACGTGGTCGTGACGGGCTTCGGCTTCGGCATGGTCTGGTTCGGCTGGCAGCTGGCCGCGCGCGCCTCGACCGGCGTGGTGCCGGGCCTGGGGATCTCGCGCCTGTGGGATTTCGTGCCGCTGATCGGTGGCGGCCTGCTTCTGATGCTGTTCTCGGTCGAGCGGATCCTGCGCCGGGCCGCGGGCCTGCGCACGCTGCGCTTCGGCGACAATGACGAGATCGAGGACGTGGCCGGGGCCGGTTCGGCCGCGCCGCTGATGGCCGCCGAGGCCCTTCACGACCGCAACACGACGGCGGCGCCGCGCGCCCGCAAGGGGGACTGACGCCATGGAATTGTGGATCCTGTTTGGCAGCTTCGTGGCGCTGCTGCTGATCGGCACGCCGGTCGCCTTCTGCCTGGGCGTGGCCAGCTTCCTGACCGTCCTCTACATGGGACTGCCGCCGGTGGTGGTGTTCCAGCGTCTGAACAGCGGCATATCCGTGTTCGCGCTGATGGCCATTCCCTTCTTCATCTTCGCGGGCGACCTGATGGTGCGGGGCGACATCGCCCGGCGGCTGGTGGCGCTGGCGGGGGCCATGATCGGCCATGTCCGCGGCGGCCTGGGGCAGGTCAACATCGTGGCCAGCCTGATGTTCGGCGGCGTGTCGGGATCGGCCGCGGCCGATGCGAGTGCCGTCGGCGGGCTGATGGTGCCGCAGATGAAGGAACGCGGCTATGACGTCGACTACGCGGTCAACATCACGGTGGTCAGCTCGATCATCGCACTGATGGTGCCGCCCAGCCACAACATGATCATCTATTCGATCGCCGCCGGCGGGCGGCTGTCCATCGCGGACCTGTTCACCGCCGGGATCATCCCGGGCCTGCTGCTGGCCTTCATGCTGATGATCGCCGCCTGGTGGGTGGCCCGCAAGAAGGGCTACCCGACCGAGCCCTTCCCGGGCTTCCGCATGCTGGGCACCCTGGCCGTCGCCGCCCTGCCGGGCCTGATCCTGATCGCCATCATCTTCGGCGGCGTGCGCTCGGGCTGGTTCACGGCCTCGGAATCCTCGAACGTGGCGGTCGTCTATGCGCTCTTGGTGACCACGCTGGTCTATCGCAGCCTGCCGTGGTCCGAGTTCGTCGAGGCCACCAAGGGCGCCGTGCGCACGACCGCGATGGTGCTGCTGGTGATCGGCACCGCCGCCTGCTTCGGCTGGCTTCTGGCCTATCTGCGCGTGCCGACCCAACTGGTCGAGATCCTGCAGAACGTGTCGGACAACCCCATCGTGATCCTGCTCTTGATGAACATCATCCTGCTGATCCTGGGCACGTTCATGGACATGTCGCCGCTGATCGTGATCACCACGCCGATCTTCCTGCCGGTCGCCGTTGCCTTCGGGGTGGACCCGGTGCATTTCGGGGTCATCCTGATCCTGAACCTGGGGATCGGCCTGTGCACGCCGCCCGTCGGCGCGGTGCTGTTCGTGGGCTGCGCGGTCGGCCGCATCAGCATCTGGCAGGCGATGCGCACCATCTGGCCCTTCTACGGCGCGGCTTTCGCCACGCTGATGCTGGTCACCTACGTGCCCGCGCTGTCGCTGTGGCTGCCCTCGATGTTCCGCTGAAAGGACCCCGTCCCATGACCGATCCCGTCCGCACCGTGCTGGCCCATGCGCCCGAGCTGATGGTCGTCCGCTTCGCCTTTGGCGAAGGGGACAGCGGCGCGCTGCACAGCCATCCGCATGTGCAATCGACCTATGTGCGCTCGGGCCGCTACCGCTTCACCATCGACGACCGCGCCTTCGAGGTCGGACCCGGCGACGCCTTCGTCATCCCTTCGGGCGCCACCCATGGCTGCCTCTGTCTGGAGGAGGGCGAGCTGATCGACAGCTTCACCCCCCGCCGCGACGATTTTCTCTGAAAAGGACTTCCCCATGACCCATGTCGACACCCGCCACGCGATCCATCCCGACCACGCCCGCGCCATGGACACCGCCACCCTGCGCCAGCACTTCCTGGCCGAAGGTCTGTTCGCCGAGGGAGAGGTCCGGCTGGTCTATACCCATTACGACCGCTTCGTGGTGGGCGGCGCCGTGCCCGCCGGGGGCAGCCTGACCCTGGACAAGATCGAGGAGACCAAGACCCCCAGCTTCCTCGATCGCCGCGAGATGGGCATCGTGAACATCGGCGGCATGGGCCGCATCGAGGCTGCGGGCGAGGCTTGGGACATGGCCCCGGGCGACGTGCTGTATCTGGGCATGGGTGCGGGGGCGGTGACGTTCTCGGGCGAGGGGCGGTTCTACATCACCTCGGCGCCGGCGCATCGCGCGCTGCCGCATCGGCTGGTGACGGTCGACGAGGCCAAGAAGGTCGAGATGGGCGCCACCGAGACCTCGAACAAACGCGTCATCAAGCAGTTCATCCACCCGCTGGTCATGGAAAGCTGCCAGCTGGTGCTGGGCTATACCTCGCTGCAGGAGGGGTCCGTCTGGAACACCATCCCCAGCCATGTCCATGACCGCCGGATGGAGGCCTATCTCTATCACGGCATGGCGCCGGAATCGCGCGTGCTGCACCTGATGGGTGAGCCGCAGGAAACCCGCCACATCTTCGTCTCAAACGAGCAGGCCGTGCTGTCGCCGCCCTGGTCGATCCATTCGGGCGCGGGCATCGGCGAATACACCTTCATCTGGGCAATGGCCGGGGACAATGTCGATTACACCGACATGGACTTCATCCAGCCCAAGGACATGCTGTGAGCGCGTTCTCCCTCAAGGGCCGCACCGCGCTGGTGACCGGGGCCAATACCGGCATCGGTCAGGCCATCGCAGTGGCCATGGCAGAGGCGGGGGCCCATGTCATCGCCAGCGGTCGCCGCGATTGCGACGAGACGCTGGAGATGATGGGCCGGGTCTCGGACAAGGCGGGGCGGTCGCTGATGCTCGACTTTGCCGATCCGATGGCCGCGCGCGACGTCTTTGCCGATCAGCGGATCGACATCCTGGTCAACAACGCCGGCATCATCCGCCGCGACGATGCGGTCGACTTCTCCGAGGCCGATTGGGACGCGGTGATGGACGTGAACCTCAAGGCGCTGTTCTTCACCTGCCAGGCCTTCGCGCGTGCGGCGCTGCCGCGCGGCAGGGGCAAGATCGTCAACATCGCGTCCCTGCTGTCGTTTCAGGGGGGCATCCGCGTGCCCTCCTATACCGCGTCCAAGCATGGCGTGGCGGGGCTGACCAAGCTGATGGCGAACGAATGGGCGGCCAAGGGCCTGACCGTCAACGCCATCGCGCCGGGCTATATCGAGACGAACAACACCGAGGCGCTGCGCGCCGATCCCGACCGCTCGAAGGCGATCCTGGACCGGATCCCGGCGGGCCGGTGGGGCCGCCCCGAGGACATCGCGCAGACGGCGGTCTTCTTGGCCGCGCCCGCGTCCGATTACATCAACGGCGCCGTCCTGAACGTCGATGGAGGCTGGCTTGCCCGATAGGTTGCACCACACCCCGTCCACCGCCCCCGCGGGCATCGTCCATCTGGGCTTGGGCGCGTTCTTCCGCGCGCATGGCGCGATCTTCGTGGCCGAGGCGATGGCCGCGTCCGGCGGCGAGTGGGGCATCACCGGCGTCTCGCTGCAATCGCCGGGCACGCGCGACAAGCTGCGTCCGCAGGGCTGGGCCTATACCGCGCTGGAACTGGGCCCCAAGGGCGAGACGGCACAGGTCGTCACCGTGCTGCGCGACGTGCTGGTCGCGCCCGAGGATCCGCAGGCGGTGCTGGACGCGATGGCTGCGCCCTCGGTGCGGATCGTCAGCCTGACGGTGACCGAGAAGGGCTATTGCCACGAGCCGTCGACGGGGCGGCTGAATGCCGGGCATCCCGACATCGTCCATGATCTGGACAGCCCCCTGCCGAAATCGGCGCCCGGCTTTCTGGTCCGCGCGCTGCAGGCGCGGCGCGCGGCCGGAATCTCGCCCTTCACCGTCCTCTGCTGCGACAACCTGCCGGAGAACGGCAAGGTGGTGCGCGGCGTCGTGCTGGACCTGGCGCGTCTGATCGACCCCGACCTGGCGACCTGGATCGAGGCCGAGGGGGCGTTCCCCTCCACCATGGTCGACCGCATCGTGCCCGCCACCACCGACGCCGATCTGGACCGGCTGGAGGCGCTGACGGGGGCGCGCGACGCGGCGCCTGTCATGCACGAGCCCTTCCGCCAATGGGTGGTCGAGGACGATTTCGTGGGCGGCGCCCGCCCCGATCTGGGCGCGGTCGGCGTGCAGCTGGTGGGTGACGTGACGCCCTTCGAGCACATGAAGCTGCGGATGCTGAACGGCACCCATTCCAGCCTGGCCTATCTGGGCTATCTGGCAGGGCACGAGACGATCGCCGAGGTCGCCGCCGATCCGGTCTTCGCAGGCTTCGTGGACCGGCTCTGGAAAACCGAGATCATCCCGGCGCTGACGCCTCCTCCGGGCGAGGATCTGGGCGCCTATGCCGATGCGCTGGCCGCGCGCTATGCCAACCCCGCCATCCGGCACCGGACCTGGCAGATCGCCATGGATGGCAGCCAGAAGCTGCCGCAGCGCATCCTGGGCACGATCGCCGAGGGGCGCGCGGCGGGCCGTGCCGTCCCGGGGCTGACCTTGGCGGTGGCGGCGTGGATGCGCTATGCCTCGGGCACCGGCCTCGATGGTGCGGCGATCGAGGTCAAGGACCCGATGGCCGCCGATCTGGCAGCCCTCTGGCGCGACGATCCGGCCGGGACGGTGGCGGGCTTCCTGCGCCTGGCGACGGTCTTTCCGGCGGCCCTGCGCGAGGATGCGGGCTTTGCGGGCGACCTGACGGCGGCGCTGAGCGCGTTGCGGGACAAGGGCGCGCGGGGTGCCGCGGCCGATGTCTGACCCGCTGGTCCTGAACGCGGCCGACAATGTGGCGATCCTGACCGCGCGGGGCATCGCCCCCGCCGGTCACAAGATCGCCCGCCGCGCGATCGCCCAAGGGGCTGCGGTGGTGAAATACGGCCAGACCATCGGCTATGCCACCGCGCCCATCGCGGCGGGCGATCACGTCCACAGCCACAACTGCGCCTTCGGCGCGCATGGCCGCGACTATCGCCCCGGCAGCCGGCTGGCCGAGGCCGAGGCCGCGCTGGCCCGTCACCCGCGCGAGGGGCTGACGTTCCAGGGCTATCACCGCCCGGGCGGGCAGGTGGGCACGCGCAACTTCATCGCGCTGGTGGCGACGGTCAACTGCTCGGCCACGGTGATCCGACGCGCGGCGGAGGAGCTGCGGATCGAGGGCGCGCTGGCGGCCTTTCCGAATGTGGACGGGGTCGTGGCCTTTGCCCATGGATCAGGCTGCGGGATGGCCGACAGCGGGCCGGGCTGGCAGGCATTGCAGCGGGTGCTGACCGGCCATGCCGGGCATCCGAATGTGGGGGCGGCGCTGTTCGTGGGGCTGGGCTGCGAGGTGATGCAGATCGCCCGCATGAAGCAGGAGCTGGGCGAGGCCGCACGCTTTCACGGGCTGACCATCCAGGAGAATGGCGGCACGCGGACCACCATCGCGGCGATCAAGGCGCGGGTCCGCGAGATGCTGCCCGCCGTCAACGCGGTGACCCGCGCGCCGGCCCCGGCGGCGGCGCTGAAGATCGGGCTGCAATGCGGCGGCTCGGACGGGTTTTCGGGCGTGACCGCCAACCCCGCACTTGGCGTGGCCTGCGACATGCTGGCGGCGCAGGGGACCTCCGTCGTCCTCTCCGAGACGCCCGAGATCTATGGCGCCGAAAGCCTGCTGCTGGACCGCGCCGCCCGCCCCGAACTGGCCGAGCAGCTGCTGGCGCGGCTGCGCTGGTGGGAGGGCTATACGGCCATGAACGGTGCGTCGCTGGACAACAATCCCAGCCCCGGCAACAAGGCCGGCGGGCTGACCACGATCCTGGAGAAATCCCTGGGCGCGGTCGCCAAGGCGGGCGCCACGCCGCTGAACGCGGTGCTGGACTACGGCCAGGCGATCACCGCGCCGGGGCTGAGCTTCATGGACACGCCGGGCTATGACCCCGTCTCGGCCACGGGCCAGATCGCCGGGGGGGCGCAGCTGATCGTCTTCACCACCGGGCGCGGATCGGCCTTCGGATCGAAGCCCGCGCCGACCATCAAGCTGGCCACGAACGACGCGCTGTTCGCGGCGATGCGCGACGACATGGACCTGAACTGCGGCGACATCCTGTCGGGAGTGAGCATTGCGGAGAAGGGGCGTGAGATCGTCGATCTGATCCTGCGCACGGCCTCGGGGGAGGCGACGCGCAGCGAGGATCTGGGGTTGGGGGACAACGAGTTCCTGCCTTGGCAGATCGGCGCGGTGGTCTGACGGAGGAGGGGCAGGGGGGCGCTGCCCCCCATCGCGTGCCGCGATGCCCCCCGGGATATTTTCGCCAAGATGAAAGGTCAGAGGGGCGCAACGGCCTGCGGGACGAGCGCGCCGTGGTGGCGGATGACCCGGGCGCTGAGGGCGTGGCCCGCGAGGATCGCCGTGGCGCAGTCCTGGCCCGTGAGGGTGGCGGCAAGGTAGCCCGCGTTGAAGCTGTCGCCGGCGGCGGTCGTGTCGACGGGGGTCTCGCGCGGCAGGTCGGTGACCACGCCCAGGCCCTGGGTGCCGCCGAAATGGATCGGGCCGCCGCCGTCCTTCACCACCACATGTCCGGCGCCGCCCTGCAGATAGCGGCCAAGCGTCGCTTCGGGATCGGCATCGCCGAAATGCGCGGCCTCGTCGTCGAAGCTGGGCAGGACCAGATCGGCGCGGTTCGCGGCCTCTTGCGTGGCCGCGCACATGGTCGCGGTGTCGTCCCAGAGGCGCGGGCGCAGGTTGGTGTCGAAGACGATGGTCGTGCCGGCGGCCCGGGCCGTGTCCAGCGCCTCCATCAGGGTCTGGCGCCCGGCGGGCGGCAGGATCGCCAGGGTGATGCCCGACAGATAGGCCAGGCGGCAGTCGCGCAGGGCGGCGGCTAGGACCTGAGGCTGGTCGGCCAGCCGGCGGGCGGCCGAGGTGTCGCGCCAATAGGCGAAGCTGCGCTCGCCCCCGTCCAGGCTGATGGCGTAGAGGCCGATCTCGCGGTCGGTCTCGGCCCGGACATGGGTGGCGTCCAGCCCCGCCTCGGTCAGGAAGTCCAGCATCCGGCGCGAGAAGTCGCCAGTGCCCACGCGGGTCAGGTAGCCGACCTGCCAGTCGGTCCCCAGCAGGCGGCGCAGGTACCACGCGGTGTTCAGCGTGTCGCCGGCAAAGCCCATGCGCCACAGCGACGGCTGGTCGGCCTGAGAGAGTTCGACCATGGCCTCGCCGATGGACAGGATGCGGGTCATGTGGGGGCCTTTCGGTGGGGGATGGCGGTCAGTCGGTGAAATAGTCGGGATGGGTGCGCACCATTTCCGGCAGCTCGGTCAGCATCTGGCGCAGATGGGTGCGGATGGCGGTCTCGGCCGCGTCGCCGTCGCCCGCCTGCAGGGCGGTCAGGACCGCGCGGTGCTGGGCGATGGTCGCGCTGCGGTCGAAGACCCGCATCGACAGGTGGCGCATGCGGTTCATCTGCGCCTTCAGGCGTTCCAGATCCTGCCAGACGGCGGGATGGCCCGCCGCCTCGGCCATGGCCCCGTGGAAGCGGTCGTCGCTTTCCACGAAGGCGGGCACGTCGCCTGCCGCGTCGGCGCGAGCCTGCAGCTCCAATTCGGCCTCCATCGCCGTCAGGTCGGGGCGGCTGGCTGCGACCATGCGCACCAGATCGCTTTCCACCGCCTCGCGGATCAGGCGGGCCGACAGCACCGCGCGGACCGAGATGCGGCCGATATAGGTGCCGCGCTGCGGGCGGATCTCGGCCAAGCCGTCGCTGGCCAGGCGGATGAAGGCCTCGCGCACGGGCTGACGCGACAGGCCGACCTGAGCCGCGATCTCGGTCTCGGACAGGCGCATGCCGGGCAGCAGGTCGCCGCGCAGCACGCAGCGATAGAGCCAGTCATGGACCTGCTGGGCGGTCGAGGCGGAGCGGATCGGGATCATGCGGCGGACATCCTGAAAGCAGACCTTCTTTTTATGCCATACTTCCATACGAGTAAAGAGGAAGTGGGGTGTCTTCGGTCCATGAGGGACTGCGGCTCAGCGGCCTGTCACCCGCTGGCCCCGGCCGCCAAGAAGAAAGGCCCCGCAGACGGTGCTGCGGGGCCTTTTCACCTGCCGGAGGACGTGTCGATCAACCGCTGTCCTAGGAATGGACGACAGCCAAAGACCTGTCCCGGGTGCGATCAGAAGATCAGCGACAGGATGCCGATCACGACAAGAAGGCCGATGACGAAGATGATGCCGACGGCGCCGCCGAGGAATTTGAACATGGGTCTCTCCTGATTGTGTCCGGGACAACGGGCAGTGCGGCCTGGGGTTCCGGCCCGGCCTGCGAAACGGCGCGCATGCGAGGCGCGCCGTCAGCGTAAAAACGCTTGCCGCGCCAGACAAGGCCGGGACAACTCATCTTTTCGCAACGGACGCGGAAACCTCTGCGGCGGTTGCCCGTTGACAGGTCCGAACCAGAACCAAGAGCAGACGGAGCCAACCGTGCGGAATGATGTGATCGTGACCACCACCACGCAAGAAGACCTGAACCTGATCGTGACCGCCCTGTCGGCCTATCAGCACAACACGCGCTATCGCGCCCTGTATTTGCGGCTGGTCCGCCAGATCGAGCGGCGGGATGGTGCCCTTCACATGCCCCTGCTGCTGGCCAGCGAAGCTTGAGCGAGCCTTGCGGCTGTTGACCTGATGGGTCGCCCGTTCCCGGGCGGCCTTTGCAATTGGCAGGGCGGAGCGACCGCGATCCATCGGCAAAAGATGGCAGATCGCCGTCATTGTCGGACCTGATCTGCCGCAGGGGCGTTCCCCTTTGCCCCATGCAAGGATCAGACCCATGACCGATGCCACGCTGACATTGAAGGACATGCCGCCGCTGACCGGAACGGTCGAGACGGGCGGCGACTATGTCCGCTTCCGCACACAGGCCGATCTGGACCAGAGCACCCTCGGCGATCCGCTGGAGGGCGTGGTCGAGATGGACGGGCACCGCGAGGAGGTCGTGCTGGAAAGCGCCCATCCCTATCGCCCCACCCCGGGGCTCGAGGACGGCCCCGAGGGGGTGGAACTGACCCTGCGCCGCCGCAAGCCCTCGGCCTGACGACCGGCCCGACCCTGCCATCACGGCCGCGTGGGTCGGGCGGATTTCCGGAACGCCATCGCGCCTCAGGCGTTCGATCCGGCAACATCCTTGAGGAGGAAACCCGAATGGACCACTCCAACCACACCCGCCTGACCGCCAGCGAATATACCGAGGCCGTGCTGGACGGCGCGACCGTCTACGGCCCCGGCAACGAGACGGTCGGCACCATCTCTCACACGCATGGCGCGGGTGAGGGGACCGAGGTCGTCATCGACGTCGGCGGCTTTCTGGGCATCGGCGCAAAGCCGGTCTTGGTGCCGGCGCGCGATCTGGACTTGATGCGCGACGAGTCCGGCACCGTGCATGCGGTGACGACTTGGACCAAGGACGACCTCAAGGCGATGCCGACCCACGAGCATTGATCCATCAGGTTTGTCAGGAAGACGCCCGCCGGAGGTTCTTCGGCGGGCGTTTTCGTGTCTGGCCCAGTGCGGGTGACAGGTGTCTTTGGTGGGCAGGCACTCATGAAAACTTCCCGCCCGCGTAATCCAGTCAGGTCTGAAAAGACCGGACGCGGGGGCGGAAGACGGTCTACTTGAACTCTCTGCAAGAGGCACTTGTCAGGACGTCACTCAACTGTAGCCGACCCGCGCGTACGCAAATGGGGACGTCTGGGCCTGACACCGTTCGCGATCCAATGCGGCAAGTTCGCGGATGAAGTCGCCCACGTCATGATTGTCCCTCACGTTGACGACCCTCGGGCTAGATCGCGCAACATGTTATCTTCATAAGCCGACCAATCGCTGACCTTTGAAGCCACGGCAGCCCAAGCGTTGGCGCATCAGGGAGATGGCCATCTCGGCTGTCAAAGGCTGCGGCTCTTGCCGTCCAGATCGGGCCAGGCAGGATATTGGATCCGGGACTTGGGGTGGTCACGATGCTATCAAAGACCTTCAGGTGCAGCCTCCTTCCTAGTGAGCAATGCACTTGCACGACCTAAACAAAACTGATGCAGGATCATCATTCCCAGTGTCGTTCAGACCACCCCTGTGGCGGGCCGTAGACTCCGGACCTCATTTTCTTGGCCCGATGCACAAACAGAACGGACCATGCAGCCTCTCAATATGTAATGTTATTATACATTGAACCACAGGGACTCTCCATGTGAAGACACCTATCACTCTTTGGCCATCCGGTCGTCGGGCTGGACGATCTGATGGCGGGTTATGGCAGTCATGCGGCGATCCATCACGTGACAGGAGAGTTTGCGCAGAGATCGCTGACGGCGATCGTCTGGCCGAACCGGTCGGGCAAATCCACGCTGCTGAAGACCATGGCCGGGCTGCTGGCGCCGAGGAGCGGCACCTGCACGGCCGGGCGGCGGACGATGCGGCAATCGTGCTGATCGCTCTGGTGCTGGTGGTAACCGCCCTCGCCTTCGGCCTGCTGTGGCGGGCGTTGGTGGCGGAGTGCCTCGATCCGCTGTTCCTGGGCTCGGTCTCGGGGATGGGCACGGTGGTGCATTTCGGCTTTCTGGCGATCGTGGTGCTGAACCTCGTGGCCGGCTTCCAGGCGCTTGGCACGCTGCTGTCGGTCGGGCTGATGATCCTGGCCGCGGCCGCCGCCCGCTTCTGGACGCAGTCGGCGCGCCCGATGGTGGCGCTGGCCGTGGCGATCGGCGCGGTCTCTTCGGCCGGCGGTCTGCTGCCGTCCTGTCACCTGTCGCTGCCCTCGGGGCCGGCGATCACGCTGTCGGCCGGGACGGCCTATCTGGTCTCGGTGCTGTCGGCCCGCGCGGCCTGTTGGTGCCTCGCCTGCCGCAGCGCCGGCACCGGGCCGCGTGACCCCAGGAAAAGGATACCCATGATCCTCCGCTCCCTCGCAGCCCTGATGCTGAGCGCCGCCGCCGTCCAGGCCGGGCCGCCGCAGGTCGTCGCGACCTTCTCGATCATCGGCGACCGCATCGACCTGCAGGTGCTGCTCGGCCCGGATGCCGACGCGCATCTCTACGAGCCGCGCCCGCGCGACGCGATCGTGGTGGCGCGGGCCGATGGGGTGCTGACCTTTGAGCTGGAGCTGGAGGGCTTCGTCGACCGGCTGATCGCGGCCAGTGGCACCGATGCCGCCATCATCGCCCTGACCGACGGCGCGGATGTGCTGGAGGACCCGGCGGGCGGGCATTTCCATTACGTCGGCGACGAGGCAATCTGGCATGCGGGCGCCCATGATCCCCATGTCTGTCAATCGGTACCCAGCGCACAGGCCTATGTGGCGACCATCGCGGATGCCGTCTGCGCCGCGGATGCTGAAGGGTGCGAGGTCTATCGCGCCAATGCCGCCCGCTACGCCGAGGATCTAGATGCGCTGGACGCCGAGTTCCGCACGGCCATTGGCGCCCTGCCCGAGGATCGCCGCACCGTCGTCGTCGCCCATAACGCCTTCCGCTATTTCAAGGAGGAATACGGCATCGTCTTCCTGTCCCCGCAGGGCCTCAGCACTGACTCCGAGGCCTCGGCCGCCGATGTCGCGGGCCTGATCTGCAAGATCTTCGACCGGAAGGCCGGGGCGATCCTTGCCGAGAACATTTCGGACATCCGGCTTGTGGACCGGATCGCGGCCGAAACCGGGATGGACCTGGCCGGCACGCTCTGTTCCGACGCCCTGTCCGGGCCCGACGGTCCGGCCCCCGATTACCTGTCGATGATGCGCCACACTGCCCGTGCCATCACCGCGGCGCTTGCCGCCGACTGACCCGACTTCCACCTCAAGGGACCCTTCATGACGATCAGAACCCTCACCGGCGCCAGCACCCTGGCCCTGATGCTGGCCGGCGCCGCCGTGGCCCAGGACGGCCACGACCATGATCACGATCATGCGCATGACGGCGATGTCACGCTCTATCGCCTGTTCGTCGGCGACCACGCGGAAGGCCGCGTCACTGCCATCGACCTGTCCGAGCCGGACCACCGCTGGAGCTTCGAGCCGACCGGCCAGACCAAGCTGTTCCCCGTCGCGGGCGGGGCCGTCGTGGCCGCCGTGCAGTCGGACGACGACGCGGTGCATTTCTTCGACAGCGGCATATCGTTCGAGGATCACGGCGATCATGCCGATATCGAGGTCACCGACCCCGAGGACATCGACACGGTCCTGACCGGCCCGCGCCCCTTCCACCTGGTCGATCACGACGGCAGGATCGTCATCAACTACGACCAGGGGGGCTATGCCGAGGTCATCGACGGCGCGGCGCTGGCCCGGGGCCAGATCGCGCCGCAGACCGTCCCGCAGTCCCGCGCCCATCACGGATTTGTCGCGCCGATGGGCGACGTGTGGCTGTCCACCGTCGCCTCGGACGAGGAGGTGACGGGCGACGCCTCCGTCCCGCGGCTTGGCCTGCAGGCAATCGACGCCCAAGGCAATGCCACCGGCGATCTGGCCACCTGCACCGGCATCCATGGCGAGGCCTTCTCGGGCGCCTATCTGGTCGAGGGCTGCAAGGAGAGTGTGCTGACCGTCACCGGCGGCGGGGACGGCCCGCAGTTTGAGATGCTAGGATACCCCGCCGATCTGCCGCAGGACGTGACCACCGGCACGATCCTGAGCTCGAACGCGATCCAGATGTTCCTGGGCAATCACGGCCCCGACGGGCTGGTCGTCATCGACCCCGCGGACGAGCCGCATTTCACCCGCATCTCGCTGCCCTTCCGCCGGGTGGATTTCGCGCTGGACCCGGTCAAGCCCGCCCATGCCTATGTCCTGACCGAGGATGGCAGCCTGCACCGCATCGACAGGCTGGCCGGAGAGATCGCGGCTTCGGCCCGTATCACCGCGCCCTATTCGATGGACGGCCACTGGAACGACGCCCGCCCCCGTATCGCCATGGCCGGGGACCAGATCGTCGTGACCGACCCGAATGCCGGCCTGATCCGCCGCATCTCGACCGAGGATCTGTCGGAACTGGGCACGATCGCGGTCGAGGGCACGCCCTACAACATCGCCGTCGCCGGTGGTAGCGGCGTCGTCCACTGACGGCCGCCACCTAAAGCCCACACGCCCGGCCCGTCACGGGCCGGGCGTGTCTCTTGCCGTCGCTTCTCGGGGCCCCGCGCCAGCCGATCGGGTGCAGCGCCTGAGCGGAGGGTGCTGCGGAAGATGCAGCCGATCCGGTCGGATCACGGCACGCCCGTCGGATCCGGACCGCCCGAAAGGCGCGCCCGGATGTCCCTCACGGCGCTCTCGGGTGTCGTCAGGACCGGGCAGGACAGTGTCGCCCGCAGGGCCGGTGCTGCCCGGGCTAGGCTGAACTGTCCCAACAGCAGCAGATCCTGAGACCCGAGCGCGCCGCAGGCCGCGACGACCGCGGCATCATGCGCTGCCGCGTCGCCCGCCTTCAAGGCTGCCAAGGCCCCCTCCGCCAGGACCGGCATGACCTGCACGCTCGCGCCTGCCGCGGATGCCATCTGGTGCAGTTCCTTTGTGAGCGCGGGCAGCGAGGGCGGGAAGGTCACGATCAGCGCGATTCGACGGCCCAGTTCAAGGGCCTGGGCAAAGGCGGCCTCGTTCGGGCGCAGGACGGGCACCGACAGGTCGGCCCGCACCGCATCGATGGCGGGACCGAAGGCCGAGCAGGTGAACAGCACCGCATCCGCAGGCTGCACCCCGCTGCCGGCGGCGACATAGCGGCCCAGGGCCCGGAACCGGTCCGTCATCGCGGCGTCAAGGCGGCCTGCCGCTGCCAGATCCGCCGACAGGGAGGCATCGAGCACATCGGCCGTCCGCGCCTCGGGCCAGAGGCGCGCGAAGGCGTCGCGAATGGGCGCGACCGACTCCTCCAACGCATGCACCAATGCGATCCGCGGAGGAGGGGGCTGTCTCATGTCGAGGGTGCCTGTGGTGGGATCCTGAAGTCAGGGCCGAGGTGTGGGGCATCATGTCTCATCGTGACACAGGTGTAGCTCTGCGATCATGGTGGGATCATGCGTGGCCAAGCGATCCCCCTCGCGGCCATCACCGCGCAAGGGGATCCGGACCGGCCGGATGCGTGGGGACGGTTTGCCCTTGGCAGGCATTCCGCGCTAGGATCGGGTACCAGCAGACAGGATCGCGACCATGCGCCCGACCAGCCCCATCCGGCTTCGCCATTCCACCTATGACGCGGTCAAGTCGCTGATCATCACCGGGCAGCTGCCCCCCGGCGCCCGCGTGACCGAAGCCGAGTTGACCGAGCGTCTCGGCGTCAGCCGCACCCCGATCCGGGAGGCGCTGAACCGTCTGGAACGCGACGGGCTGGTCGAGGGGCGCGCGAAAAGCGGCTATGCCATCGCGTGCTTCGATGCCCGGACCGCGCGCGAGGCCTTCGATCTGCGCGCCACGCTGGAGGTGCAGGCGGTGTTGCTGGCCTGCCGTCACGCATCCGACAGTCATCATCAGGCGCTGCGGGCCATCATCACGGAACGCGACGGTCTGGCCGATCAGGATCCGCGCTTCAAGCTGCGCGAGTTCCAGCTGGGGATGAAGGTGCATCGCACCATCGCCGAGGCAGACGACAACCGGATGCTGGCGCGGATCGTCCACGACCTGCTGGACCGCTGCCAGGTCTATGTCTGGATGGACCTGACGGCCCTGGACAACTGGCAGGCGGCGCGTGCCGAACATCGCGCCCTGGTCGAGGCGGTCTGTGCCCGCGACGAGGCCTGCGCGACCCAGGTCATCACCGCCTATATCGCCGACCCCCGGACCAATGTGGTCGACCTGATGGAGGCGCGGCGCGACCTGCGCGCGATGGCGGTCGCGGGCTCCGCTCAGTAGCCCAGGGCGATCCCGTCCTTGCGCGGGTCCGAGGCGCCGGTCAGGGTGCCGCGTTCACGGTCGATCCAGATGGCCTGCGCGCCGCCATGCGGCTCGGCCGCGCAGGCGACCTCGTGGCCCAGATCCTGCAGGCCGGCGATGGTCCGGGCCGGCACGCCGCGCTCGACCTGGACCACCCGGCCGTCATGGAAGGCGCGGGGGTGGTCGATGGCCTGTTGCAAGTCCATCCCGTAATCCAGCAGGTTGGCCAGCAGATGCACATGCCGGGCCGGCTGGTAATCGCCGCCCATCACCCCGTAGGGCATGACGGCATGGCCGTCCTTGGTGACCATGCCCGGCATGATCGTGTGCAGGGGCCGCTTGCGCGGGGCCAGCGCGTTGGAATGGGCCGCATCCAGCCGGAAGCTGGCGCCCCGGTTCTGGAAAATGATGCCCGTCTGGGGGCAGGTGATGCCCGCGCCGAAGGAATGATAGGTCGAATTGATGGAGCTGACCGCGTTACGGTCGCGGTCCACGACGCTGACATAGACGGTGTCGCTGGTCGCCAACTCCGGTCCGGGCAGGCTCTGGATGCGGCGGTCGGGATGGATGGCCGCCCGCAGGCCGGGCGCGTGACCCGGGGCCAGCGGGCGGGCGGCCAGGCCCGCATCCTCGCCCAGATGGCGGTCGCGGTCCGCATAGGCCAGGCGTGCGGCCTCAATCTCCAGATGCATGCGCTCGGGGCCGTCGGGGTCCAGGGCCGCCAGGTCGAAGCCCGACAGGATGTCCAGCATGACCAGCGCGGTCAGGCCCTGGTTGTTGGGCGGCACCTGATGGACCTGATAGCCGCGATAGAGGGTCGAGATTGGCGTGACCGCATCACTGCGGGTTGCCGCCCAATCGGCCGGATCATGCATCCCGCCCAGGGATTGCAGATGCGCGACCATCGCCCGCGCCAGATCGCCGTCATAGAACGCCGCGCGCCCGGCTTGCGCGATGGTGCGCAGGGTCTGGGCCAGGGCGGGTTGGCGGTACCGGTCGCCGACCTGCGGGGCCGCGCTCCCGGGCAGGAAGATCGCGGCGCTGGCCGGATCCTCGGCCAGACGGGGGGCGGCGATCTGCCAGTCATAGGCCACGCGGTCATGGATGACATAGCCGTCCTCGGCATGGGCGATGGCGGGTTCCAGCAGCCGCGCCATGGGCAGGCGCCCGTAATCGGCCGACAGGCGGAACCAGGCGTCGATCGCGCCCGGCGTGGTGACGGAGTGGGGGCCGAAGGTCGGCATCTGGGTCAGGCCCATGCCCCGCAGCGCCTTGATGGAGGCCCGGCCCGGCGCACGGCCCGAACCGTTCAGCCCCAGCACCCGGTCGCCCCCGCCGGGGCAGTGCAGCACGAAGCAGTCGCCGCCGATGCCGGTCGATTGCGGCTCGACCACCGCCTGCACGGCGGCCGCGCAGATGGCGGCGTCCATCGCCGTGCCGCCCTCGCGCAGCACGTCCAGCGCGGCCAGCGTGGACAGGGGATGAGAGGTCGCCACCATCGCCTGCGTGGTGCGGACGGCCGAGCGGCCGGGGGTCTGGAAGTCGCGCATGGGGCGGGTCCTTGTGGTCAGCGGGTCAGGTCGGGGATCGGCCGGGCGGGGCCGGGGGTGCGGCGGGTATGGGCGCTCAGCCGATGCTCGATCCGCCCGGCGATCAGCAGCACGGCATAGACCAGCACCAGATAGAACAAGTCGGCCATGCCGAAGGCCTCGTAGAAGCGGAAGTCGCGGGTGCCGATGGCGCGGGCGACGCCGGTGATGTCCATGATGGTGATGACCGAGACCAGCGAGGTCGCCTGGATCTGATATACCACCTCGTTCGTGTAGGCCGGCCAAGCGATGCGGATCGCGCGCGGCATCACCACCAGACGCAGCCGCAGCCAGCGGCCGAAGCCCAGGGCGCGCGCGGCCTCGATCTCGCCCTTGGGGATGGCGGTGATGGCGCCGCGCAGGATCTCGGAGGTGTAGGCGCCGGTGTTCAGCGTCAGCGTCAGGATGGCGCAGAACCACGGGTCGCGGAACAGGCCCCACAGCCCGAGGCTGTCCAGCGTCGGGCGGAACTGGCCCGCGCCGTAATAGATCAGGAAGATCTGCGCCAGAAGCGGCGTGCCGCGAAAGAACAGCACATAGGCCGTGGACAGGCCGCGCAGGATCAGGCTGTCGGACAGCCGCGCCAGCGCCACCGGCAGCGCGATCAGGAACCCGAGCACGCAGCTGATCGCGGCCAACTGCAGGTTGATCCAGGCGGCCTCGGCAAAGCGCGGCAGGGCCTCGAGGACGAAACCCATCAGAGGGGCCCCCCGACCAGGCCACGCGCGGCGCGGTGTTCCAGCCGCGCCTGCACGGCCATCGAGACCAGCGTGATGGCCAGATAGACCAGACAGGCCAGCAGGAAGAAGGTGAAGGGCTGGCGGGTGGGGCGCGCGGCGATGTCGGCGTTGCGCATCAGCTCCGGCAGCTGGATCAGCGAGATCAGCGAGGTCGCCTTGACCAGCACCATCCAGACCTTGCCCAGACCCGGCAGGGCCAGCCGCATCATCTGCGGCAGGATCACCTTGCGGAAGGCGATGCGCGGTGGCAGGCCAAGCGCCTACGCGGCCTCGGTCTGGCCCGAGGGCACGGCCAGATAGGCGGCGCGATAGACCTCGCAGGCGAAGGCGCCATAGATCATGGTCAGCGTGGCCACGCCCGCCAGGAAGGGGTTCAGCGCCAGCCGGATGTCACGGCCCATCGCGGCGGCCGCATCCTGCCCCAGCGTCGGATAGAAAAATAGAGAAAAGATTTTGGCGTGGCGCACCCTCGTGTCGATCTGCCCGCTGAAACGGCAGACGCCGCCCGGTCGGGGGCGGCGTCGGGCAGCGGGACGGCGAGGCCTATCGCAGCACTTCGGTCCAGATGCGGGTATAGATGTCCTGCGTCGCAGGCTCGCACAGCCGCGCGGTCTGGGCCGAGGCCTGCAGATCCTCGGGGATGACCAGTTCGGGGGCATCGATCAGGTCGGGGTCCATGAAGTCCTCGGACCCCGCGATCGCATTGGCATAGCGCAGGTAGTTCGAGATGATCGCCGCATTCTCGGGATCCATCACGAAGTTCTGGAACAGCTTGGCGTTGTCGGGATTGCGGGCATCGGCCAGCACCGCGACGTTCTCCATCCAGATCGGAAAGCCCTCGCGCGGATAGCCATAGGCGAAGTCCGGGTTCGCCGCGCGGATCCGCCCCGAGGCGCCGTTCCAGAAGGTCGAGGCCAGGATGTCCTCGTTGATCAGCGTCTCGAAGGGGGGATAGTCGATGCCGGTCCAGAAGGGCTTGGCGGCCAGCATGCCGTCGCGGACCTGACGCAGGATGTCCATGTCGGCGCTGCAGATCTCTCCGCCGTAATACATGACAGCCAGGTTCATGATGTCCTGCATCTCGGGGACGACATTGATGCGGCCGCGCAGTTCCTCGGGCGGGTCGAGGAAGATGGCCGAGGTGTTGATATCGCCCGCATAGCTGCCGGTATGGACCAGGATGCCGGTCGTGCCCCATTGCCAGGGCGCTGTATAGACGCGGCCCGGGTCCCATTCGGGATCGGCCCATTCGGGCAGGATGTTGCCGGCATTCTCCATCTGGCCCGGGTTGGTCTGCAGCAGCAGATCCTGCGCGATCCAGATCGGCAGGAAGCTGGAGGTCGGCACCACGATGTCGAAGCCATGCCCGCCCGCGCGGATCTTGGCCAGGGCCGCGTCGTTGCTGTCATATTCGGTGACGGTCACGAGGACGTCGTAGGTGTCCTGGAACTTCTCGATCAGCTCGGGCGGGGTGTAGTTGCCCCAGTTGAAGATGTGCAGTTCTCCCTCGGCCAGGGCCGGGGTGGCGGTCAGGGCGGCAAGGCCGGCGAGGATGCGGTTCATCGGATCTCCTTCGGGATGGGGCGGTCAGGGCCGCCTGCGGTTCACGAGAAAGGACAGGGTCAGGATCAGCAGGCTGAGGCCCACCAGCATCGTGGACACGGCATAGATCTCGGCCGAGATGCCGCGGCGCAGCTGGCCCAGCATGTAGGTGGGCAGCGTCTCCTGCCCGGCCGTCTTGATGAATTGCGAGATCACCACGTTGTCCAGCGAGATGACGAAGGCCAGCATGAAGCCCGCCAGGATGCCCGGCGCCAGCAGCGGCAGGGTGATGCGGCGAAAGACCGACAGCGGGCTGGCATAAAGATCGGCCGCAGCGCGTTCGAGGTTCGCATCCATCCCCTCCAGCCGGGCGCGGACGGGCAGGTAGGCGAAGGGGATGCAGAAGGTCACGTGGGCGGCCAGCAGATAGCCCATGCCCGACAGCCCGGTGGCCTGCCGCACCATCGAGAAGAGCAGCAGCAGCGCGACCGCCATGACGATCTCGGGCACCACCAGCGGCTGGTTGACGACGGCGGCGATGGCGTGGCGGGGGCGGAACTGATCGGCCCGCGTGGTGGCCAGCGCCGCCAGCACCGCCAGCGCGGTCGACAGCGCCGCCGCGACCAGCGCCAGCACCAGCGAGCGCAGCGCCGCGTCCTGGATGGCGGCGTTGTCCAGCGCCTGCGCGTACCAGCGCCACGACAGTCCCTCCCACCGGCCGATCAGGTCGCCCGCGTTGAAGGAATAGGCGACCAGCACGATCAGCGGCAGATAGAGCAGCGCGAAGGCCAGCGCCGCGATGGCGCCGAAGCCGGGCAGGGTCCGGGGATCGAAGCGCCTAGCCATGGGGTGCCGCCTTGCCGCGCAGCAGCCGCGCGCAGGGGATCAGCGCCAGCCCGATCAGCACCATCAGCGTCAGGGCCAGCGCCGCACCCAGGGGCCAGTTGCGGCCCTGCCCGAACTGCAGCTCGATCAGGTTGCCGATCATCAGGTTCGACCCGCCGCCCAGCACGCGCGGCGTGACGTAATCGCCAAGCGCGGGGATAAAGACCAGCAGCGATCCGGCGATCACCCCGGGCCGGATCAGCGGCAGGATCACCCGCCGGAAGGTCCGCGCGCGCGAGGCGTAGAGGTCGTAGGCCGCCTCCAGCAGGCGCGGGTCCAGCCGCTGCACGGCGGCATAGACCGGCAGCACCATCAGCGGCAGATAGACATAGGTCATCCCCAGCCCGATGGCGAAATCGGTGAACAGCATCTGCAGGGGTTCCTCGATCAGCCCCAGCTGCAGCAGCGCCGCGTTGACCAGTCCGTCGCGGCGGATCAGCTCTCCGATGGCGATGATGCGGATCAGAAGCGAGGTCCAGAAGGGCACGGTGATCGCGAAGAGCCACAGGTTGCGGGTCTGCGCGGGCCGGGTGCCGATGAAATAGGCGGTGGGCACGCCGATCAGCAGCGTCAGCCCGGTGGTGATCAGGGCCAGCCGCACCGATCGCCACAGGATCGCCAGATGCGCCTCGGCCGGGGCGAGGGTGCCGTCGAAGATGTCGCGCTGGAAGAACACCTCGACCCAGGCCTCGCCCGACAGCGCCCAGAGGACGCCGCCATAGCTGTCGCGCTCCAGCACCGAATAGAGGATGACGATGCACAAGGGCAGCAGCGACAGCGCCGCGATGGTCAGCAGGGCGGGCGTGGCCAGCCACCAGCGGGCGCGGGCCGACCGGCGGGTCTGGCGGGCCTCGGCGGTGGCGGGCCCGGCGCTCATGCGGGCACCAGACGCAGGGCGTCGGGGGGGACGTTCAGCGTGGCGGGCATGCCCGGCGTCAGCCCCTGCAGATGCGGGTCGCCGTTGGCGATGCGCGCGGTGATCTGCGCGCCGCCCTCCAGACGCAGATGCAGATGCGTGTCGGTGCCGAGATAGACGAGGTTCTCGACGATCCCCGCCAGCGGCAACCCCCGGGCCGAGGGCGACAGGCAGATCCGCTCGGGGCGGATCATCGCGTGCAGCTCGCCCGGGGGTAGGGCATCCGTCGGCAGGGCAAGATCGGTGCCGGCGATTGTCACCCGCGCCTGCGCCCCGTCATGGCCGTGGACATGGACGGGCAGGAAGTTCCCCTCGCCGATGAAGCCCGCGACGAAGCGGTTGGCCGGGCGGTCGTACAGGTCGCGGGGCGTGGCGACCTGCTGCAACCGCCCCGCGCCCATGACGGCGATGCGGTCGGACATGGTCAGCGCCTCCTCCTGGTCATGGGTCACGAAGACGAAGGTGATGCCCGTCTCGGCCTGCAGGCGCTTGAGTCCCATCTGCATCTGCCGGCGCAGCTTCAGGTCCAGCGCTGACAGGGGCTCGTCCAGCAGCAGGATGCGCGGCGCGGGCGCCAGCGCGCGGGCCAGCGCCACGCGCTGCTGCTGGCCCCCCGACATGGCGGCGATCCTGCGGTCGGCCAGATGCTCCATTGCGACCAGCGCCAGCATCTCGGCCACGCGGGCCTTGACGGCGGCGCGGGGACGGCCAAGCGATTGCAGCCCAAAGGCGATGTTCTGCGCGACCGTCATGTGCGGAAACAGCGCATAGTTCTGGAACACCGTGTTGATGGGCCGCCGGTGGGGCGGCAGATCGGCGATGTCGGCGCCGTCCAGCACGATGGCGCCCGTGCTGGGCACCTCGAACCTCGCCAGCAGGCGCAGCAGCGTGGTCTTGCCGCAGCCCGAGGGGCCCAGAAGGGTGAAGAACTCGTTCTCGGCGACGGTCAGGCTGACATCCGACAGGGCGGTGACCGCACCGGCGCCCGCGCCATAGATCTTGGAGACGGATTTCAGCTGGATCATCTGGCAGGGCCCTTGCAGTGACGCGATCTGTCCGAAGATTGGTATTGACACAAATATTTTAGTCAATAAAAAAGTTTACAGAGAAAAGTTTCGTGATGGAGATGCCGGTGCAACAGGCAGCCGACATGGCCCCCCTGCCGGGCCTGCGCGACCGCAAGAAGGCGCAGCGCCGCGCGCAGATCCTGCGCCATGCCGCGCGGCTGTTCGGCCAGAACGGCATCGACGCCACGACCATGGCCGAACTGGCCGAGGCCACGCAGGTCTCTCCGCCGACGCTGTTCAACTACTTCGGCACCAAGGACGGCATCCTGATCGCGATGATCGCGGAAGGCTCGCGGAAGTTCCGCGAGACGGACACCGCCATGGACCCGCGCACGGATGCAGGCTTTGCCACCATCCTGACCGACATGCTGGGTCAGGTCACCGCCCGCACGCTGGAGATCGCGGGCAAGCGCGTCTGGCGTTATGCCGAAGCCTCGGTCATCCGGCATCCCGATACGGACCTGTCGCGCGAATACTCGGCCATCAACGACCAGCTGGTCTGTTCGGTCGTGGGCTTCATGGCCACCTATGACTTGCGGCTGCGCTGTAGGGACGATCCCGATCCGGCGCAGCTGGGGCGGCTGTTCTTCGATGTGTGGAACGCCGCCTTCCTCGAGCTGATCCGCGACCCGGAGGCGACGCTGGACCAGCATCAGGCCGTCCTGGAGGCCCGCATCAAGCCTCTGGCGCGGCAGATCTTCGAGGACGGCTTCCTGGCCGCCCCCACCCTGAAACAATCCTGTTGAAAGATCCGATCATGGACACGACCACCCTGGTGATCCGCAATGCGCGGGTGCTGACGATGGATGCGGACGCGCCCCCTGCGCAGGCCGTGGCCGTGGCGGGCGACCGCATCGCCGCTGTCGGCGATGACGCCGAGATCATGGCGCTGGCCGGTCCCGACACCCGCATCATCGACGCAAAGGGCGGCGCGCTGCTGCCGGGCTTCGTCGAATCGCATCTGCACCTGTTCAGCGGCGGCGCCGGGCTGACGCTGCTGCAGCTGGCGGATGTCCGGGGCCGGGACGCGTTGTCGACCGCCATCCGCGACTATGCCAGGGACAAGCCCGACGAGGGGCTGCTGATCTGTCAGGGCGCGCCCTATGACATCCTGGGGGGCGATGCCAAGCCCGACCGGCATGCGCTGGACGAGATCATCGCCGACCGGCCGGTGATCGTCATGGCCTTCGATTTCCATACCGCATGGGCCAATACCGTGGCGCTGGGCCGGGCCGGCCTGCTGGACGGCGCCCGGATGGAGGACGGCAACGAGGTCGTCATGGGCGATGACGGAAAGGCCAGCGGCGCGCTGCACGAAAAGGGCGCCTTCGGGCCGGTCCTGGACCTGCGCACCACCGGCGGGCGCGAGATGCTGGGCATGTCGGGGCGCGAACCCTCCAGCCCCCCCACGCCCGAGGAACGTGCCGAGGACATGGAGATGATCCGCGCCGGTCTGCGCCATTGCGCCGCCGCCGGCATCACCTCGATCCACAACATGGACGGCAACCGCTATACGCTGGATCTGCTGCGCGAGATCCGCGAGGCGGGCGATCTGCTGGCCCGCGTCGAGGTGCCCTATCACCTGACCGCCGACAAGCCCCTGTCCGCGCTGGACGAGGCCTGTGCGATCAGTGCCGAGTTCGACGACCCGATGCTGTCCTGCGGCCGGATCAAGATCTTCGTCGACGGGGTGATCGAAAGCGGCACGGCGGTCTTTGTCGATGACTATGCCGACCGCCCCGGCCACAAGGGCACGCCGCTGTTTTCCGACCGCGCCTTCCGAGAGGCGGCGATCGAGGCCGACCGGCGCGGGCTGCAGATCAGCGTCCATGCCATCGGTGACGGCGCGGTGCGCATCACGCTGGACGGGTATCAGGCCGCCCGCGACGCAAATGGCGAACGCGACAGCCGCCACCGGATCGAGCATATCGAACTGATCACCGAGCAGGACCTGCCGCGCCTGGCGGCCTTGGGCGTCATCGCCTCGATCCAGCCGCTGCATCCGCCGGGCGTGCGTGGCGAGGGGATCGAACCCGCCGCCTCGGCCATCGGCCCAGATCGCTGGCCGCTGGCCTATGCTTGGCGGCGGATCCTGGACACGGGGGTGGACTACTGCTTTGCCTCGGACTGGCCCATCGTGCCGGTCGAGCCGCTGCTGTCCATCGGCACCGCGCTGCAGCGCAAGCCCTGGGGGCCACCGATGCCGGACCAGCGCGTGAGCTTGGACGAGCTGCTGGAGGGCTATACCTGGCGCGGCGCCCGCGCGGGCTTTGCCGAAGACCGGGTGGGCCGGATCCGGCCCGGCATGCTGGCCGATCTGGTGCTTTTGCCCCAGGACCCCCATGACATGGCGCCCGAGGCCATCGCGGCCATGACCCCGCGCCTGACTGTCTGCGACGGGCGCATCACCTTCGAGGCCGATGCCTGATCGCTGTGGCGGGCGGACTAGAGCACCGCCCGCCACAGTTCGATCCAGACATGGTCGTCGTCATCCGCCGCCGCATGGGCGGTGCCGAACAGCACCGCGTCGGTCAGCCAGGCCAGCGGCCCCCCGGGTGCCTGGATCTCGGCCCGCGTGCGCCCGTCGAAGGATCCGTCGGGCTGCGCCCACATCCGCCCCGCATTCAGCACCGACAGGGTGATCCCGTCCGGGGTCTGCGCGAAATAGCGCGCCTCGATCGCATAGCTGCCATCGGGTAGGCCGGTCGCGAAATCGGCGCCGCCGGGCAGGATGGTCGCCCGCCAGTCCGGCCCCGCGATCTGCCCGCCGGTGATGGGGAACATCGCGCGGGTCAGCCCATGCGCGGTGGTGAATTCGACCGCAGGCCCCAGATCGGCGCGGATCGACAGGGCGAACTCAAGCCGGGGCTGCGGCAGATCGGCCTTGGCCCCCAGAGAGGTGATGCGCATCATGGCTCCTGTCGTGATGGAAGAGATCGGCGATCCTGTTGTCGGAGCGCGCCTGATCGGGGGCCGCGCCGTGCAGGATGCCGATCCTCACAGCGCCCGCATCTCGGGCGTCGCGGCCTCCAGCGCGCGGGCATAGCGGGTGGTGGCCTCGTCGATCTGGCCTTCGGTGATGGACAAGGGCGGCGACATCGAGGTGACGGGCAGGAAGGGCAGGGCGCGGGTCAGCACGCCCTCGGCCATCGCATGACCCGCCACCAGCTTGTGGGCCCCGGCGGGCAGGCGGGCGCGGGTGGCGCGGTCGGCCACGAACTCGACCGCCGCCATCAGGCCCACGCCGCGGATGTCGCCCACCAGCGGGTGATCGCCGACCTTGGACCGCAGCGCCTCCAGCAGCACCGGGCCGAGGCGGGCGGCATTTGCGGGCATGTCCTCGGCCTCCATCAGGTCCAGGTTCGCCATGGCGATGGCCGCGCCGACCGGATGGCCGGAATAGGTGAAGCCGTGCATCAGCGCGCCCATCCTTTCGGACGCGCCCGCCAGCACCTCCCAAATGCGGCGCGACACGATGGATGCCGACATCGGGAAATAGGCCGAGGTCAGCCCCTTGGCCAGCGACACGATGTCGGGGCGCAGGCCATAGGTCTGGCTGCCGAACCAGTTGCCGGTGCGGCCGAAGCCGGTGATGACCTCGTCGGCGATCAGCAGGATGTCGTGGCGGTCCAGCACCTGCTGCACCCGGTCGAAATAGCCCGCCGGCGGCAGGAAGACCCCACCCGTGCCCATCACCGGTTCGGCGATGAAGGCGGCGACGGTGTCGGCCCCCTCGCGTTCGATCATCGCTTCCATTTCCGCGATCAGGCGGTCGGTGAAGGCGGCCTCGGATTCGCCGTCATGGGCGAAGGCGTAATGGTGCGGGCAGCTGGTGTGCAGCACGCCCGGCATCGGCAGATCGAACGCGGTGTGATAGCCCTCGATCCCCGTTAGGCTGGTCGCGGCATAGGTCAGCCCGTGGTAAGCCCCCTTGCGCGAAATCACCTTTTTCTTGGCAGGAAGCCCGCGCAGATTGTTGTAATAGATCACCAGTTTCAGCGCGGTGTCATTGGCGTCCGAGCCAGAGCAGCCGAAGAACACCCGCGCCATGTCGGCGCCCGGCACCGTCTCGTTGAAGAGGCCCAGCAGCCGGTCGGCCAGCCGGATCGTGGGCTCGGCCGAGGCGCCGCCGAAGAAATGCTGAAAGCTCAGGTCCTGCATGGCCTGCGCGCCGGCGGCCACCAGTTCCGGGCGGCCATAGCCCACGTTCACGCACCACAGCCCCGCACCCATGTCGATCAGCGTCTGGCCACCCTCGCGCGTGACCTCGACGCCGTGGGCGCCGGTATAGATTACCGGCCCCTTGGTCTGCAGGTCGTGGATGGAGGAGACGGGGTGGAACAGCGCCTCCCGGTCCATGTCGGCAAGCGAGATGTTGGCGCGGTCGTCCATGATGGCGGTCCTTTACAGATGTCCGGTGGCGGTGCGGGCGTGCAGCACGGCGATCAGGGCCGCGTCGCGCGCGGCCTCCAGCGTGAGGATGTCGCGGCCATCGGCCTCGGCGGCGATGCCGGCGGTCAGGGCGGCGCGGACCTGCGGGGTCAGCGAGGGCGCGCCCAGATCGGCCCATCGGCGTTCCTGGCTGGGGCCGAGATGGTCCAGATAGGCCGCCATCCCGCCGGGGCCGCCGCCCAGATGATAGGCCATATGCGCGCCCATCACCGACCAGCGCAGCCCCGGCCCGTGAACCAGCGCGGCATCGACGGCGGCCACGTCGGCGATGCCCTCGGCCACGAGATGCACCGCCTCGCGCCACAGCGCCGAGGCCAGGCGGTTGGCGATATGGCCGGTGGCGGGTCTCTGCAACCGCACCGGCACGCGACCGGCGGCGCGATAGATCGCCTCGGCCCGGTCCAGGCGGGCGGGATTTGCGCCGTAGGTCTCGACCAGCGGCACCAGATGCGGCGGGTTGAACGGATGCGCGGTGATCAGCTGCGCGGGATTCGTCAGCCCCGGGGCCAGATCGGTCCAGCACAGGCCCGAAGCCGACGAGGCGATGGTCGCGTCGCTGATCGCCTCGACCTGCACGTAGAGAGCGTGTTTCAGCGCGGGTTTCTCGGGGGCGTTTTCCTGGATCAGCACCGCACCGTCCAGCGCGCGGGGCAGATCCCCGGTGACCTCGAGCCTGCCGCGCGCGGGGTGCCCGGTGATCTGGGCCAGCTGCCGCAGGGGGGTGGCCATGCGGTCCGCCAGACCGTCGCGGGCGGCGGCATCGGGGTCCCAGGCCGCGACCTGGGCGCCGTGATGGACGAACAGCGCAGCCCATGCGGCGCCGATCAGCCCCAGTCCCAGAATGGCGATCTTGGTGCCCTGCATCGGCGAGCCCTGTCTGACGTGATCGCAGAATTGCAGCCATCAAGGGCACAAATCAAGCCCTATTATTAGAAGAATAAAAGATCAATCTTGATTGCGATCGCAAAAAATGGGAGATCTGGGACGACGGATAAGGAAAGATCGATGCAGCGAAATCACAGGGTCGGCGGAACGGCGGGGCGGGCGGCAGGTCTTGGTGCTGCCGCTCTGCCGGCCCCGGTGGTCGGGCAGAGCGCCGCATGAGCGCGCGGCCCATGTCCCTCGGTCTGGATGCGCTGGAGACGGTGCCGGTGCACGAGCAGGTCTATCGCCAGCTGACCCGAGCGCTGATGGCGGGCCGCATCCCGCCGGGGCGCAAGCTGACCTCGCGCAAGGTCGCGGCCGAGCTGGGCTGTTCCGACATGCCGGTGCGGGCGGCCTTGGCCCGGCTGCAATCGCTGCGCGCGCTCGAGGCGCTGCCCAACGGCTCGATGATCCTGCCGCGCATGGACCGGGCGCGGTTCGCCGACCTGATGGCCGCGCGCGTGACCTGCGAGGGGCGGGCGGCAGAGCTGGCCGCCGGGGCCGCGTCCGAGGCGCATCTGCGCGCCATCCGGCAGGCGGGGGCGGCGCTGACGCAGGCCGCGCTGGATCAGGACATCGACAGCTATCTGGAACAGAACTACGAGTTCAAGTTCCTGGTCTATCGCGCCTCGGGCTCGGACGCGCTGATCTTCCTGATCGAGACGCTGTGGCTGCAGGTCGGCCCCTTCCTGCGCCAGTTCGCGGGCAAGTTCGAGGGCGCGCTCTCGGGCATCCTGGAGCTGGATTACCACGAGGAGGTGGCCGCCGCCCTGTCGCGCGGCGACGGCGTCGCGGCGGGCGCGGCCATGCGCCGCGACATCGCCGCGGGTGCCGCGCTCCTGCTGGAGCATGGCGCGTTCGAGGCCGCGCCATGAGCGTCACCATCATCACCGGGGCAAGCTCGGGCATCGGCGCGGCCCTCGCGGCGCTGCTGCCGGGGCCGCCGCTGCTGGTCGCGCGCACGGCGCCCAAGACCGTGGCGGCCGGTGCGCGGTTCCTGTCCGCCGATCTGTCGGACCCCCTGTCCCCTGACCGGATCGTCGCGGCTGCGCAGGCGATGGGCCCGGTGACCGGGCTGGTCAATGCGGCGGGGGTGCTGGGGCGGGGACGTGCCGATCAGACCTCGGACGCCGATTGGGCGCGGGTGATCGACCTGAACCTGGGCGCGACGTTCCGCATGTCGCGCGCGGTGCTGGACCCGGTGGGCCGCGAGGGCGGTGGGGCGATCGTCAACATCGCCTCGGACTGGGGGCTGATCGCGGCGCCCGGCGCGGTGGCCTACGGCGTCGCCAAGGCGGGCGTGGTGCAGCTGACCCGCTGCATGGCGCTGGACCATGCGCGCGAGGGCATCCGCGTCAACGCCGTCTGCCCCGGCGACACCGACACGCCCATGCTGGCGGCAGGCCAGACCGGCGCCGCCCGCGGCGCCACGCTGGCCCGGTTCGGTACGACCATCCCTCTGGGCCGCGTCGCCCGGGCCCGGGACATCGCCTCTGCGGTGGCGTTCCTGCTGTCGGACGCGGCCCAGTTCATCACCGGCGCGGCCCTGCCCATCGACGGCGGCAGCACGCTGGCCGCCATTGCCACCCAAGGAGACCTGACATGACGACGCTGCTCAATTCGACCGAAAGCCTGCGCGCCATGGACGCGGCGCATCACCTGCATCCCTTCACCGATGCGGCCGGACTGAACGCCAAGGGCGCGCGCATCATCACCCATGCGGACGGGGTTCACCTGACCGACAGCGACGGCAACCGCATCCTGGACAGGATGGCGGGCCTGTGGTGCGTGGCAATCGGCTATGGCCGCCCCGAGATCGCGGATGCCGTCGCCCGCCAGCTGCGGCAGTTGCCCTTCTACAACACCTTCTTCCAGACCAGCCACCCGCCGGTGATCGAGCTGGGCCACCTGCTGTCGCAGGTCACGCCCGACCATATCAACCGGTTCTTCTTCACCGGGTCCGGCTCGGACGCGAATGACACGATCTTCCGGATGATCGCGCATTACTGGGCGGTGATGGGCCAGCCCGACCGCACCATCATCGTCTCGCGGCAGGGCGCCTATCACGGCTCCACCGTGGCGGCCTCCGCCGTGGGGGGGTTCGGCTTCATGCATGCCCAGCCCGGACTGCCGGTGGGCAACATCCTGCACGCGCCGCGCCCCGCCTGGTGGGCCGAGGGCGGCGACCTGTCGCCCGAGGAGTTCGGCCTGAAGGTCGCCCGCGACACGCTGGCGCTGATCGACGGGATCGGCGCGCATCGCGTGGCGGGCTTCATCGCGGAACCCATCATGGGCGCGGGCGGGGTCATCATCCCGCCGGACACCTACTGGCCCGCGCTGTCGGCGGGGCTGACCGAGCGCGGGGTGATGCTGATCTCGGACGAGGTGATCTGCGGCTTCGGGCGCACGGGATCGTGGTTCGGCTGCCAGACCTACGGCACCACGCCCGATTTCATGACGATGGCCAAGGGGCTGACCTCGGGCTACATCCCGATGGGGGCGGTGGGCGTGTCCGACCGCGTGGCCGAGGTGCTGAGCGCCAAGGGCGGCGAGTTCGCCCATGGCTACACCTATTCCGGCCATCCGGCGGCCTGTGCAGCCGCCATCGCCAATCTGGGCATCCTGCGCTCGGAAGGCATCGTCGACCGCGTGGCCGATGACATCGGCCCCTATCTGCAGGGCAAGTGGCGCGCTCTGGCCGATCACCCACTGGTGGGCGAGGCGGTGATGACCGGCCTGATCGGCGCCATCCAGCTGTGCGCGGACAAGGGCGCGCGGCGGGCCTTCGACGACGATCTGGGCGTCGGCATGATGTGCCGCGAGCATGCCTTCGCGAACGGGCTGATCATGCGCGCCGTGGGCGACCGGATGGTGGTCTCGCCACCGCTGGTCCTGACCCATGCCGAGGCCGACGAGCTGGTCGAGAAGGCCTGGCGCGTGCTGGACCTGACGCAGGCGCAGCTGGGGCGGCCATCGTGACCCTGTCGCCCACCGGATCGCCGACCGACGAGGCGCAGTCCTTCCTCGACGCCCATCCGCGCGTGGAGGCCATCGACATCTCGCTGGCCGACCTGCACGGCATCGGGCGCGGCAAGATGATCCGCCGCCACGAGCTGGCGGGCCTGTTCCGCGAGGGACGCGGCATGCCCGCATCGCTGTTTGCACAGGATATCGAGGGCAATGATGTCGCGGGCGCCATCGCGACGCAGGATGACGGCGGCGGCGACAGCCTGTGCTGGCCGGTGGCGGGCACGCTCGGGCGCCAGCCCAACGGGCGCGGCCTGGTGCTGCTGCAGATGTTCGGGCCGGACGGCGCGCCCGTGCCCCATGATCCGCGCGGCGCGATGATGGCCCAGATCGCCCGCGCCCGCGGCATGGGGTTCCAGCCGATGGGCGCGCTGGAGCTGGAATTCTACCTGCTGGATGCCGCAGGCGGCCCCGCCCGCGCGCCGATGGGCGGGCGGCGCATGTCGTCGACGAACTGCATGTCGGTCGACGAGCTGGACGAGATGTCGCCCTTCTTCGATGCCGTCTATGCGGCGGCGGCCAGCTTCGATCTGCCGCTCGAGACGCTGATCTCGGAATATGCGCAGGGCCAGTTCGAGCTGACGCTGCGCTATCGCGACCTGGCGCGGGCCGCTGATGACATCGTGCTGGCCAAGCAGATCCTGCGCAGCACCGCGCGGCGCTTCGGCATGCGGGCCTGCTTCATGCCCAAGCCCTTTGCCGGGCGTTCGGGGTCGGGGATGCATCTGCATCTCTCTCTGACTGATCCTTGTCAGGGAACCAACCTGTTCGCAGATAAGGACGGCGTGACCTCGGATCTGATGTTGCAGGCAATTGGCGGTGTGCGCGGTGCCATGGCCGAGACGATGCTTGTACTGGGCCCGACGCTGAATTCATGGCGCAGGCTGGAGGGTGCGATCTATTCGCCCGCCGCGAACAGCTGGGGCTATGACGACCGCAACGTGGCCCTGCGCATCCCGGGCGGCAGCCCGGCATCGCGCCATTTCGAACATCGCGTGGCGGGCGTGGACGCCAACCCCTATCTGGTCGCCGCCGTGATTCTGGGCACCGCCTTGGACGGGCTCGAGACGCGGGCGGATCCGGGTCCCGAAGCCTCGGCGGAGGGCGCGCCGTCCCTGCCGCAGAGCTGGGCCGAGGCGATCGCGGCCTTTGCCGCCTCGGACCGGATGCGCCGCATCCTGGGGCCGGACCTGCAGATCGCGCTGGCCGCGATCAAGCGGCACGAATGCGCGCGGGTGGCGGATCATGTCACCGACATCGAATGGCAGCTCTACGCGGACCTCTGACGCGGACCGGTCCGCCGACATGCCGTCGGTCCTGCTTTGAGATTTGCCCACGGTTTGACAGGCCTGATGCCAGCCGCCGCGGTCACCCGGGTCTGCCCCGCCGCTTGGCAGCCGGACCATAAGGCTTCAGGGCGCAACCGGGACCGATCTCGACCGCGCCTGCAAGGCCGAGTGCAAGAGAACCGGCAATCGGTCCGGTCTATCGCAGCACAATCCCTTACCGAGCGAACCGATGATATCCGTCCTGCTCGCCATGCGACCACGAATACCCGGCATGTGAACAAGGCTCAAGACGCGAACATATCCCAGGGCGCAGGGGGTCGGTGAGGTCTGATCCGTCTTCATACGGAGGAGCCTTCATGGACAAACGCATATCACGTTATGGCTGACGCGACCGCCGGGATCGGCGACGGCGCCACGGTGATGATCGGCGGTTTCGGCGGATCGGGCGCGCCGATCGAGCTGATCCACGCGCTGATCGACCGCTTCCTGGCGACCGGCAGCCCGACGGGACTGAACGTCGGCGGCCGCCCGGAAACTGGTCAACCTTACCAACGCCCTATGTAAAAGTCGTCAGAAATGGACGCCTTCGATCGCATAAGGGATACAGTTGCTGGTTCACTGGACCAAATACCGAGTCTCACGGACAGTTAAGTTCACATTGTCATACTAGAAATCACGCCGCTGCGCATTCCCGTTCTGAGCGGATGTCCAATTTGACCAAAGTCTGATTGAGCAAAACATACGCTACCTCACCAAATGTGGCTGGGCCGGTGAAGCTGCCTGTCGTATTGCCCTCAAGTTCACCGTAGAGATAATTCAGGATGCAATTGCACGAAAGCGAAGTGGCACCTTCGTCAGTGGTATGGCTTGCAAATGCATCGGCATAGGCGCCGGGTGATTTTGCAAGGCGATAGGTCACTCCGGCGATCACCGGTGCGTAGAACTGGACGTCATTATCATTCACTGCCTGGAAGGAGACATTGACCATCGCACCCGCGTAGTCGGCCACCAACGGCAAACGGGTGTCCAGATCAAATTTCTTCACATAGGCGGGAAAATCGGTTTCCTCACCGTTGACGATTGCCCGTGAGGCGGCAAATCCGGTGTCGGTGAACACGATACTGTCGGCCGCGCTGTCGGGAATGAACAGGTTGAGAATGTCCAGTTCGGCTTGCCCTCCGTCGGCAAGTGCAACGTGAAGAAGGGCGGCGCCTTCCTCGTGCATCATTCCCGTGGCGCCATCGAAGATCTTGGGCGTCGCGCGACCGAGGTCGTCCAGATGCACGCCTGTGATCCAGCCCATCAGCGGCTGGTCGAACAGCCCCGGATATGATGCCCCATGGATGGCAAACTCGGCATGCGCGGCCGAGAAGGCCGGAATGAGGATCATCGACACGCCGCCCTCGAACCTGTTCGTGGTCAGGTTCGCCAAGTCCTCTCCCTGATAGACGGCCGTCCGGGCATCGGTCGCTTCCATGATTTCGGTCACGTGCACGTTGTCCCGGTCGACGCGGCCGCCGGTATCGGTCACGAAATAGACCGATGTTCCCCCGATCCATTTCCCCTTGGGCAGGGAGGACAGGGCCTGTTCGGACCCGGCAAGGACCAGAACTGCCCCGTCGTTGATCCTGTCGGAGACTTCGGCGATCGTCATCATTGCATTTTTCATCTTTTTTCCTTCCCCTTCAGAACAAGGCGATGTCTTTGGCGGCAAACGTGTATTTCTCGAAGTACTTGCGCAATTCCGCGATCTTCTCGTTCACCGTGGCCGGGTTCGACCTTGTTTCCTGCCGCAACCGCGACACGAGGATCTTCGTCGCAAGCGAAGCGGCGGACAGATCCTTCTCGGTACAGATGGCACGTTGCCAACAGGGATCGGAGGGTCCTGGGATCATCGGAATTCCTTTCTGGTTCGCAAAAAAGCGTCCTGCGTCCCACAGGAGGTAGCACACAGGTCTTAACGCAACGTAAATTGACTGACGTCATGCAAGGCATTCGGCCATCGAAGCCTGACCTCTGTTTGCGACGGCTCTGATGTGGCCTTGGTCCAGCAATTGGCTCGGGCAAAAAAAGATGCGTTCGGCGAAACTTTTGCGTTTCCCGATCAGGCCGTTAACGAATTCTCAACTCGATGCTGAAACTCTCCGGTCGTGATGGAAAAGTGCCGGAAAGTGCCCTGCAGGTGAAACCGGGCCCGGCACTCACGTGGGGAGAGGGGGATGAATGACAGGGACGGGTCCTTCCGGGCATCTTACCACGTGTGCCATCGCAGGGGCTGTCCTCCTGATCGCGTCGGCTATGTCGGCCGCGCCCGAGGAACATCGCGTCGGTCGAAGGGACCTCTACCACCGGCTGGAACGGACCTGTCTGGCAGAGCCGGGCGATCCTTATCAGATCATCGCACCCTTGGACGGCCGGCTGGAATGGTTGGCCCCAATGGGGCAGGCCGTCGCGGAGGGAGCCGTGCTGGCACGCTATGACGGCACGCAGTTGCGGCGGGACCTTGGTCTGGCGCGCAGCCGCTCGCAGACGGTCGCGACCCGGATGGCGCAGATCGAGGGGCCCTTGACCCAGGCCCGGCGGCAGCTTCAGTCCTTGGATCTGGCCGCGATCGAGCGGAAGCTGACCGAAGCCCGTGAGGCGCATGGCCGCGCGCTTGGCCTGGCGGACGAGGGCCGCCTGTCCGAACAGCGGACCCGGGACAGCACCGAAGCCTTGCGCCAGGTGGAGGACGAATTGACCCGACAGGTCACCGCCACCTCGATCTTCGAGATGGAGACCGAATTGCAGCTGGTCGAGCTGCAAGCCGCTCGGATGGATGCCCGGATCGCGGTCGCGCGGTTGGAGGAGCAGCTTGAGCAGACGCGGATCGTCAGCCCCGTGGCGGGCGAGATCAGCTTTCTCGATCCGCAACTGGCGCGGGCCGGGACCGCGACGATCCGGGCGGGGACGCATGTCGCCTCCGTCTCGCAGCCGCGGCGGCGATGGTCGCGGGTCGGGATGACCGCGAGCGAGGCGGACCGGATGCGCAGGGGCTCTGCCGGCATCCTGACCCCGGATGGCCGGGAACGCGCGGCGCAGATCCTGCGCGTGACCCTGCGCGAGGATGCGTCCCCCTGGGACAAGGACCGCTTCCAGTTCCTGCTGGGCTTCGACGACCCCCACGGGCAG
The DNA here is from genome assembly GCF_004683865.2 of Paracoccus liaowanqingii. Classification (NCBI taxonomy): domain Bacteria; kingdom Pseudomonadati; phylum Pseudomonadota; class Alphaproteobacteria; order Rhodobacterales; family Paracoccaceae; genus Paracoccus; species Paracoccus liaowanqingii. The sequence goes on along the minus strand of NZ_CP038439.1, from coordinate 1,995,390 downwards.
GTCCTCATCGGCAGCGACATCGTCTGCCTGTTCCGCGACGTCGCGACGCGGGATGTGCTGGCCGTTCCCCTGGCCTATCTGACGCAGGAGGGCGATCAGACCCTTGGCCTTCGCCTTGGCACGGGCCCACCGCAGCGGGTCGTCGTCACCACCGGGATCGTCGATCCCCCCCATGTCGAAGTGACCGGCGGCTTGGTCGAGGGCGACCGGATCGCCCCGCCATGACCTCGATTGCTGTCACCGCCCTGTCCCTGACCCTGCTGCTGGCACTGGCCGGATGCGCCCGGCCGATGCTGGTCGCGGCCACCGAGGGCATCGATGCGGTCCATGCCGAGATGGTGCGGGGGCCCGGCGCCGATCCGGGTGCACCGCTCGGCCCCGCGGCTTTGCTGGCCTCGGCCCGGATCCGGGGACCGGATTTCCTGTCGGCGCGACTGGAGGAAGCGGGCGCGCGGCTGCAGCTGGATGCCCGCCGCGCGGCGACGGCCCCGCGCCTGTCATTGGCCCTGCGGCGGCAGGCGTCCCTGCGTCAGGGGGGCCTCGACGCGGGACCGGGCGATGCATCGGTCGCGCTGAACTGGGATCTGGCGGCGGCGCTTTTCTCGGCGGGCGGCGCGGAAAGCATGAAGGCTGCCGAGCGGTTCCTGCCGGTCCAGGCGGGCCTTGCGCAGGCCGAGGCGGCCGGCGCGCTGTTCGACGCCTACCTTCAGCACGAGGACGCCATCCTGACCCGGCAGGAGGTTCAGGCCGAGCTGGACCTGGCCTCCTGTCGCAGCGAGGCGGCGCAGGTCGAGTTGGAACTGGGCACGATCAGCCCGGCGGAGATTCAGGTGGGCCAACAGATGATCGCGTCGCGCAGGCAGCAGGTCGAGGTCGCGGAACGATCCGTCCAGTCGCTGCGGCGCAACGTGCTTTACCGGGCGGGGATCGCCGAGACGGCACGGATCGCTCCGGGACTGGACCCGTTGCAGGCCGTGGCGCCGGTCCCGCCCGACCTGTCGCGCGCGGCCTGCTATGCGCGCTCGGGCAGCGCCCTGCGCGACCGGCTGCTGCTGGAGGGGGCCGTGGGCGCGCTGCGGGTCGCGAGGCTGCAACGGTTCGGCCGCGTCGACATCGCCCTGCCGGCAGATATCTCGCCGACGCGCGGGCTGGATCTGGGCGGGCTGATCTCGGTCCTGGTTCCGGTGGTGGCGCAGAGCGACGGCCAGCGCACGGTTCAGGCGGCCCGTCAGGCGCTGCTGGACCTTGCCCTGACCGCCGAGCGCAACCGCCGCAGTTTCGACCGGCAGCTGTCCGAGGCCGACTTCGCCCGTGCCCAGGCCGCCACCCGGATCGGCGAGGCGCGGCGTGCCCTGGCCGAGGACGCTGCGGATCCGGCCAGTTGCGAGGCCCGGCACCAAGCCCGGCAGGCGCGCCTGCACTTGGCCCGCGCCACGCTGGCCCATCGGCGGGCCGGGATGACCCTGGCGCTGCTCTGCGCCCCGATCGACGCTCACACGGCCTCCGACCCCGGCACCACTGCCCGGCTCATCGACATGGCGGCCCCCAGACCCAGGAAAGGCTCTGCCCGATGATGAAACCTGCCCTTGCCGCGCTGTCCTTCGTGCTCATGTCCACCCTGGCGCACGCCCAAGACACCCCGCCCGCCGATCTGCGCGAGGCGCTGCAGCGTCCCGACTGGTTCGCCCTGCCGCAGACCGATCCCGACCAAATGCTGGCCCGGACCATCCGGTCGATGTTCGCCGGCGATCCTCCACCCCTTCCCGATCTCGAGGCCGAACGGCTTCTCGACGCACCTCTGGGGCAGTTCGTCGGTGTCGTCTTCGGGCAGACGAACCGGCAACTGGACCCGATAGCATCGCAGCCCGATGCCCAAGGGAAGATGACCTACGAGGTGGGCGCGCGGCTGGAGACGGACGCCGGCCACCCCCTCGCCGAGGCGCTGCGCGTGACCCGCTGCCATGTCGTGTCCGAAAACCACCTGAAAGACGGCACCGCGATGGCCTTCCAGTTTTCCGAAGACACGGGCACGGGCTATTCGCTGTCCTTCGTGATCTACGACTATCGGGGTCCGGGGCGCTACAGCTTCGACGCAGGCACGTTGAACTATGCCCGCTATGTGCCGAACGCCCTGGTCGGCATGGTGATCGCCACCCGCATGATCGACGGGGTCGCCACGGTGGTCGGACAGTTCGACACGGTCGGGGCGGGCGGAACGCTGATCCTCGACGAACTGCCCGATGGATCGCTGCTGGGACAGTTCGACCTGGTCGGGCCGGGCAGCACCGACATGAGGGAAAGCCGTCGGGGTGCGACGGACAGGTATTTTTCATCACAGCTGTCAGGACTGTTCCGCACGCTGTCAATGGATGCGCCCGTGATCGTGGAATTCGCCCCCGCTCCGATGATCGGTCTCGGTGGTGATGGCGCGCCGCCCCCGCCGCCCAGCCCGATCTCGACCGTCCGGGTGCTGACCCGGGCGGATTGCCCGTGATCGGATCCGATGGGGCCGGGTCAGGCCGCGCGCAGCACCGCGGCGGGATCGCGGGTCGCGGCCCGCCAGCCGGGGATCGCGCCCGCCAGCGCGCAGAGGATCAGGACCTGCGCCACCGCCTTGACGACCGGCCAGACCGATGGGCGGCCGACCTCGGTCAGGCCGACCGCGAGGAACTCGGCTAGCGGCGCCTTCAGGTGCAGCGCCAGGGCCGAACCCGCGACGGTCCCGATTGCGCAGGAGATCAGGCCGATCAGCATCGCCTCGGCCATGATCTCGCGCAGGATCTGTCCCCGGCTGGCGCCGATCGTGCGCTTGACCGCGATCTCGCGCGCGCGTTCGGCAATGGAAAAGGACATGAGCGAGGCGATGGAGGCGCCGCCCACCAGCAGGATGACGACGCCAAGCCCATTCGCGATCAGGCGGACGATGGCGATCAGCCGCTCGGCCCGGGCAACGACATCCGCCCCCGACCAGATGGTCAGGTAGGCCAGGTCGAAGACGGGATTCAGATGGGCACGCAAGGCAGTGTCGCTCAGGGTGCCCGCCGGTGCCCGCAGGTGGATCGTCCAGCCAACCGCCAGATCGGTGGCCAGCTCGTCGATCCCGTTGGCGATGAAGACCGCCTCGTTCAGTCCAAGGAAGGGCGGAAGTTCCGGCAGGTCGATGGTCCCGACGATCGGGCATCGGCGCCCGTCCAGATCCAAGGCGCCGCTGTCCCCCGAATGCCGCGCGACGGATCCGCCCAGCAGGCACAGCCCATGGCTCTCGTCCCATGCCGGCCCGGGCAGCGGCGCGGCATCGAGGCCGGCAAGAAAGTCCCGGCGCGCCTGGACCAGCCTCACGGGATGCGATCCCGCGTCGGTGATCTGGCGGCTGGTCCGGATCCGCAGGACATGCACCTCGACATCGACGGGCAGGATCTGGTCCAGGATCCGATCGATCCGGGCGTCGAAGGCCGCGCTGTCATGGCGGTTTCGGGTCGCGGCCTGCATGTCGGACAGCTGCCCGGTCAGCAGGAACTGGTCGTCATCCTTCAGCGCCAGCTGGGCCTGAAACGCACGAATCGCGTCATGCGACAGCGCATAGTTGGTGACGATCCCAAGGATGGCGATCGACAGCGTCAGGACCGCGAACAGCAGCCGCGAGGGCTTATGCGCCGCAAGGATCTGCAGCATGGTCCATCGCGATCAGGCGTCCCAGATCCATCCGCGCCACCCGGTCGAACTGTCGGACATGCGCCATGTCATGGGTGACGACGACCAGCGCGCGCCGTTGCTGCGCCAGTCCGACCAGCAGCCGCATGATCTCTTGCCCGGTGGCCTGATCCAGGCTGCCGGTGGGCTCGTCGGCCAGGATCAGGTCGGGCTCGTTGACGAGCGCGCGTGCGATGGCCACGCGCTGCCGCTCTCCTCCGGACAGGCGCGCGACGGGGCGCGAGGCGAGAGGGCCGATGCCGACCCTGTCCAGCCAGTGCCGGACGCGTGCCGGGCGGGCGCTGCGCGCAACGCCCGCATAAGCCAGCGGCAAGGCCACGTTCGCGGCGGCGGTCAGGTGGTCGATCAGGTTCGCGCTTTGAAAGACGAAACCGATCCGGCGCCGGCGGAGCGCCAGGATCCCGCGCTCGGGCATCGCCGACAGGTCCGCGCCATCGAACAGCACCCGACCCGATGTGGGCCGGCTGAGCGTACCGATCAGCTCCAGCAGCGACGACTTGCCCGACCCCGAGGCCCCCAGGATGGCCAGGGACTGCCCCCGCAGCACGGTCAGATCGACATCCCTGACGATGGCAATGCTGTCGGACCCCGCCGTGATCCGGCGGACGACCCGCCGCATCTCGACCAGAGGTTCCGAGGTCATGGGGCCGCGATCACCCGCATCCGAGGCGTCGGACCACATCGAGCGTCAGCCCGGCCTGCGCCCGGTACTGCGAGTAGAGCTGGGCAAGCGTCCCCGCATCGGCGCCCGCCCTGCCGTTCTGGACATAGACGTTGTAGGCCCCGCCCGCCGCGAGGCACTGGGTCGAGGTCTGGACGTTGGGGCATTGGGACGCGCAGGCCGGAGGAATTCCGCGTGTCGTCGTGACATCGATGTTCAGGCAGGCCGATGGACATTCCGTCGTCTGTGGCAGGAGCGGCGTGAAACTTGTCGGGCTGTTGTCTTCGAAATCCGTATCGAGATCGTCCTCGATACAACCAGCGACCAAGGCGACGCTGAGAAGCGCGGCTATTCCAAGCGCCTTCGGCTTTCTGAACATGTCGTAAATCACGGCTGTCTCTCCGTTATTCTTTGAGGATTGTGATGCAGACCCCTTCTTCCGGAACTGCCTGAAACTGCAAGGACGGTATTTTTCAGGGCAGGACATGTCAATTTTATGAGATGTACAGTTTATATTTAAGGTTAATGAGGGAAAAATAAATCGTGAGTGCCGAAAAATCTCCGGACCTATTCCCATTAATACATCTGCAGATTTGATCTGCAGATAACGGTGGTGATTTTTGAGGGAATATAAAGATCGAATAGGAATGAGGAATGGTGAAAACATTTAGACGGTGAAAGGCAGGTAAATCGGAAGACTTGAAAATATGCGGGACATGAAAGGTCTTAATGCAGGATCTTGTCGGTCTATTGCCGAGCAAAGCAAGGCTACATCCTTCATATTCAACCATAAAATGTTTATGATTCACGGCCTTCAACCAACGCGCTAGTGAATTGCGCTTGCGTTCGATTTCACCCCTCCGGTTGGGCCCTTTCTCCGTACCAAAAGGGTCGGTTCACCTTGACAAACCATCGTTTCACCGCATCATCGGCGGCTATTGGGGAGTATGTCTGGTGAATGGTAAGTCTGGTCTTTCCCTGTCCGTTTGGGCTGTTGCGGGTCTGCTGTGGACGTCGGGCGCAGGGATGGCCCAAGAGACGCCGCAGGACCTTGCCGCGCAGGCCCAGAGCCTGCGCGAGATCATCGCCACCATGGAATCCGAAACCTCCGGCATGGAGGGCCGGCTTGACGGCGCGCGGGCCGAACTGGCCGATCTGGAGAGCCAGGTTGCCGAGACGGCCGCGGCACTGGAGGAGCAGCAGACCAGCGTGACGGTGCTGCAGGCGCAGGAAGACCAATTGCGCGCGGCGATCGCCGAGGCTGAGGCGGAACGCGCCGCGCAGCAGACCGCATCCGAGGCCCTGACGGTCGAGATGGCGACGCAGACCGAGCAGGCCGAGGCCGAACGCGCCCAGCATCAGGCCGATTTCGAGGCCATGACCGCGGCGCTGGCGGATCTCTCGGGCCGGGTCGAGGCGGCGCGCGCCGAGGACGCCCGTCTGGCCGAGCAGCTGGAGGCGGCCCGTGCCGAATCCAGCGAACTGTCCGAACGGCTGGAGACGGCCCGTGCCGAGGACAGCGCCCTGTCCGGGCAGCTGGAGGCGGCCCGTGCCGAATCCGGCGAACTGTCCGAACGGCTTGAGACGGCCCGCGCCGAGGACAGCGCCCTGTCCGAGCAGCTTGAAACGGCGCGCGCCGAAGAGGCTCGGCTGTCCGAAAGGCTCCAGGACCTCGGCGCCTCCGAACAGGAGCAGACCGAGCGGCTGACGAACCTGGAGGCGGAGATCGCCACCGCCGCCGGGCGGTTGGACGAGGATATTCCGGCGCGGCAGGCCGAGCTGGAGGCGATCCAAGCGCAGATTTCGGACCGGACCGCCGAGCTGGAAGACCTGAGCGCGCAGCGCGAGACCCTGCAGGCCGAGGTGGCCGGGTCCCAGGAATTGGCCGACCAGATCGCCGCCCAGGAAAGCCAGGCCGCAGACCTGCAGGTGCAGGTCCGGACACTGACGGCCGAGCTGGACGACCTGACGCAGGCCCGCGACGCCGCCCTAGCCGCGGCGCAACCGGAGCCCGAGGTCGTCCCGGAACCTGCGGAGGTCGCGACCGCAGACTCCGAGACCCCCGAACCGGCAGGTGCGGCGGCCCCCGAGGCCCCGGCACCCGAGGAGGTCGCCGCGGCGGCCCCCCTGGACGGCGTGACCCTTCAGCCGCGCGATGCGGCGCAGGTCGGCGCGACCTTGGCCGTCGTGCCCGGACTGCCCGCCTCGCCCGACCAGCGCGCGCGGCTGCGCGACCTGCTGATCGAAGGGCATTGCACCATCGACGCGTTGCGCGAGGTGCAGAACCCGATCAACCGTCAGTCGCTGCTGGTCCTCGTGAGCGAGCTGGGAGGATGCTGAAACCCATCATGCGGAAAGAAACGACAATGCGACATTCCAAGCCTCTGGCCCGCCTGACCCTCGTGATCGTCGCCGCGCTCGGCATGGCGGCCCCGGCATCCGCGCAGGATGCGCCGATGACCATCGTGACCGGGTCCCCGACCGGAACCTACATCCAGATCGGGCGCGACCTGAACGGGCTGATGCAGCAATGCGGGCGGGATCTGGAGGTGGTGGAATCCGCGGGCTCGCTGGAGAATTTCCTGGCCGTGCGGCAGCGTCCGAACACGCAGTTCGGCATCGTGCAGAACGATGTGCTGGAATACATGCAGACGTTTTCGGGCGACGATCCGGGGGTGGCACGGGCCATCGCGGGCGTGCGCATCGCCTTTCCGCTCTACGAGGAGGAGGTCCATATCCTGGCACGCCGCGACATCGCGGATTTCGGGGGGCTGGCCGACAAGCGCGTGGCCATCGGGGTCGAGGACAGCGGCACCTTCCTGACCGCTTCGCTGATGCTGTCCCTGGCGGGGATCGAGCTGGCCGAGGCGCTGCCCATCGCCCCGGCCGACGCGCTGCCGCAGCTGGAGGCCGGAGAGATCGACGCCTTCTTCTACATCGCCGGCGCCCCCGCCGCGATCTATTCCGAGAATGACATCGATGCCGAGCAGTTCCACCTGCTGCCCATCCAGGACGCGACCCTGCAGGCGGTCTATGCGCCCGCGACCCTGCCGGGGGGAACCTACGACTTCCAGCCCGATCCGGTCGAGCTGGTGACGGTCAAGGCCGTGCTGATGACCTATGAATACGACGCGCGCGGCAACGCCTATCATCAGGCCAGCTGCCGGGGAGTGTCGGACCTGTCCTCGCTGATCCTGACGAACATCGACACGCTGCGCGAGGAGGGCCACCCCAAGTGGCAGTCCGTCGATCTGGGCGACATTCCGACCGGATGGGACATCGCGGCCTGCGTCAACCGGGGCATCGATCCGGGCTATGTCAGCAGCTGCACGCCCCCGGCGCCCGAGGCCCCTCAGCCCCAGGCCGCCCCCACCGACAGCGAGGCGAACGCCGCCTATCGCCGCAGCATCTGCGCCGCCGTCGGCTGCTGATCAGGGAAGGGCCGCGTCGGGATAGGACCATTCCGACGCCGTCCCCGCCGATCCGTCGGGGCCGAGGGCGCTGACCCGCCAGCGGGTGACGCGCTCCGCCAGCAGCAGGGCGGGCAGCACGGTCTCGGCCTGCCGGATGTCCTCGCTTTCCCCTGCAGGGACGAACTCCACCAAGAACTGCGCGGCGACCGCGCCTTCGGGATCGCGCCAGTGCAGCTCGGTCTGGCCGGTCGTGATCACCATCTGGGACACGGGCACGGGTGCTGCCTCCACTGCGATGCCGGAGCCGCTGCGGCCCTCCAGCGCGTCCAGCCGGGCGGCAGCGCCGTCCACCTCCAGCGCCAGCGCATAGGCGGCCCGTGCGCGGTCCGGGTTTTGCGGCACCCCGATGCCGGTCTCGTAAAGCTGGCCCAGGTAATAGGCGGCCCGCGCATTCCCCCACAGCGCGGCGCGCGTGTAAAGCTGCGCCGCCTGTTCGGGATCCGTGCCGCCGGCGACCAGGGCCTCGGTCAGCAGGGCATCGGCGTCGGGCACCGGATCGATGCTGGCGCCGCGCAGGCCGGGGACCGGCGGCGGCACGACCGCCTCGGGGGCGGGCTCGGGAACGGGCGCGACCGCGACCGGCTCGGGCGTCGGCTCGGGGGCCGGGGGCGCGGGTTCGGCGGCGGGCGCGGCGACCGGGGCAGGGGCTGCGACCTCCATCGGCGCGGGCTGATCGGCGGTGGGTCCTAGGACCATCACCGCGGCGGCCGCAAGGCCCAGCCCGGCCGCGCCGGCCAGTCCCCAGTGCAGACCACGGCCCCTGGTCCTCTCGGGATGATCGACCGGTTCCGGCCGCGGGGGCGCGATCGAGGGCGCCACCCGGACCGGAGACGGGCGCGCGGCAGGCGCGGGCGTGGCAGAGGGCTCTGTCCGCGCGGGCTTGACGACCAGAGCCATCGGCACGGCTGCCGGTTTCGAGGGCAGCGTCCTGCGCCCCTCGGGACGGGGCGGGGCGGGCTGCGCAAGCGCGGGCCTTTCCTTGGCCACGGACTGCAGGGCCGCCGGCTTGCGCTTGGTCACGGCCGTCTGCACCGGCACGGGCCCATTCCGGGCCGGGACGGGTTGCGGTCTTTCCTTCGCCGCAGCCGGTCGCGGAGGCGACTTGTCGTCCACGACGACGGGCGGCACGGGCGCTGGCTTCGACAGGACCGGGGGCAGGGGCACCGGCCTTTCCCGGGTGACGAAGGACGGGGCGGTGGTCGGCTTCTCCCTGGCCGCGTCCGGCCGAGGCAGCACCTGCCGATGTTCGACATGCGCCGGCGGAAGCCGGGGCTGACGGTCTTCGACCACGACCGGCGGAGGAGGGGCCTGCCGGTCCTTGATGATTTCCGGCCGAGGCAGCGCCTGCGGCTCTTCAACCGGCGCCTGCGGAAGGGGCGCTTCCCTGTCTTCGACCACGGGCAGCGGGAGGGGGGGCTGCCGGTCCTCGATGACTTCCGGCCGAGGCAGCGTCTGCGGATCTTCGACCTGCGCCTGCGGAAGGGGAGCCTGCCGGTGGTCGACCACGACCGGCGGCAGAGGCGCGGGCTTCGCCACGACCGGTGGCAGAGGTGCGGGTTCCTCCGCGACCGGGGCGGCGGGCGAAGCCTGCTCCACGGGCCGCGCGATCTTGGCGGCGACCCCGGCCCGGACGGGATCGAACAGGTATCGCTGAACCAAGCGGTTGATGATCTTGGGGCGCCCTCCCGAGGCCTCGTGCAGCAGCTCCAGCCGCGAGCTGTCGAAGGTCATGTCGCCGACGGGGCAGGCGCAGTTCGCCATGCGCAGGCGGTGATCGACATAGGCAGCGGTCTGCGCCTCGGTGAAGGGCGACAGGTGCAACCGCCCGCCGATCCGGTCGTGCAGTGCAGGGTGGTCGGGCTGGGCGGGCATCGCATCCAGCCCCGGCGCGCCGATCAGCACGACGTAGAACACCGGCAACCCGCTGCGGGGCGGGGTGGTCAGCTGTTCCAGATAGGTCAGCGCCGGTCCGGACAGATGCTGCGCCTCGTCCACGATCAGCAGCCGCCGCCGACCCGAGGCCAGGGATTCGGCCATGAACCGGTCGTGGCTGGCCAGGGGATCTTCGACCAAAACCCGGACGTCGGACCCGAAGGCCTCCGGCACCGCGCGCCGCAGGTCGGTTGGCTGCGTCTTGCCAAGATCCAGCAGGCCGACCTGCATGGTCGCCCCAAAGGTGGCGGCCAACTTGCGGGCGAAGGTGGTCTTGCCGGTCCCGCCGTCGCCGGTCAGCACCAGGACGGGCCGGTCGCCGATCCGCCAGGCCCGGACCATCGCCAGGATGTCGTGATGGGCCGGCGTGATAAACATCAGGCCCGCTTCCGGCGGGGACCGGAAGCACGAACAGGACGGTGTTTGGGGCGCATCGTCCATCGTCATCTCCGCCAGCAGCTTGGGAGGCCTGAACTGGATCTGCTGGTTTCCCAAGATATTAAGGACGATGGCAGGCCATGTCTAGAAACCGGCAGGTGATTGATAACGTTTCAACTTATGATTGCAGGGCGGAACGATTTGCGCGTGCGTATCGGCGCCGTCGCTGCGCAGTCCCGTGGCAGACGGCGGCATGGTCCGGTCGGTCGGGCCGATGCCGTCCGCCATGGCGCCGGGATCGGGGACGGCCCCTCGGGGATTTCCGGTTGAACGTCACCCCGTGGCCCCGTCATAAGGGCCGCATCTTTCGGCGCCACGGTGCCGTTCGCGCGTGCCCCCCGGGGCGCGGGACACCCGGATCTGACGGAACAGGTTGACCAGATGAGCACCACACAGAAGATCGCGATCGTCACCGGCGGGCTGTCCGGCATCGGATACGCGATCGCCCGCCGCTTCGTGGCCGAGGGCATGATCGTCCATGTGGGCGCCCGGCGCGGCGACGATCCCTCGTTCCAGGAAAAGCTGCGCGCGGCCTTCGGCGGGCCGGTCGTCGTGCGGGCGCTGGATGTCCGGCAGTCCGACAGCGTGGCAGCCTTCGTCGATGCGGTCGTGGCGGCGCAGGGGCGGGTCGACGTGCTGGTCAACGCCGCCGGCGTCTATGACGAGGCGGCGGTGATCGGGCATTCCGATGCGGTCTGGGACGACCAGATCGACACGAACCTGACCGGCGCCTTCAAGATGATCCGGGCGGTGATGCCCCTGATGACCAGGCATAAGTGGGGGCGGATCATCAACATCGCCTCGGTCGCGGCGCATCAGGGGATGGCCGACAACGCCGCCTATTGCGCGTCCAAGGCGGGCCTGCTGGGTCTGGGCCGCTGCGTCAGCCTGGAGGGCGCGGCGCATGGCATCACCTGCAACAGCATCAGCCCCACCTGGGTCGAGACCGAGATGCTGCAGCAGTTCATCGCCCAGGACATGGCCAAGGGCGGGCTGTCCGAGGCCGAGGTCCGCGCGACCTACGAGGCCTCGAACCCGCAGGGCGCGCTGGTGCAGCCCGACGAGATCGCCGGTCTGGCCGCCTTCCTCGCCAGCGACGCGGCCCGCGCGATGACGATGGCCGACTATCAGGTCAACGCGGGATCGCTGTGGTAGCCTCCGGCACCAATTCGGGCTGAAGGCGCCGCGCCAGCAGCGCCGCCGGGTCCGAGACCTGCCCATAGGGCCCGAGCGCGGACCAGAGGCGCTGCGCCGTGGCCGTGTCATAGGCGGCATCCGCCTGCAGCGTGCCGGGGGCGTCCTGCAGCAGCCGTCGCTCGACCGGGGTCAGGGGGGCCATGTCCAGCCAGGCGGCCCGCGGGATCGTGGGCAGGGACGGCGCGTCCTGCGGCCAGGTGACGGCCGCGTCGCCGATCAGGTTGGCATGGGTCACGCCCTCGGGGACGGATTGCAGCAGAAGCCGCGCCGCCGCCCGCACATCCGTCATCCGGAAGCACAGGCCTTGCGGCACCCGTCCCGACCGCTGGCAGGCCTGCAGGATCGTCTCGTAGATGTCCTTCGGATTCGGCGCCTCCAGATCATAAAGCGACGGCAGGCGCAGGATCAGGGCGTCGATCCCCGCGTGCGCGATGGCCCGCTCCGCCGCGATCTTGGCCGCGCCATAGCCCGAGATCCCCTCGAAGGCCGTCGCGGGGCCTTCGGGATGGGGCCCGCCGCGGTCGGGAAAGATCGAGGTCGAGCTGGAAAAGGCCAGCGGCGCGCCCGCGTCGCGGCAGAACTGCAGGATCGTCGCGATCCCCGCCTGCGACCAGGCCTCCATCCGGTCGCGGTCGACCGCCAGGTTGACGGTCGCGGCGCAATGGACGACCGAGGAGACACGATGGGCCAGATCGGCGTAGGTCGCGGGATCCAGCCCGAAGCGCGGATCCTCGATCGCGCCCGCCACGATAACGAAGCGATCCTGCGGCACGCCGAGCGCGGCGGCCCGGTCGGCCAGACGGACTGCCGGATCATGGGTGCGGGGGCGCACCAGGCAGTAGATCACCTGACCCTCTGGCAGATGGCGGGCGGCCTCGGCCAGAACATGTCCGCCCAGAAAGCCCGTGGCGCCGGTCAGCAGGATCCCGGCCTTCCGGACGCTGGCCGGCGGGGTGGAGGCCGCGGCCTCGGTCGTCAGCAGCGCATGCAGCCGCGCCAGCGGCAGGTTCAGCGCCCATTCGAAATCCACCGGGCGCCCATAGGCCGCCTCCAGCGACAGGATCAGGTCGACGCACATCAGCGAGTCGCCGCCCTGATCGTGGAAGGACCGGGCGGGGTCGATGCTGCGGGCGGCACCGCCCAGGATCCGCGCGGCGCAGGTCAGGGTGGGGAGGTCATGCGCGCCGTCCGCGCCCCCGTCCTCGGATGGCACAGGCGGCAGCGCCTTGAAGTCGCACTTGCCCGAGACCGGGTTGATCGGAATCTCGTCCAGCCGGGCCAGCCAGGTCGGGATGCAATAGCGCGGCAGGACCTGCTGCAGGGCCAGGGCCAGCGCCTGCGGCATCCGCTGCCAGTCCGTGCCCAGGGTCCAGGCATCGGCATTGCGCGCCCTCTGCGCGGCGTCGGCGGTGTAATAGACCACCAGCACCTGTCCCGGGCCCTCGACCTGCTGCACCCAGGGGATCGACTGCCCAAAGGCCAGATGCGCGGCCAGCGTCTCGGTCAGTTCGCGCGTCTGGATGCTGTGGCCGCGCAGCTTCAGCATATGCGCGATGCGCCCCAGCACATGGATTCGGCCGTCCTCGGTGACATAGCCCCGGTCGCCGGTGTCATACAGTCGCCGGTCCGCCCCGTCCAAGGTCAGCATCCGGAAGCGTTGTTCGGTCTCCTCGGGGCGGTTCACATAGCCCGGGCCCAGCATGCGCGGCCCCTCGAAATGCAGCAGGCCCGGCTGGCCCGGCGCGCAGGGCCGGTCCCCGTCGTCCAGAACCACGGCCTGCAGATGCGGCATCGCCACGCCCACCGAGACCCCCTCGGCCGGGGCGGGGACGCCGTCCAGCCGGGTGATGCTGATGTCATGGGTCTCGCAGATGCTGTAGAGGTTCCACAGCGCGGTGCCGGGCAGCCTCCTTTTCGCCTCGGCCACCAGCCGGTCGCTGACGACCTCTCCGTTCAGCACCACGCGGCGCAGGGGCAGCGCGGCCCCGATCTCCGGGTCGATGCCGCCGAGGGTCTTCTCGAAGAAGGACGGGGTGAACAGCATCTCGTCGATGCCGTGGCGCGACAGGAACGCGACCAGCGCCTGCGGCGACATCAGGTCGTTCAGGCCGGGAAACTGCAGCTGGGCGCCCATCCGCAGCGGCCGGAACATCTCCCAGATGGCGAAGATGTAGATGCCCACCGTCATGGACGGATCATAGGGGGTGAAGCCGTCGCGCCATCGATAGGACAGCCAGGCGGCGTCATGGGTGACGGGGATGCATTTGGGCCGCCCGGTCGTGCCCGAGGTGGCGACCAGATAGATGATGTCGGTCGGGCGCACATCCGCCGCCGCCAGCGGTCCCACGCCGTCGGGCGGGCGCCGGTCGAGGCAGGTCTGCGCGTCGATGATGCGGCAGGCCCTTGGCAGCTGATCCGGCGCGGGGGGCTGGCAGGTCACGATGGTCGCGACCCCAAGCTCGGCGACGATGTTGGTCAGCACCGCCTGCGGCATGGCGGGATCCAGATGCACGAAGGGCCGCCCGCCGATGACGCAGGTCACCGCCGCCGCCGCCAGCAGGCTGCCGGGGGCGCCGAACAGCGCCACGGGACCGTCGCCGGACAGCTGGCCCTGCAGCACCTGGACGAACTCCGCCAGCTGGCCATAGCTCAGCCGGTGATCCCGGTCGCAGAGCGCGAGGCGGTCATGGTGGGCGTGACAGGCGCGGACCAGCTCCGCAGGCACCAGCTCCGCAGGCGCCATCGGGTCGTCGGTGGCGGTCGTCTCGACGGATCTGGACATGTCGGAAATGCTCACTGAAAGGTCGTGTTCGGTCGTTCGCATAGGAGAGTTGCCCGGGTTTGTCCACCGCAGGCGCGGGCGGGTGCCGCCCCGCCCGACGCGGCGATGCGGCCAAGTGTCACGCGACGGCGGTCCTGTCTGCGGCAGAGGCCAGTCCCGGTTGCTCCACCCGGGGGCAGGCACCGGATCCGTAACGCAATCGTAGAGATCCCGGCAGGAACTCTTGCGGGGAACATGACTTGCCCCGGTGACGCGGCGATTGTGCCGCACAAGGGGAAAAACGCATGCGCAAGGGCATCTTGGCGATCACGTGCGTGCTGGCGGTCGCCTTGGGGATCGGCGCGGCACTTGGCTTCGGCGGGCCGATGGTCGACCGGATCATGGGCGAGGAGGCCGGCGACGAGGGCGATGCGGGCCCCGAGGCTCAGACGGTCCGCACCGCCTTGGCCGAAGAGGCCGAGATCGTCGAGCAGTTCTCGGCGGTCGGGAACACGCGGGCCATCCGCTCGGGCGACATCCTGCCGCGCACGGCGGGGGTGGTCGCCTCCTTCGACATCCCGAGCGGCACGCGGGTCGAGGCAGGGTACGGCCTGGTCCAGCTGGACGACCGGGCCGAACGCGCCGCCCTGCGGCAGGTCGAGGCGCGGCTTGGGGACGCGCAGGCGACGGCGGACCGGACGCGCGAGCTGTCGGACCGCAACGTGGCGGCGGATGCGTCCTTGGACACGGCGCTGGCCGATCTGGACCTGGCGCAGGCCGAACTGGACGCCGCCCGGATCGAGGTCGACGACCGTCGGATCACCGCGCCCTTCGCGGGCACGGTGGGGCTGACCGACATCGAGACCGGCCGTCGGCTGGAGCCCACCGACGTGATCACGACGCTGGACGACCTGTCGCGGATCGAGATCATCTTCAACCTGCCCGAATCCCTGTTCCTGCAGGTCGAGACGGGGCAGGCGCTGCAGGCCACCGGCGCGGGCAGCGACCGGGTCTTCACGGGCGAGCTGTCCACCGTCGGCACGCGGATCGATCCGGTCGCGCGCTTCTTCGAGGTGCGCGGGCTGTTCGACAATGCGGACGGGACGCTGACCACGGGCATGCTGATGAATGTCGACCTGACGCTGGAGACCCGGACTTCGGTCACCGTGCCGGAACTGGCCATCGTGAATATCGGCGACGAGGCCATCGTCTTCGTCCCCGAGGAGGGCCAGGCGCGCGAACGGACCGTGCGGACCGGCCTGCTGCAGGATGGCGCGGTCGAGATCCTGGAGGGGCTGGAGGCGGGCGAGACGGTGATCACCACCGGCCTGCAAGCCATCGAGGACGGCGACGCGGTCGAACCCGAGGACGAGGGTGGCGAAGCTCCTGAGGAGGAGACGGCCGACACCGCCGCCGCCGACGGGACCCGCCAATGACCCTGTCGGAACTGTGCCTGCGCCGCCCCGTCCTGGCCATCGTCGCCAACCTGCTGATCCTGGTCGGCGGCACCGCGGCGGTCCTGTCGCTGCCGGTGCGCGAACTGCCCGACGTGGACACCGCGAATGTCACCATCAACGTGCCCTATGAAGGCGCCGCCCCCGAGGTGGTCGATGCCGAGATCGCCACGGTGATCGAGGGCGCGGTGTCGGGCATCTCGGGCATCCGCACCATCTCGTCGGACAGCGCGCGCGGCAACAGCCGGACGGTGATCGAGTTCGAGACCGGCGTCGACATCGACGTCGCCGCCAATGACGTGCGGGCCGAAGTGGCCCGGATCTCGGGCGACCTGCCGCTGCAGGCCGAGGATCCGACCGTGGCGAAAAGCGACGATCAGGGCGACCCGGTGATCCGCCTCAGCCTGACCAGCGAACGGCAGTCGGCCTCGGACCTGACGGATTTCGCGGACCGCTATCTGGTCGACCGGATCGCCACGATCAACGGCGTGGCCGATGTCACCATCGAGGGCGAGCAGGCCTATGCCATGCGCATCTGGCTGGACCGCCGCGCCTTGGCGGCCCGCAACGTCACCACCTCCGAGGTTATCGAGGCGCTGGAGCGCAACAACATCGAACTGCCCGCCGGGGCGCTGGAGACGACCTCGCGCCAGTTCCAAATCCGCACCGACACGCGGCTGTCCGAACCGGCGGAATTCGAAAGCATCTCGGTCGGCGGGACGGCGGATTTCCCGGTGACCTTGGGCGAGGTCGCGCGGGTGGAACGGGGCGTCGAGGATGACAGCTCGATCCTGCGCGCCGATTTCCAGTCGGCGGTGGGCCTGTCGGTCCTGCGCCAGTCGCAATCGAACACGGTCGAGATTTCGGCCGCGGTCGAGGCATTGCTGCCCGACCTGCGCGCCAGCCTGCCGCCGGGGACCCAGCTGACCGTCGCCAGCGACGACGCCGTCTTCATCCGCGCCTCGATCCGCGAGGTGCTGGTCACCTTGGGCATCACCACCGCCCTGGTCGTCGCGGTGATCGCACTGTTTCTGGGCTCGCTGCGCGCGACGCTGGTCCCGGCGGTGACGATCCCGGTCGCCGTCGTGGGCGCCTGCGCGGGGCTGGCGCTGTTCGGCTTCTCGATCAACATCCTGACGCTCTTCGCGCTGATCCTGGCCATCGGTCTGGTCGTCGACGACGCCATCGTCGTGCTGGAGAACGTCCAGCGCCGGGTGGAAAATGGCGAGGACCCCCTGGCCGCCGCCGCCAACGGATCGCGTCAGGTGACCTTCGCGGTCATCGCGACCACCGCCGTCCTCGTTTCGGTCTTCGTCCCCATCTCGCTGCTGGAGGGCGAGGCGGGGCGCCTGTTCACCGAATTCGGCATCACCCTGGCCGTCGCGGTGATCGTGTCCAGCTTCGTCGCCCTGTCGCTGGCGCCGCTGCTGGCCTCGCGGCTTCTGCGCAAGGACCAGACGCCGGGCTGGTTCGGGCGCCTCGTGGACCGCGTCTTTGCCGCCGTCGAGACGGGGTTCCGCAAGCTGCTGGGGATGGTGCTGGCGCTGCCGTGGCTGGTGCTGGGCGTGGTGGCCTTTCTGGGCGCGCTGTCATGGCCGCTCTTCGACCGGCTGCCGTCGGAGCTGACGCCTGAGGAGGACCGCGGCATCTTCTTCATCAATGTCGACGGACCCATCGGCGTGAACCTCAGCTATACCGATGCGGTCGTGACCGAAGTCGAGACGATCCTGCAGCCCCTGATCGAGGACGGCAGCGCCACCGGCATCACCTCCATCGTGGGCCGCTACGGCGATCTGAACCGCGCCTTCGTGATCGTCCGGCTGGCGGAATGGGGCGACCGGGACGAATCGCAGTTCGAGGTGATCGACCGCATCGAACCCCGGCTGCAGCAGATCAGCGCCGCGGACATCCGCGTGGACAGCCCGGCGGGCCTGGGCCTGCGCGGCGCGGGCAGCCCGCTGCAGATCCAAGTGGGCGGCCCGAACCGCGCCGAGGTGATCGAATGGGCCACCCTGATGCAGCGGGCAATGGAGGGCAACGACCAACTGGTGAACGTCCAGAACGCCTACGAGCCGAACCAGCCCGGCTATCGCGTGACGGTGGATCGCGACCGGGTCCGCGACCTGGGCCTGGATGCGGCGGACGTGTCCGAGGCGCTGCAGGTGCTGTTCGCCTCGGCCGAGGTCAGCGAGTTCACCGAGGATGGCCGCCAGTATCCGGTGATCGTGCAGGCCGAGGATGCCGACCGCGTCTCGCCGCAGGACATCCAAGCCAGCTTCATCCGCACGGATTCGGGCCAGCTGGTCCCCTTGGCCGGGCTGGTGACGATCGAGGACGATGCCGGGCCGCCCGCCCTCTACCGCTTCGACCGCCTTCCCTCGGTCGAGCTGTCGGCCGGTCTGGCCGACGGCTACGATCTGGGCAGCGCCATCGCCTTCGTCGAGGAGGCCGCCGCCGAGGAGCTGCCGGTCGAGGCGACCATGACCCTGGACGGCCAGGCCCGAGAACTGCAGGATTCGTCCGGCGCGCTGATCTTTGCCTTCGGGCTGGCGGTCCTGATCGTCTTCCTGGTGCTGGCGGCGCAATTCGAAAGCTTTGTCCATCCGCTGATCATCATCCTGCCCATCCCCCTCGGGGTCACGGGCGCGCTCGGAACTCTGTTCCTGACGGGGCAATCGCTCAACATCTACAGCCAGGTCGGGATGGTGCTGCTGATCGGCCTGATGGCCAAGAACGGCATCCTGATCGTCGAGTTCGCCAACCAGCTGCGCGACGAGGGCAAGGATGTCCGCGAGGCGGCGATCGAGGGCGCCACCTCGCGTCTGCGCGCGATCATGATGACCGTGGCCTCGACCCTGCTGGGCGCCGTGCCCTTGGTGCTGGCCACCGGCGCGGGCGCGGAAAGCCGGGTCGCCATCGGGCTGGTGATCCTGGGCGGGCTCGCCTTTTCCAGCGTGCTGATCGTCGTGGTGATCCCGCTGCTCTATACGCTGCTGGCACCCCTGACCTCGCGCAAGGGCCAGGCCAGCGAGGCGGTCGACAAGGCGCTGGCCGGGGAGGGGACGGCCTGACGGCTGGCCCTGACCGCCCATCCCGGATCCGGACGCCGCTCCCGCAGCCGTGTCTGGAAATTCGGTCGAATGCGCTGTAAGTCGGGCCACGGTCGGGCCAAACCTCGTTGCCGTGCACGAGCATAAGTCTAGACTAGAACAACCAGAGCATGAGTCGCGCGTCGCGGTGTCACGTCGGTCTTTCAGAGGGGACACCCGGATGAGCCTTGCCACCGCGGACGAGCGCTATTTTGTCAGCCTGGTCAACCAGACCCGCGCCGATCTGGGTCTGGCTCCCTTGCGGATCGCACGGTCGCTGAACGAATCCGCCGATGCCCACAGCCGCTGGATGCTGGATGCTGACGTCTTCTCGCATTCGGGCGCCAGGGGATCCTCCGCCTCCGCGCGGATCGAGCAGGCGGGCTTTCCCATGTACGGGCAAAGCTGGGGCACGGCCGAGAACCTGGCCTATGTCGGGATCAGCGGCGGCGGCGATCTGCGCGACGAGGTCAGGCAGCTGCACCGCAACCTGATGGACAGCCCCAGCCATTACGAGAACATCGTCTCGCCCCGGATGGAATATATCGGCATCGGGCTGGAGGTCGGGAATTTCCAGGGCCACACGGTCCTGATGGCCACGCAGAATTTCGGCCGCACCACGGGCCAGCCCGCGCTGGACACGGGGCTGTTCCCGGTGACCGCCGAGCCCGCGCTGGTCGCGGATGTCGACAGCCGGGGGGACTGGCTGGACGAGGTCTTCGACGGCGCCGTGCGGCAGTCCTCGCCCGGAGGGCGTGCGGTCGAGGGGACGGCAGGTGCGGATGATTTCCGCCTCGGCGCGACCTCCGACCTGGCCCGGGGCGGCGCCGGGGACGACTGGATGGCCGGCGGTGCGGGCCACGACACGCTGTACGGCGGCGCGGGCCATGACCGGCTGATCGGCGGCCTGGGCGCCGATCTTCTGGTGGGCGGCAATGGCAACGACACGCTGGACGGGCAGCGCGGCGACGACCGCCTTGTCGGCGGCAACGGCCACGACCTGCTGCGCGGCGGCGCCGGCAACGATACGCTGACCGGCGGGGCGGGGCACGACACCCTGCTGGGCGGCCCCGGGAATGACCGGATGGATGGCGGCGCGGGCTTCGACTATCTCCACGGTGGTCCCGGCTCGGACACCCTGCGCGGGGGGGCGGGCAACGACACCCTGATCGGCGCGCGCGGCAACGACCTGCTGGTCGGCGGCAGCGGGCGCGACACCTTCGTCTTCCACGAGGGGGACGGCGCCGACCGGATCGCCGACTATCAGCCGGGCATCGACCGCCTGCTCATCGACGATGCGCTGATGTCCCGCTCGGTCGCGGAGTTCTATGGCGATGTCATCCGCGAGACGTCGTCGGGCGTGGTGCTGCTTTTCGGCGGCGGCGACCGGATCGCCCTCGACGGGCGCGGCCTGACCGCCGAGGACATCGCCGACGACATCTTCCTGATCTGATCCTGCCGTCCGCGCTGCGGCAAACTGCGTCCCGCCACCGGGCCAACCGACCCTAACTGGGGCAGGTGACGGTGCCCTGTGCCGCCCGGGCGACCCCGTCCTTTCTGCCCCGATGCGGGCAGACCGGGTCCGGCAGGGCGATTTTCAGGAACAAGCCGGTTGATCCCGCGGCGCCTTTCCGTCTATGACACGATCAAGCGCAAGGACCCGGTGAAAGCCCGGGTGGCTCTTCCGGCCGCCGATCCGCCGGACAATCCTTTGATCGACCCTGAGACAGACATGCCGGACCGCCTTTCGAATGGCCAGCCGATGCAGGGTTTTGGATAATTCATGATCTCACTTTCCGAATACCGCAACCAATGGTTCGGCAACATCCGCGGCGACCTGCTGGCGGGACTTGTCGTGGCCCTGGCCCTGATCCCCGAGGCCATCGCCTTTTCCATCATCGCCGGCGTCGACCCCCGCGTGGGGCTTTACGCCAGCTTCTCCATCGCCGTGCTGATCGCCTTCGTGGGCGGCCGGCCCGGGATGATCTCGGCCGCGACCGCGGCCACTGCCGTGCTGATGATCACGCTGGTGCGCGAGCACGGGCTGGAGTATCTGCTGGCCGCCACCGTGCTGGCGGGCCTGATCCAGATCGGCGCAGGGCTGCTGAAGCTGGGGCGCTTCATGCGCTATGTCTCGAAATCGGTGATGACCGGCTTCGTAAACGCGCTGGCAATCCTGATCTTCATGGCGCAGCTGACCGAGCTGGACCTGTCGGTGCCCGGCGTCACCTGGCTCACCTATGCGCTGGTGGCCGCGGGGCTGGCGATCATCTACCTGGTGCCGCGCCTGACGACGGCGATCCCCTCGCCGCTTGTTACCATCGTCGTGCTGACGCTGCTGGTCACGCTGATGGGCTGGGACGTGCGCACGGTGGGCGACATGGGCGCGCTGCCCGACACGCTGCCGGTCTTCCTGATCCCGGACATCCCGCTGAACCTGACCACGCTGCAGATCATCCTGCCCTATTCGATCGCCGTGGCCATCGTAGGGCTGCTGGAAAGCCTGATGACGCAGAACATCGTTGACGACCTGACCGACACCAAGTCCGACCGCAACCAGGAATGCATCGGCCAAGGCATCGCCAACACCGCCACCGGCTTCATCGGCGGCATGGCGGGCTGCGCGATGATCGGGCAGTCGATCATCAACGTCAAATCCGGCGGGCGCGGGCGGCTGTCCTGCTTCACCGCAGGCGTCGTGCTGCTGATCCTGGTCGTGGGCCTGGGCGATCTTGTCGCGCGGATCCCGATGCCGGCGCTGGTCGCGATCATGATCATGGTGTCGATCGGCACGTTCAGCTGGTCCTCGATCGGCAACCTGAGGACCCATCCCCGGTCCTCCTCGGTGGTGATGATCGCGACGGTGGTGACGGTGGTCTACACCCACAACCTGGCCATCGGCGTGCTGGTCGGCGTAATGCTGTCGGGGATCTTCTTCGCCGCCAAGATCGCGCAGCTGTTCCGCATCCGCTCCAGTCTGTCCCAGGACGGGCGCACCCGCACCTATCGGGTCGAGGGGCAGCTGTTCTATGGCTCAGCCGAGGATTTCGCCGAGGCCTTCGACTTCAAGGAGGCGGTCGAGAAAGTCGTCATCGATGTCACCGGCGCGCATATCTGGGACATCAGTTCCGTGCAGGCGCTGGACATGGCGATCCTCAAGTTCCGCCGCGACGGGGCCGAGGTCGAGCTGATCGGCATGAACGAAGCGTCCGAGACGCTGGTCGACAGGCTGGCCATCCACGACAAGCCCGGCGCGCTCGACAAGCTGATGTCGCATTGAGGGAGGGAAGATCATGACCGACAGAATACTCGCACTGGTCGACGGCTCGGCCTATTCGGAAAGCGTCTGCCACCACACCGCCTGGATCGCGGCCCGCCTGAGGGCCTCGGTCGACGTGATGCACGTGCTGGGCCGGCGCGAAATCGGGTCGACCCAGAACCTGTCCGGGGCGCTGACGCTCGGCGCCCGCTCGGCCCTGCTGGAGGAGCTGGCCAGCGCCGACGAAAGCCGCGCCCGGCTTGCCCAGGCCCGGGGCCGCGCCATCCTGGAGGATGCGCAGGCGATCCTGCAGGCAAAGGGCGTGGGCCAGGTCACCCCGCATCTGCGCAAGGGCGACATCCTGGAGGCCGTCCAGGAGGCCGAGCCCGACCTGCGCGCCATCGTCATCGGCAAGTGTGGCGAGGGGGCGGAATACGCCACGGCGCATCTGGGCTCGAACCTGGAACGCATCGTGCGCGCCTCCAAGGTCCCGGTCTTCGTGGCCTCGCGCGCCTTCGCGCCCATCGGCCGCGTGCTGGTGGCCTTCGACGGCAGCGCCTCGGCCCAGAAGGCGGTCCAGCGCATGTCGGTCAGCCCGGTCTTCCAGGGGCTGCAGATCACGCTGCTCTATGTGGGCGAGCCCACGCCCGCGCTGCGCGGCAAGCTGGACGATGCAGTGCGCATCCTGGGGGCCGCGGGCCTGACCGCAGACACGCGGATCGCGCCGGGCGAGCCCGAGGACGTGTTGCAGTCGGTGGCCTCCGCCGAGGGCTTCGGCCTGCTGGTCATGGGCGCCTACGGCCATTCCCGCATCCGCAGCCTGATCATCGGATCGACCACCACCACGATGGTCCAGGCCGTCAGGATCCCGGTCCTGATGTATCGCTGAGACCGCCCGGGCGGCGCCCCGAAGGTCGGGCGCCGCGTCCCGCGGGTGCGGGGGTCTTGAGCAATTGCAGGGCCGCCGCCGTCATGCCACAGATGCGGGCTTGCACTCCCTGCATCTTTCCCGCCCCAGCCCCCGATCGGTCCCTGCGCATGATCCCGTTTCTTCGCGACAATCTTCGCTGGCTGGGGGCCGGGCTGCTGCTGACCTTCGCCTCGGCCTTCGGGCAGACCTGGTTCATCTCGCTGTTCGCCGAGTTCATCAAGGACCGCCACGGGCTGACGGATGGCAGCTGGGGCAGCCTCTACACGGTGGCCACGCTGGCGGCGGCGGCGCTGATGTTCTGGAAGGGATCGCTGGCCGACAGCGTGCCCCTGTCGCGGCTGGCCCCGCTGGCCGCGCTGATCTTCGGGGCGGCGGCGATCGGGATGGCCTAGGCGCCCTCGGTGCTGGCGCTCGGGATCGTGCTGTTCGGGCTGCGCTTCTGCGGGCAGGGGATGTTCAGCCATATCGCGATGACCGCCATGGGCCGCTGGTTCGAGGCGCGGCGCGGGCAAGCCGTGTCGATCACCAATCTGGGCCATCCCGCCGGAGAGATCGTCGTGCCGCTGCTGGTCGTGCTGCTGATCGGCGCGGTCGGGTGGCAGGCCACCTGGCTGGTCGTCGCGGCGGTGCTGCTGCTGGTCGTCGCGCCGCTGCTGGCGATCCTTCTGTCCGAGGGGCGCGACCCGGTCCTTCACGCCGCCCGGGTCGAGCGGCCGGGCCTGCAGGGGCGGCAATGGCGCAGGCGCGATGCGGCGGGCCACTGGCTGCTGCCCGCGCTGCTGCCGGTGCTGCTGACGCCGGGCTTCATCGCGACGGTGATCTTCTTCCATCAGGCCCATGTCGCGCAGGTCAAGGGCTGGACCCTGACCCAGATGGCGCCGGGCTACACGGCCTTCGGCGTGACGACTATCCTGGCGGCCTTCGGGGCGGGATGGGCGGCGGACCGCTTCGGCGCGCTGCGGCTGCTGCCGCTTCTGGTCCTGCCGATGGGGATCGGCGTGACCCTGATCGGCCCGGCCGAGGGTGTCGCAGGCTGGTATGTCGCGCTGGCGGTGGTGGGGATCACCCAGGGCATGGCCGGGTCGCTGTGGGGCGTGCTGTTCCCCGTGCTCTACGGCACCGCCCATCTGGGCGCGATCCGGTCGCTGGCCACGACGATCATGGTGATCTCGACCGCCATCGGGCCCGGGATCACCGGACTTCTGATCGATGCCGGGGTCGATTTTCCGACGCAATGCCTGTTTCTGGGTGCATGGTGCGCGCTGATGGTGGTGCTGTGCAGCATCATCGCCGCCCGTATCCGGCCCGAGCTGCCGCACCGCTGACCCCGCGCCTAGACCGCCCTGTCACCTCATCCGGACCTTCAGAAGGAGCCCCCCATGCCCCGCCAGTCCCAGACCGACGACCCCGCCGCACTGGACCGCTTCGTGGCCGCGCAGAAGGACGGCCATGACATCGCGCTGGCCGAGCTGACCCGGGGCCGCAAGCAGAGCCACTGGATGTGGTTCATCTTCCCGCAGCTGCGCGGGCTGGGGCAATCCTCCATGGCGCGGCATTACGGCATCGCGGATCTGGACGAGGCGCGGCGCTATCTGGCTCATCCGGTCCTGGGCCCGCGCCTGCGGGCCTGCGCCGGCGCCGTGCTGGCGCATGAGGACAGCTCTGCCGAAGGCATCTTCGGGTCGATCGACGCCGCCAAGCTGCGCTCCTCCGCGACGCTGTTCGCGGGGGCGGGGGGCGGGGAGGTCTTCGAACGGATCCTGCAGGTCTTCTTCGACGGCCAGCCCTGTCCCGTCACGACTGCGCGTGTGCGAAAGGACCGGGCGTCCGAGGGGCGTTCCTGACGCAGGACGTCGCGGTCGCCCCAAGCCCCGCCATCGCAAGGCCTTGATGGTGTCGGCACCCGCATCGGGCGCCTGACGCTGGCGCTCCGACGATCCGCCCCCGCCTCGCTGCCCGACATGATTGCCGGGCAACGCGCGGGTCAGGCCGACAGGGCCGCGCCGAGGCGACCACCAAGGGCGCCGGACACGCCCCCCCCAACCTCCCCGTCAGCCCTTCGGCAGTGCCTGCACATGCGGCACCACGGCGCCGTCGACATGGCCCGAGATGCCGGCGGCATTGGCCTCGTCGGTGTCGATATGCATCTCGGTCACCGTGCCGGCGGCGACGCGCACCAGCGTATGGGCAAAGACCAGGCCCCGGCCGTCCGCGCCTTGCACCTCGATCTCGACCATCTCGCCATCCGACAGGCCCATCGCCGCCGCGTCGGTGGGGTTGGTGTGGACATGGCGGGCCGCGACGATCAGGCCGTCCGTCTCGAACGCGCCCTGCGGGCCGATCAGGCGGACCTTTGGCGTCCCCTCCAGCTGGCCGCTGTTGCGGACGGGGGCGTCGATGCCCAAGGCGAAGCTGTCGGTGCGCGACACCTCGATCTGGGTGCGCGGGCGCAGCGGACCCAGGATCGCCACGCGCTCCAGCCGGCCCTTGGGGCCTTCCAGCGTCACACGCTCCTCGGCGACCCAGTTGCCGGGCTGGCGCAGGGGCGCGCCCTCGGTCAGGCGATAATCGGCGCCGAACAGCGCGCGCACCGTCTCGGCCGACAGATGCACGTGGCGACCCGACACGGCGACCGGGACCGGGCGCGGGGTCAGGGCGGGACGGTCCAGCAGCGTACGGACCTCGTGCGCGATCATCAGCTGCTCGGCCGTCTCGGTCACCACCACGGCCACGCGGCTGCCCTGCGCCTGGATCTGCGGCGCGGCGCGGTCGGACAGGTCGGGCGCGCGGTTGCGGTCATCGTCCAGCATCAGCCCCATGAAGGACAGCCCGTCGCAGATCCGCCGCCGCATCGAGGCCGAGTTCTGCCCGATGCCCCCCGTGAAGACGACCGCATCCACGCCGCCCATCGCCGCCGCATAGCCGCCCAGATACTTGCGCACCCGATAGGCATAGAGGTTGATCGCCAGCTGCGCCGCCGCATCGCCCGCGGCGGCGCGATCCTCGACATCGCGCATGTCCGGGCTGCCGGTCAGCCCCTTCAGCCCGCTGTCGGAATAAAGGGCGGCTTCGATGGCCGCCACGTCCAGCCCCAGATGGCGCTGCAGGAATCCGAAGGCCCCGGGGTCGATGTCGCCCGAGCGGGTGCCCATCACCAGCCCCTCCAAGGGCGTCATGCCCATCGAGCTGTCGATGCTGGCCCCGTATTGCACCGCGCAGGCGCTGGCGCCGTTGCCCAGATGCACGCTGATGATCCGCAGGTCGGACAACGGCTGGCCAAGCGCCTCGGCTGCCCGCTGCGCCACGTATTTGTGCGAGGTGCCGTGAAAGCCGAAGCGGCGCAGCCCGGCGTCGCGCCAGGCGGCGGGCACGGCATAGGTGGTGGCGCGGGCCGGGTTGGTCAAATGAAAGCTGGTGTCGAAGACCGCGACCTGCGGCACATCGGGCCAAATGTGCGAGGCCAGGCGCAGCCCCTCCAGCATGGCGGGGTTGTGCAGCGGCGCCAGCGGCGTCAGCGCCTCGATCCGGGCGATGACGGCCTCGTCGATCTTCGCCGGGCCGGTGAATTCGGTCCCGCCATGCGCCAGCCGGTGGCCCACCGCGTCGATCCCCGCCAGGCCGCGTTCGGCCAGAACGCCCGGCACCGCCGCGATGGCCGCCGCCAGATCGGCATGCGGCGCCCGGCCCTGTTCGGGCGGACCGTCCGCGCCCTCGAAGGCCACATCGCAGCCCCCCTCGCGGAAGCGGTCGAAGCTGCCCTTGAAGACCTGCCGGTCGCCGTCGAACAGGCCGAACTTCAGGCTGGAACTGCCTGCATTGAAGACGAGAACGCGCATGGGCAGGAAATCCTTTGCGGTAACAGGGGCATCGTCGGCTTTAGCGGCGGTTCGTTAATTTTGCGTGACGCCCGTCAGCTGCAGCCGCCGGGACCGACGCCCGAGGCGCGGACTGCCCATTCCGTCATCTGCGCGACCAGCTGCTGCGAGGCCGTGTCGAAGGCCGGGATCAGATCGGCGGTGCGGGTGCCGGCGGCAGGGACCGCAGCCGAGAAGCTGGCGCGAGAGACGACCTGGGCGTCCATCTCGCTGACCATCTGCGCCTCGACAGTGAGGCGCACCAGGGCGCCCTCGGGGGCCAGCTCGGCGTTGAAGTCGCCGATCTCGCTGATCAGCGCCACGTCGCCCGACAGACCCAGGGGCGCGCGGCCCACATGGCCGTAGGCGCCCGTCGCGCCCAGGCTTTGCACCAGCAGGCGCTGCAGCATCGCGGGCACGGTGTCGCCCCATTCGGCATCCGGCAGGTATTGCGTCTGCAGCGCCGAGGGGCGGATCATGATGCGGTTGCTGTCCAGCGTGGCGCGGGCCTTGGGCGGCTCGACCACCAGTTCCCCCACCCGCGAGCGGCTGCAGGTAAAAGCCGGGGGCGGGCGCAGCTCGAACAGGTCGCGGTCGGGCTCTCCCTGCAGGGCGGAGAGCGCGCCGCAGCCCGGCAGGGTCGCGATCAGCAGGATCAGGGGCAGGCGCATGGGTAACCTCATCTGCGGAATTCGGGGGTCCGGGGGCCGGACAGAAGCTGCGTGGGGTCGCGGCGTAGGGTCGAGACAAGCTGGCTCATGTTCTCGACCAGCGCGCGCATGTCCTGACTGAGACGGCCGATCTGGGGCAGCGTCTCGCCCGCGAAGGATTGGACCGGCCCGCCCGCGCCCTCGACCACCCCGCGCAGCGAGGTGAAGGCCGCCGACGCCGCGTCCGCCGCCTGGCGCAGGCTGGCGCTGATCTGCGGCAGGTCGTCGGGCAGGCGGGCCAGCGCGCCGTTCAGCGCGGCCAGCGTGGCGCGCAGATCACCGGCCACCGGGGCGAGGTCGCGGGTGACGACCGTCTCGGCTGCGTCGAAGGCCCGTGTCCCCGAGGCCAGCGCGGTGTCCAGCCCGTCCAGGCTGGCATCGGCGCGCTCGGTCAGCGTGGTCAGCCCGGCGGCGCTGCGTTCCAGCTGCTGGGTCAGGGTCGTCAGGTCGCCCGAGACATAGCCGTCCACCCCCTCCAGCGTGGCGGTCGCGGCGGCCAGCGTCGTCTCGGCCCGGGTGGCGGCGTCGGCAAAGCGGTCCAGCGTGGTGCCCGCGCTGCGGCTGAGCCCGTCCATCTGCCCGCCGAAGGCCGCGATGCCCGTGGCGGCGGTCGAGATGGCTTGGGTCGCCGTCGCCACATCGTCCAGCGCCTGATCCAGATTGCCGCTGGACCGTTCGACATTGTCGAGGATTGCCGTCACACGGGCCTGATTTTCCTCTCCAAGGATCAGGGTCAGCTGCTCGGCCACCAGACCGAGGCGCTCGATGATCTGCGGTCCCTCGTCGGTCAGCGTCTGCAGCGCCGAGCGGCTGGAGGCGATGACCGGCACCTCGGACGTGTCCGCATCGCGCAGCAGGGGCGTGCGGGACGATCCGGCGCTGACCGCGACCAGCGCCACGCCGGTGACGCCCTGCACCTCCAGCGCGGCCGTGCTGTCGGCACGGATGGGCGTGTCCAGTGTCACCTCCAGCCGGACCCGGACCGGCAGCGGATTGTCCGGCGCCAGCTGCATGTCGACGACCCGGCCCACCGCCAGACCGGCAAAGCGCACCTCGGACGAGGGGCCAAGCCCCGAGACCTCGGGGAAATAGACGTCGTAATAGGCGAACTGCCGGTCCAGCTGCAGCTGCGCGAACCACAAAACGAAGCCCAGGATCCCCAGGAACCCCGCCAGGGTGAAGGCGCCGATCAGGGCGTAATTGGCCTTGGTTTCCATCGCGTCAGTCCTTCTTCACGGCGGCACGCGCCCGGGGGCCGTGGAAATATTCATGCACCCAAGGGTGATCGACGCCCAGCATCTCGTCCATGGTGCCGGTCGTCAGGACCTTGCGTTCGGCCAGGACGGCCACGCGGTCGCAGCAGGCATGCAGCGTGTCCAGGTCATGCGTGACCAGAAAGACCGACAGGTTCAGCGCGTCGCGCAGCGTGACGATCAGCCTGTCGAATGCGGTGGCGCCGATCGGGTCCAGCCCGGCGGTGGGTTCGTCCAGAAACAGGATCTCGGGGTCCAGCGCCAGCGCGCGGGCCAGCCCGGCCCGCTTACGCATCCCTCCCGAGAGGTCCGAGGGGAAATTCTCGTTGGCCTTCCACGGCAGCCCGGCCATGCTGACCTTCAGCTCTGCCAGTCCCCGCCGTTGCGCGTCGGTCAGGCCGGGAACGGCGTTCAGCGGCACCTCGACATTCTCGCGCACGGTCAGGGACGAGAACAACGCGCCGTCCTGAAACATCACGCCCCATCGCTGTTCCAGCGCCCGCCTGTCCGCACCCGACAGGCTGCCGATGCGCTGGCCCAGCACGTCGATCTCGCCCGCCTGTGCGGCCTCCAGCCCCACGATGGCGCGCAGCAGCACCGACTTGCCGGTGCCCGATCCGCCGACGACGCCCAGGATCTCGCCGCGCCTCAGGTCCAGATCCAGCCCCTCATGCACGACATGGGTGCCGAACTGGGTGCGCAGCCCCCGGACGCGGACGACGGGATCCTCGCTCACAGCCCCACCTGCGCGAAGAAGATCGAGAAGGCCGCATCGGCGATGATGACCGCAAAGATCGCGCTGACCACCGCGGACGAGGTCATCCGCCCGAGCGATTCCGCATCCTTGCCGACCTGCATCCCGGCATGGCAGCCGATCACCCCGATGATGACCGCGAAGACCGGGGCCTTGGAGAGGCCCACGATGGCGTGGGTCACGCTGACGTCGGAGAGCCGCGCCAGAAAGACCGAGGGCGAGATGCCCAGCTCGACCCAGGACATCACCGCCCCGCCCAGCAGCCCCATCAGCGCCGAAACCAGCCCCAGGATCGGCAGCATGACGACCAGCGCCAGCACCCGCGGCAGGATCAGCACCAGGTCGGGGTCCAGGCCCAAAGTGCGCATGGCATCAATCTCTTGGCGCATCTTCATCGACCCGATCGAGGCCGTCAGCGCCGAGGCCGTGCGCCCCGCCACCACGATGGCGGTCAGCAGGATGCCCAGTTCGCGCAGGATGGAAATGGCGATCAGGTCGACGACGAAGACCTCGGCCCCGAACTGGCGCAGCTGGTCCGATCCCTGGAAGGCCAGCACCACCCCGATCAGGAAGGACATGACGGCGACGATGGGCACGGCGCGCAGCCCGGTCTCCTGCGCATGGTGGACCAGCGCTGTCATCGGGAAGCGCGAGGGATGGCGCAGCCCCCGCGCCATGGCCGCCAGCACGCGGCCCAGATACTCGGCCAGCTCGACCAGATAGCGCAGCGCGCCCATCACCCGGACGCCGGTCGCCTCGAGGATGCGGCGCCAGCGGGCGGGGGCGGGCTGGGCATCATCCGCCTCCGGCAGGGCCGCCGTCACCGTGTCCAGAAGGCCCTGATGGTGGTCCGAAAGGCCGCTCAGCGTGGCGCCCCGGTCGCGGCGCTGCGCCAGCTCCCACGCGCCGGCGGTGTCCATCCGCGACAGGCCCGACAGGTCGATCCGCGCGGCAGGGGTGTCGGGCAGGCGGGGCAGGGACCAGACGACCAGATCGCCGCCAAGCGTCAGGCAGTCGCCCTCGACCGCGACCGTCAGATCGGACCGGGGCGCCGTGGGCTGCGTCATTGCGGGGCGCGGGGGATTGGTGATGACATCCGCAGTCGTCCTTGGCCGTGGTGATGCCCCGCGCGGGGACGTGCCCCCGTGATCCGGATCGGCCCGCCCGGCGTGCAACCCTTGGGGCTGCCTCCGGTCTAGGCGCCTGCCGCCCCTGCGGCAAGGCCGTTCGCATCGAGGGGTCAGCGGCGGCGGATCACGGGCGGCGGGACATGATCCACAGGAAGAACACCCCGCCGATCAGGCCGGTGACGACGCCGATGGGGATGTCCTCGGGGGCCATCGCCACCCGGGCCAGCGCATCGGCGCAGATCAGGAAGACCGCGCCCGCGAAGGCCGAGCCCGGCAGCACCCGGGCATTTTCGCCCCCCAGGACCAGCCGCACCAGATGCGGCATCATCAGGCCGACGAACCCGATCAGTCCTGAAAAGGCCACCATGATCCCGGTGATCAGCGCCCCCGCCACGAAAACGGTCAGGCAAAAGCGCCCGACCTCCAGCCCCAGGCTGGCGGCGGTCTCGTCGCCCAGGCTCATGGCGTTCAGCCGCCCGGCCTGCGCCCACAGCCACAGCCCGCAGGGGACCAGCACGGCCAGCGGCCACAGAAGATGGGACCATTGCGCCAGACCGAGGCCCCCCAGCATCCAGAAGACCACCGTATGCGTGGCGCGCGGATCGCCCAGAAAGATCAGGATGTTGGCGCAGGCCATGATGACGAAGCTGACCGCCACGCCGGTCAGGACCAGCCGGTCGGCGCTGCCCGCCCCCGCCATCCGCGCCGTGCCCAGGACCAGCACCGTGGCCAGCAGCGCGCCGCCGAAGGACATCACCGGCACGGTCAGCGCGCCGAGGAACATCCCCGTGTGAAGCAGCGCCGCGATCGCCCCGAAGGCCCCGCCCGACGAGATCCCCAGCAGATGCGGATCGGCCAGCGGGTTGCGCGTCACCGCCTGCAGCGCCGCGCCCACCAGGCCCAGACCCGCGCCCACCAGCCCCGCCAGGATCGCGCGGGGCAGGCGGATCTGCCAGACGATGCTGGCCTGTCCCGCGCTCCAGTCCGGAGTGACCAGGCCCGGCACCAGGCGGTCCAGCACCACGCCCCAGACCGTGGACAGGGGCACCGCGACCGCCCCCACCGACACGGCCATGCCGATGGCCATGACCAGCACCGTCACCAGGACGGTGCCCAGGCCCAGCCTCAGCCCCCGGCGCTGCGCGGTCAGGATCGCGGTGGTGTCGGCCATCGCTCAGTCCCCCGAAAAGCCCGCGACCAGCTTCTCGACGGCGCGGATGTTGCGGGGGCCGGGCGTCGCCTCGACATAGTCCAGGACGACGAAGCGGTCGTTCCGGACCGCGTCGATCCCCGCCAGTGCGGGATTGGTCCGCAGGAAGTCGATCTTCTGGTCCGCCGTCACGTCGCCATAGTCGACGATCACGATGACCTGCGGATCGCGGTCGGCCACCGGCTCCCAGCTGATCTCGGCCCAGCTCTTGGGCAGGTCGTCCATGATGTTGCGCCCGCCCGCGGCCTCGATCAGCGCGGTCGGCATGCCATGCGCGCCGGCCGTGAAGGGCGCCTCGGTGCCGCTGTCATAGACGAAGACGCGCAGCGGGGCTCCGCGCTCCGCCCCTTCGGTCAGCGCCGCCAGCTCGGTGCGCCATCCGTCCACCAGCGCCTGCGCGCGGTCATCGACCCCGAAGATGCGGCCCAGGTTGAGGATGTCGCCATACATGTCCTCCATGCCGGATGCGTTTCGCGGGCCCAGATGGATGCAGCTTTCGGTCAGCTCGTAGACGGCGATGCCGAAGGGGGCCAGCGTGTCGGGCGTGACCTCGCCGCCGACCGTCATGCCGTAGTTCCAGCCCGCGAAGAAGAAATCCGTGCCCGCCCCGGCCAGCACCTCCTTGCTAGGATAGCGGGCCGACAGCTCGGGCAGTTCGGCCACGCCGTCGCGCGTCCGGTCGTCCAGCGTCTTCCAGCCCGAGATGCCGGTATAGCCCACCATCCGGTCGCGCAGGCCCAGGACCAGCATCATCTCGGTCAGGTTCACGTCGTTGGACACGGCGCGCGCCGGGGCCGCGTCGAAGGTCACCTGACGGTCGCAGCTTTGCACGGTCACGGGATGGGCCAGCGCGGCGGGGGCCGACAGCAGCAGGGCGGCAAGGGACGAGCGGATCACGGGGCGGTCCTTTCGGAGATCGTCACAGATGGAAGGAAAAGCGCGGCGCGGGGCCCGAGCGGTCGATCCGGGCGCCCACGCGAAAGGCGCGGGCCAGCACGGCCTCGGTCAGCGCGGCGTCGGGCGGGCCGTCGGCCAGGATGCGCCCCTCGGACAGGACAAGGATGCGGTCGGCGAAGCGGGCGGCCAGCGTCAGGTCGTGCAGCGTGGCGATCACCGTCAGGCCCAGGCCGCGCAGCAGGGCCAGCAGTTCCAGCTGGTGGCGGATGTCGAGGTGGTTGGTGGGTTCGTCCAGCACGATCACGCGCGGCTCTTGCGCCAAGGCCCGGGCGACCGCGACGCGCTGGCGCTCGCCGCCCGACAGGCTGCCGAAGGCGCGGTCGGCCAGGGGCGTCACGTCCATCCGCTCCAGCGCCGCCGCGATGCGGGGGGCATCGGCAGGGTCGGGACCGGCCCATCCGGCCGCCCATCCGCGCCGGTGCGGCAGGCGGCCAAGCGCCACGATCTGCCGGGCGGTCAGGGCGAAATCGGTGGGCTGCTCCTGCAGGACGGCGGCCATGCAGCGCGCGGCCTCGGCGGCGCCCATCTGCCACAGGTCGCGCCCCATCAG
This sequence comes from Paracoccus liaowanqingii, assembly GCF_004683865.2. NCBI lineage: Bacteria > Pseudomonadati > Pseudomonadota > Alphaproteobacteria > Rhodobacterales > Paracoccaceae > Paracoccus > Paracoccus liaowanqingii. The sequence continues at coordinate 1,962,066 of NZ_CP038439.1, read as the reverse complement.
CCGGACGGTGCCCTGCTGCGGGGCGTGATGGCGATAGATCAGCCGCAGAAGCGAGGTCTTGCCCGCCCCGTTCGCCCCGCAGATCGCCACAATCTGGCCCTGCGGGACCGCGAAGCTCAGATCCGACAGGATCCGCGGGCCCCGGGGGGGCGCCCAGCTGACACCCGACAGCTGGACCGCAGGCGGGATCGCCGCCGAAAACGGCAACACAGGGTCAGGCGCGGCCAGGGGCCGGCGCGAGGAATCATCCATCGAAATCTCCTTCCGGGACACCCCGCCCGGTGGTCGTCTGGTTCGATGGCAGGTCTCCTGACTTCGCGGGTCGTGACCTCCCCCGCCTTCCCGCACCCGGTGGGGCGCAGTGGCATCGGGGGACGCTCGCCGCTTACAGTTGCGGGGGCAGTCACGGATTTGGCGCCTGTTGGCTACACCGCACCGTGTTCCCTTTTCACCCGGCCGCGCGTGGCTTGGCCGGGAACCATCAGCGCCCTGAATGCCGCCCCCGCCGCCGCAGGTCAAGCCGGAAGGGCGCGGCGGTCAGGCCCGCTGCCGCAGATACCGGGCCAGCCAGCCCTGCGCGTCGAAGGCGCCGTCCTGCGCGGGCTGATAGATCTGCCGGTCCAGCAGGGCCAGCAGGCGGCGATGCGCGGGGCTGTCCGCGCCCCGCCACGCCAGATGATCGGCCGCGGCCGCGCGCAGCGCTGGCAGGTCGCCTTGGGCGGCCGCCGTGCGCAGGGCGCCCGCATGGGGGTTGGGGCGCAGCCCCCGCAGCCTGTGGCGCAGATCGGGCAGCCGGCGCCGCAGCACCGCCAGCAGCCCCGCCCCGAAGCCCAAGGCCGCCAGCCCCGCCATCGCCCAGCCCGGCTCCATCCCGAAGGGCACCCCCGAGGAGGTGGTGAAGCCCGCAAAGCCGAAGGGGATGGGCTTCATCGCCGCGACCTCGACCCGGCGGGCCTCGGTGTCGAACCAGACGACGGGCACGGCCGGCAGCACGCCCGGCTCGCCGGTGCGGGGGCGCATCTGCCATTCCCAGACCACGCGCGACACCGGTCCCTGCGGGGTCGGGGTGGTCTCTCGGATCTCGGGCAGGGTGAAGCTGATCAGCCAGGGCTGGCTGATGTCGGGACGGGGCGGGAGGTGATTGGCCATCGCGCCCAAGGCCTCGATCGTGACGCGGCGGGTCAGGATGTCGGTCGGCAGCAGCCGACCCGGAGGGGCCGACAGCTCGTCGGTCAGGACCATCGTGCGGGCGGTCAGGGGGCGGCTATCATGGGGGAAGGGCTTCACGGTCAGCCGCGCCGGGCCCGAGGTCACGCTAATCTGTTCGCGCGCGCCGCCCCGGGTGATGTGGGTCAGATCGTGGACCAGGGGGCCAAGCGACAGGTCCCCGGCCTGGCGCGGAAACAGCGCGATGTCGCGTTCGAAGATCTGGATCATCCGCCCGCCGATGCGTTCCTGGAACCAGCGGTCGCGGTCGATCTGCATCCAGTCATAGGCGTCCGAACTGGGGAATTTGAGATCCTCCAGCGAGACGGTCAGGTCGTATTCGCCGCGCAGGGTCAGGCGGACCATCTCGGCCACGACCGGGTTGCCGTGATCGTGCAGGATCATCAGCCGCGTCTCGCCCGGCGCCAGCGGAGGCGATTCCGCCTGCACGGGACCGGCCCAGAGGATCAGCAGCAGGATCAGCCTTATCACCACGGGTCACCCGCCTCGGGGCGGATCAGCCCCATCTGGGTGCGGCGGTCGTGTTCGGCCTGCAGGCGCAGGGTCAGGAACTCGCCCGGGTCGTCGGTGATCGTCTCCAGCCAGGCGTCGCTGGCCGCCATGCCGCGCGCCTGCGGCGGGCGGCGCCAGCTTTCCGAGGCGGCCTCGGTCATGGCATTGGCGATCAGCTCGTCCGTGGGGCGTCCGCCATGGCCGAAGATGCGGCCCGGCGCGATGCTGTCGCCCTGCTGGGGGGGAAACATCGTGGCGACCAGATCGCGGCTGGCGCGAGCCTGTTCGTCGGCGGGGTTGGCGAACAGCACCGCGTCGAAATAGGCCACTGACAGGGGATAGTCGCCGGTCGCCGCCAGCGACAGCGCCCGGTTGTAGGTCTGCGAGCGTCCTGCGCGGGCGAAATCCGCATCGGCTTGGGCAAAGTCGCCCCGGCGGTACTGCGCCACGCCCCGCGCGCCGTCCTGGTCCAGCAGCGCCAGCGCCACGCCCTCGGCGCCAAGCCGCAGGGCCAGCGTGCCGACCCCGCCGGGGCCCGCAAAGGCCAGAAACGCCAGCGCGCAGGCCAGAAGGACCGCCGCCGCCCTCATCGCGCCCGCCTCAGCATCATCAGCAGGGGCAGGGCGGCCAGCGCGGCCAGGAACGGCCCCAGATCCAGATAGCCAAGCGCCGTCAGGCCCGGATCGCGGGTCGTGTCGCCGCCGCGCTGCAGCCGGGCGGCCAGCCGGTCCACCTCTGCCGCCTGCATCACCTGCCCGCCGCCCTGAACCAGCCGGTCCAGCGCGCCCGCGGGCGGGGCGGGGGTGCCGGGCGCGGACCCTTCGATCCGCAGCGCCCAGATCCGGCCCCCGGCGGCGGCGATGCGCCCGGCCTCGGCCACCGCCTGCGCATCCACCCCGCCCCCGTCCGAGATCAGCACCAGATCGGCGCGGCCCGGTTCGGTCAGCATCTGGCCCGCCAGGCCGATGGCGGCGGCGGGGCGGCTGCCCTGGCCGGGCACGGTGTCGGCATCCAGCACCGCGACCAGCGTCTGCAGCGTGCGCGGATCGGTGGTGGGGGCCGAGGCGGCATAGGCTTCTCCGCTGAAGAGGATCAGGCCGGTGGGGCGCCCGTCCAGGCCCTGGAGCAGCGCCGCCGCCGCCTGCTGCGCCGCGACCAGGCCCAGACCGCGCGCGACCGAAGGCGACATGTCGATGGCGATCAGCACGCTGTCGGTGCGCGCCAGCAAGGGCGCGTCGGCCCGGCGGATGCCCGGACCCGACAGGCCCAGGATCAGCGCCAGCAGCGCCGCCACCGGCAAGAGCCGCACCCATCCGTTCGTCGCGCCGTCGAAGCCGCCAAGCGCCTGCATCGCGGCCAGCATCTGCGGCGGCATCACCTGTTCCCACCCCCCGGCCCGGGGCCCGCGCCGCCACGCGAGGACCGCCAGCGCCAGCGCCGGCAGCAGGGCGGCCAGCCACCACGGGCGCAGCAGGATCAGCCCGCTCATGCGCGCCGGCCCGTCAGCCTGCGGGGGTCCAGCAGGGCCACGGCCATCAGCAGGGCGGCCAGCGCGGCGGGCCAGATCCACAGCGCCTGCCAATAGCGCAGCGGAGGCCGCTCGCCCGGGCTGGGCTCCAGCCGGTCCAGCGCCTCGGCCATCGCCTGCAGGTCGGGGGTGCTGCGGACGCGGAACAGCGCACCGCCTGCCATCTCGGCCACGGCGCGCAGCGTGGCCACGTCGACGGCGTCGCGGGCGGCGGGGCGGCTTTCCAGATCCTCGGGGCCAAGCGCGATGGTGTGGACGCGCAGCCCGTGGGCGGCGGCCAGCCGCGCGGCCTCGATCGCCGGCACGCTGCCCGAGGTGTCCACCCCGTCCGACAGCAGGACCACGACGCGGCTTGGCGCCTCGCTGCCGTCCAGCCGCCGGATCGCCAGCCCCAGCCCGTCCGCGATGGCCGTGCCGCGCCCCGAGATGCCAATCTGCGCCTCGTCTATGGCCTGCACCACGGCGCCCATGTCATAGGTCAGGGGGGCGGCCACATAGGCGCGGCCGCCGAAGATGACCAGCCCGATCCGGTCGCCCGTCCGACCCGCCACGAAGGCCCGCGCCGTCTGCTTGACCGCGTCCAGCCGCGAGACGGGCTGGCCGTCCAGGATGAAATCCTGCTGTTCCATGCTGCCCGACAGGTCCAGTGCCAGCACGATGTCGCGGCCGCTGGCGGGGATGACATCGGCCTGCCGCTCGACGCGCGGCCCGGCCAGCGCCAGGACCAGCAGCACCCAGGCCAGCGCCGCCAGCCAAGGCGTGTCGCGCAGGTCGGGCAGGCCCGCCGCCTCTCCGGCGGGCGCCAGATGGGCGGGCACGCGCAGCGCGCGGCGGGGCTGCACCAAGGGCGGCAGCAGCCGGCGCAGCAGCAGCGGCAGGGGCAGCAGGACCAGCAGCCAAGGCAGGGCCAGGCTCATCGCCGCCACATCCGGCGCAGGCGGGCACGGCGGGCCAGCCGCTCGATGCGGCGGTCCGAGGGGGGCGGGGCGGCGCCATAGGCGGCGGCGCGCAACGCCTCGGGCAGGTGGCCCAGATGCCGCGCCAAGGCCAGCATCCGCTGCGGCACCGGCAGGGCGCGCAGATCGGCCAGCCGGATCCGGCGGCGGGGGGCGCGGCGGCGGGTCAGGGGCAGGACCGCCGCCGCCACGGCCAGCCCCGCCAGGATGCCGAAGGCCAGCAGCGCCGCCATCTCGGGCAGCGACAGCGTGGCCATGGACCCCGGCAGGCGGACCGGCGACAGGGCCTGCATCATCTGGTCGTGGGTCACGGGTCCACCCTGCGCGGCAGGGCGCCCAATGCGGACAGCAGGTCCATCTGCCGGGCCAGGTCGGCGGGCTGCAGCCGCGCCAGCCGAGCGGTGCCGTCATGGGTGACGGGCAGGGGCCGGGCGGGGGGCGCCAGCTCCAGCGGGTCGAGGATCAGCGCAACCTCCAGCTGCCGCCCCCGGGCCAGGCGCGACAGGGCGGCCTGCGCGGACGGCCAGCCGTCGGGCGCGGTGGCCAGGATCACGCGGGCGCCGGAGGGTGCTTGGCTGGCGGCCAGGGACAGCGCCTCGGTCAACGGGGTGGCGGGGCCGGGGGTCGCGGCCAGCGCCGTCGTATGGCGGTCGGCCAGAAGACGGCACAGCCCCGCCATGTGCCGGTCGCCCGGCGCGGGGGGCAGGGCGCGCACGCCGGCCGGGTCGGCGACGATCAGCCCCACCGCGCCCTGCCGCCCCACCGCCTGCCAGCCGCTTGCCGCCAGATGCAGCGCGCCGCGGACCGAGCGCAGCGTGGCCCCGGTGCCCCACAGCATCGGCGCGCGGAAATCCGCGATCAGCAGGGTGATGTCGTCGCGGTCCTCGTGCAGCGCGCGGACATGGGGCGTACCGGTCCGCGCCGTGGCCGAGGGGTCCAGCCGGCGCGGGTCGTCGCCCGGCACATAGGCGCGGATCTCGCGCAGGTCCATGCCGCTGCCGGGCTGGTGCGAGGGCATGACGCCCGACCGCCGCGCCATGGGCCTGGCCCGCGCGCCGCGGGTCGCGCCGGGGCGCAGGTCCAGCAGGTCGCGCAGGGGCAGCGCGATGCCCGGCGCCTGCCGCCACGCCGCTACCACGGCCGGATCGCCTGAAGCGCCTCGTCGATCAGCCGGCGACCGTCGCGCCCCTCGCTCTGCGCCTTCCAGTCCGGGACCAGCCGGTGTGCCAGCGCGTCGGGCGCCAGCGCCGCCACATCCTCGGGCAGCCCGTGATCGCGCCCGTCCAGCCAGGCCCGCGCCCGGACCGCCGTCGCCAGCGCCAGCGTGCCGCGCGGCGAGACGGGATGTTCGACAGCGTCCGCCAGCAGCCCGCCGGGCCGGGTCGCCATCACCAGCCGGATGATGAAATCCTTGAGCACGGGGGCCAGATGCACCGCCGCCACCTGCGCGCGGGCGCGGGTCAGATCGCCCGCATCGATGCGCGGGCTGGCGGGCGGGGGCAGCTCGCGCCCCTCGGCCTCGACCATGTCCAGGATGGCGCGCTCGTCCTCGGCGCCCGGCAGGTCCAGGCGCAGATGTAGCAGGAAGCGGTCCATCTGCGCCTCGGGCAGCGGGAAGGTGCCCTCGTGCTCGATCGGGTTCTGGGTCGCCACGACCATGAAGGGATCGGGCAGGGGGCGGGTCTGGCCGCCGGTCGTGACCTGCCCCTCGGCCATGGCCTCCAGCAGGGCGGATTGCACCTTGGGGGGCGCGCGGTTGATCTCGTCCACCAGGACGATGTTGTGAAAGACCGGGCCGGGCAGGAAGTCGAACCGGCCCGTCTCGGGACGAAAGATCTGGCTGCCGGTCAGGTCCGAGGGCAAGAGGTCGGGCGTGCACTGGATGCGCGCGTGATCGCCCGGCAGCCGCGCGGCCAGCTGCTTGACGGCCCGCGTCTTGGCGATGCCCGGCGGGCCTTCCAGCAGGACATGGCCGCCGGTCAGGCAGGCGATCAGCAGCCGCTCCACCAGCCAGTCATGGCCTACCAGCGTCCGCGCCACGTCCTGCGCCAGTGCCCGGACCATGTCGCGCGCGACATCGCTTTCGCCCAGCGCGTCCATGCTGCCTCCCTCGTTGCATGCAGATTGTGCAGCCAGTCCGGCCCTGATTGCCAGCGCGGCTTGGCCCCCTGCCACCAAAGTCGGGGCAGAGTCGCGGCAAGGTCCGGCCAAGCTCGGGGCGTCCGCGACCGCACCCGCCGGGCCGCCCGGGATTGACGCCAGTGGCTCAAAGGCCGAACAAGCGGTATCGTTTGACGCCCAGGGGGGATCCTTGCCATGACCGACCGCCACCGCCATCTTGTCCGTGCCGCCCTGCTGGGGGGATCGCTGATCGCGACCGCAGCCCATGCGCAGGACTGGCCGTCCGAGCCGGTCCATGTCTTCGTGGGCTTTCCGGCGGGCTCGTCGCCCGACACCATCGCGCGGCTGGTGGCCGAGCCCTTGGCCGAGGCGCTTGGCCAGCCGGTCGTGGTCGAGAACCGGCCCGGCGCCGGGGGCGTGATCGGCGTCCAGCAGATGCTGGCGCGGGGTCAGGACGACTACAGCTTCGGCATCACCATCAACGGCCCGCTGACGACCGCGGCGCGGCTGATCCCGGATCTGGGCTATGACCCGCAGGCCGACATCGCCCCGGTCGGGCTGATCGCCACCAGCCCGCTGGTCCTGGCCGTCGCCGCCGACTTCCCCGCCGACAGCGCCGAGGCCTTCGTCGAGGCCGCGCGCGCCGAGCCCGAGGCGATCAGCTATGGCTCGGTCGGCGAGGGGTCGGGCGCGCATCTGACGGCGGAACTGTTCGCCGGGGCGGCGGGGGTCGAGCTGTTCCACATCCCCTTCCAGAGCTATGCCGAGGTCACCACCTCGATCCTGGGCGGAGAGATCGACAGCGGCTTCATGGCCCCCTCGGCCGCGCTGCCGCAGGTGCAGGCGGGCACGATGAAGATGCTGGGCATCACCTCGGCCGAACCCTTCGCGCAGGTGCCCGACGTGCCGGTGCTGGCCGGACAGGCGGGGCTGCCCGAGGACTTCCGGGCCGAGCTGTGGAACGCCTTCATCGCCCCCGCCGGAACCGATCCCGCCATCGTCGCGCGCCTGAACGAGGAGCTGGGCCGCATCCTGCAGGATCCCACCGTGACCGAGCGGCTGCTGGCCATGGGCTGGCAGGTCCAGCCCGGCACGCCCGAGGATCTGGCGCAGCGCATCGCGGACGACACCGCGTTGTGGGGCGGCGTGATCGACGTCCTGCCAGCGGCGAACTGAGCCTTGCCCGGCCCGATTTCCGCCACGACCCCTGACTGGCACGATCTGGCCTGGGGCGCGGTGCTGGCCCTGACGGGGCTGGCCGTGGCCGGCTATGCGGCGCTGCACTACGAGTTCGGCACCCTGCGCCGGATGGGGCCGGGCTTCTTTCCGGTCGTGCTGGGCCTGGGGCTGGCGGGGCTGGGCCTGCTGATCGCGATCCCGGCGCGCAACCGCCCCGGCCAGGTCCGGCCCTTTGCCTGGGCACAGGCGGTGGGCGTCATCGGGTCGCTCTTGGTCTTCGGCCTGCTGCTGGACCGGATCGGCCTGATGGCCAGCACGGTGCTGTGCGTGGCGATCTCCAGCGCGGTGGCGCCGCGGGGCGGCTTTCTGTGGCGGGCGGTGCTGACGGTGGCGGTGACCGCGCTGGTCTGGCTGCTGTTCGTCGCCGGGCTGAACCTGTCGATCCCCGTCTGGCCATGGAGCCGCTGAGATGACCACGCTGGACGGACTGGCCCAGGGGCTGGAGGTGGCGCTGCAGCCCTCGGTCCTGATCTACAGCCTGCTGGGCGCGGTGCTGGGCACGCTGGTGGGCGTGCTGCCGGGCATCGGCGCGATGGCGGCGATCACGCTGCTGCTGCCGATCACCTATTACATCTCGTCCCAAGCGGCGCTGGTCATGCTGGCGGCGGTCTATTACGGGGCGCAATACGGCGGGGCGGTGGCCTCGATCCTGCTGCGACTGCCGGGCACGCCGCAAGCGGCGGTGACGACGCTGGACGGCTATCCGATGGCCCAGCAGGGGCGGGCGGGGGTGGCGCTGTTCACGGCGATGATCTCGTCCTTCGCGGGCTCGATGCTGGGGATCGTGATGCTGGTCGTGCTGGCGGGCTGGCTGGGACGGCTGGCCACCAGCTTCGGGGCGGCGGAATACACGGCGATGATGGTCATGGGCCTGGTCGCGGCCTCGACCATCGGCGAGGGGCGCCCGGCGAAAAGCCTGGCCATGGTCGTCCTGGGCCTGATCTTGGGCTGCGTGGGCACGGACGTGAATTCCGGGGCGCAGCGCTTCACCTTCGGGCAGGTGCAACTGATGGACGGCATCAACCTGGTCGCGCTGGCGATGGGTCTCTTCGGGCTGGCCGAGGTGATCGGCAACATCCGCAAGGCCGAACGCGACGGCCCGCCGCCGCGCGTCAGCCTGCGCCAGCTGGTCCCCGCCCGCGACGACGTGCGCCGCCTGTTCGCGCCGATCACGCGCGGCACGCTGCTGGGCGGGTTCTTCGGGGCGCTGCCGGGCACCGGCTCGACCATCTCGTCCTTTCTCAGCTATGCGATGGAGCGGCGCGTCGCCCGCCGGCCCGAACGCTTCGGCAAGGGCGCGATCGAGGGCATCGCCGGGCCCGAGGCCGCCAACAACTCGGCCTCGATCACCGCCTTCGTGCCGACCCTGACCCTGGGCATCCCCGGCGATCCGATCATGGCCCTGATGCTGGGCGCGCTGGTCATCCACGGCATCCAGCCGGGCCCGATGATGCTGGAGGCCAATCCTGGCATGTTCTGGGGGCTGGTCGTCAGCTTCGGCATCGGCAACCTGTTCCTGCTGGTCCTGAACCTGCCGTTGATCGGGATCTGGGTGGCGATGCTGCGCATCCCGTTCCGCTGGCTTTATCCCGCGATCATCGTCTTCGTCTGCCTGGGGGTCTATTCCGTGCGCGGATCGACCTTCGACATCGTCATGGTCGCGGGCATCGGCGCCATCGGCTATGCGCTGTCGGTGGCGGCCTTCAGCCCGGCGCTGCTGCTGCTGGGCTTCGTGCTGGGTCCGCTGATCGAGACGAACCTGCGCCGCGCGATGCTGATCTCGCGCGGGGATCCGATGATCTTCTTGGAGCGCCCGGTCGCCTGCGGCTTCGTCATCGCCACGCTGGCATTGCTGGCCCTGCCGCTGGTGGGGATGATCCGGGCGCGGCGGGCGGCGCGGGCCTGACCGCGCCTTGACCCGGGTCAGCCGATCGGGGTCAGCCGGTCCTGGAACCTTTGCCGGTTGGCGACATAGCCCGCGGCCGACCGGCGCAGCTTGTCGATGGTGGCCTGGTCCAGCGCGCGCACGACCTTGCCGGGCGTGCCCATCACCAGCGAGCCGTCGGGGATCTCGCGCCCCTCGGGGATCAGCGCGCCGGCCCCGATCAGGCAGTCCCGCCCGATCCGTGCGCCATTGAGCACGATGGCCCCCATGCCGATCAGGCTGTTCTCGCCGATGGTGCAGCCATGCACGATGGCGCGGTGCCCGATGGTCACGCCGCGCCCGATGGTGACCGGAAAGCCCGCGTCGGAATGGATCATCACCTGGTCCTGCACATTGGTGCCCGCGCCGATGTCCAGAAGCTCGTTGTCGCCGCGCAGCACGGCGCCGAACCAGATGCCGACATCGGCGCCAAGCCGGACCCGTCCGATCACATGCGCGCCGGGCGCGATCCAGCAGGACCCGTCGGGGGCCAGTTCGGGGCGGTGGTCGTCCAGTGCGTACAGGCTCATGCGGTCCTCCCAGGGTGTCGCCCGATCTAAGGCCGCTTTCGGACGGCATGCAAGCGGCAGGTCGGCGGCGCGCGGCACTGGCGTTCGGGCGGGGATGACCTATACAGCGCCGAACCGTTTCTTGCAGCATCGAGGCCCGATCGTGGACACCCGCCCCCTTCCGCCCGCGTCCAAAGCAGGCCTCTGCCCGGCCACCCGCCGCTGCGGAGGCATGTGATGGCGTCGTCCTCCGACCACCCCCGGCCCCGCGCGGCACGATCGCCGCAGGACCGCGCGAACCTTGTCGGTGCGGCCTGGATGATTGCGGCCATGGCGCTGTTCTCGGTCGAGGATGCCTTCGTCAAGGGCGCGACCGACACGCTGCCCGTGGGGCAGGTGCTGATCCTGTTCGGCCTGGGCGGCGCGCTGGCCTTCGCCCTGAAGGCGCGGCTGTCGGGCGAGCGACTGGTGACGCGCGACGTGGCCTCGCGCCCCATGCGCATCCGCGTGGTCTTCGAGATCGTGGGGCGGCTGTTCTACGTGCTGGCGCTGGCGCTGATCCCGCTGTCGGCGGCGACGGTGATCCTGCAGGCGACGCCCATCGTCGTCGTGGCCACCGCAGCGCTTCTGTTCCGCGAGAAGGTCGGCTGGCGCCGCTGGATCGCCATCGCGACGGGCATGGGCGGCGTGCTGGTCATCCTGCGCCCCGGCACCGAGGGGTTCTCGATGCTGTCGATCCTGGCGGTGATCGGCATGCTGGGCTTTGCGGGGCGGGATCTGGCCAGCCGCGCCGCGCCCCTGTCGCTCGGGACGGCGGTGCTGGGTTTCTACGGCTTCCTGGCCATCGTGGCGGCGGGCGTGATCTTCTCGATCTGGGACGGGGCGGGGCTTGTGCGGCCCGGGCTATGGGCCTGGGCCTTCGTGGCGGGCGCGGTCGCCAGCGGGGTGCTGGCCTATTCCTGCCTGATGAAGGCGATGCGCACCGGCGACGTCTCTGCCGTGACGCCCTTCCGCTATGTCCGGCTGCTGTTCGGTCTGGCTCTGGGCGTCGGTCTGTTCGGAGAGACCATCGATTTCTGGACCTGGATCGGGTCGGGCATGATCCTGCTGTCGGGCCTCTTCGTCATGTGGCGCACGCGGCCCCAGAAGAGGATGCCCCCGCAGCCGCAGGGACCGGCCTGATCGCGGGCCTCGGGGATGTCGCTGCGGTCTGGGAGATCGGTTGCGCGTGTTGCCGACTGGACCGGCCACGGGGCGGGCTTGCTGTCACTGCGCAAGACCTGAGCCTGTCGATCGCCCATGACAGCGAGAGCGGAAAGGGCCGATGATGTTCCGCGCCCTACGCGCGACGCGGCTTTCACCGACGTGTGTCACAGCCCGTGCACGTCCACCCAAGGCCCTCACATGCATACTGCTACTTCGACAAGCGCAACTAGCAGCGCCGCGCCGCAAAGGTTGGCAACATCTGCGAAGGCCGACGCATCAATTGTGCCGCTTTGACGAGCGCGACCAGCAGCGCCGCAACGGGACGGGTTGGCAGCTAGCGCCGCATGCGACCCGTGCACTGCAACCGACACGCAGCCCTGCGGATCGAAAAGGGCGGCCCTGACCCTCTCACTCAACGACGAAGGCCCCGCCGATCCGGCGGGGCCTTCCTTCGATCGGACCAACCGTCTCAGTCGGCGGTCAGAAGCGGGGTCTTGGACTTGCCGATGCGCGGGGCGTCGGGGCCGGTGATGTCGAAGGCGGGCTTGTCGTCCTCGATCTTGACCCGCACCACGCCGCCCTTGGTGAGGCGCCCGAACAGCAGCTCCTCGGCCAGGGGCTTCTTGATGCTCTCCTGGATCACTCGGCCCAGGGGACGGGCGCCCATGCGGTCGTCATAGCCCTTCTCGGCCAGCCAGTTGGCGGCCTCGGGGGTCAGTTCGATATGGACGTTGCGGTCCATCAGCTGAGCCTCCAGCTGCAGCACGAACTTCTCGACCACATGCACCACCACGTCGCGCGAGAGCGGCGCGAAGCTGATGATCGCGTCCAGACGGTTGCGGAACTCGGGCGTGAAGGTCCGCTCGATCGCGGCCGTGTCCTCGCCCTCGCGCCGGTCGCGGCCGAAGCCGATGGCCGACTTGGCCGCATCCGCCGCCCCCGCATTCGAGGTCATGATGACGATCACGTTGCGGAAATCCACCGTCCGGCCGTTGTGGTCGGTCAGCCGTCCCGCATCCATGATCTGCAGCAGGATGTTGAAGACGTCGGGATGCGCCTTCTCGATCTCGTCCAGCAGCAGCACGCTGTGCGGATGCTGGTCGATGCCGTCGGTCAGAAGCCCGCCCTGATCGAAGCCGACATAGCCCGGAGGCGCGCCGATCAGGCGGCTGACGGCATGCTTCTCCATGTATTCCGACATGTCGAAGCGGATCAATTGGACCCCCAGGCTGGCGGCCAGCTGCTTGGCCACCTCGGTCTTGCCGACGCCCGTGGGTCCGGCGAACAGGTAGTTGCCGATGGGCTTCTCGGGCTCGCGCAACCCGGCACGGGCCAGCTTGATCGCGCTGGACAGGGCCTCGATGGCATTGTCCTGGCCGAAGACCACGCGCTTCAGCCCGGCATCCAGATCGCGCAGAACCTCGGCATCGTTCTTGCTGACGTTCTTGGGCGGGATGCGGGCGATCTTGGCCACGACGGCCTCGATCTCCTTCGGGCTGATCGTCTTGCGCCGCTTGCTTTCGGTCACAAGATGCTGTGCCGCGCCCGCCTCGTCGATCACGTCGATGGCGCTGTCGGGCAGCTTGCGGTCGTTGATGTAGCGGCTAGCCAGCTCGACCGCCGACTTGATCGCGTCATTGGTATAGCGCAGGTCGTGGTGCTTCTCGAAATGCGGCTTCAGCCCCATCAGGATCTTGACGGTATCGGGCACCGAGGGCTCGTTCACGTCGATCTTCTGGAACCGGCGGGCCAGCGCGCGGTCCTTCTCGAAATGCTGGCGGTATTCCTTGTAGGTGGTCGAACCCATGCAGCGCAGCTTACCCGCGGCCAGGGCGGGCTTGAGCAGGTTCGAGGCGTCCATCGCCCCGCCCGAAGTCGCGCCCGCGCCGATCACCGTATGGATCTCGTCGATGAAGAGGATCGCGTCGGGATGCGCCTCGAGTTCCTTGACGACGGCCTTCAGCCGCTCCTCGAAATCGCCGCGATAGCGGGTGCCGGCCAAGAGCGAGCCCATGTCCAGCGAGAAGATCGTGGCGCCGGCCAGCACCTCGGGGGTCTCGCCCCGGGTGATCTTCAGCGCTAGTCCCTCGGCAATGGCGGTCTTGCCCACGCCGGGATCGCCCACCAGCAGCGGGTTGTTCTTGCGGCGGCGGCACAGGACCTGAATGGCACGCTCCACCTCGGGCTCGCGTCCGATCAGCGGGTCCACGTCGCCCTTGCGGGACTTCACGTTCAGGTCGACGCAATACTTGCCAAGCGCGCTTTCGTCCTTGGATTCCTGCGCGGCCTCGGGCTGCTTTTGCTCCACCGGCTCCTCGGATCCGACGACCTTGCGGGGCTCGTTAAAGGAGGGGTTCTTGGCCACGCCATGCGCGATGAAGTTGACCGCGTCGTAACGGGTCATGTCCAGTTCCTGCAGGAAGAAGGCCGCGTTCGATTCGCGTTCCGCGAAGATGGCCACCAGCACGTTCGCACCGGTCACCTCCTGGCGGCCCGAGCTTTGGACGTGGATGGCGGCGCGCTGGATGACGCGCTGGAAGGCGGCCGTGGGCACGGCCTCGGACCCTTCGACATCGGTGATCAGGGTGGACAGGTCATCCTCGATGAAATCGACAAGCGTCTTGCGCAGCTCTTCCAGATCCACGTTGCAGGCCCGCATGACCTTGACCGCTTCCGGTTCCTCGGTCAGGGCCAGCAGCAGGTGTTCCAGCGTCGCAAGCTCATGTCGATGTTCGTTCGCCAGCGCGAGCGCTTGGTGAATGGCCTGTTCCAGGGAGGTCGAGAAACTTGGCACGGTCGTCTCCTGTCAGTCGGCTGGCGGTATGGGCCCGTTCGCGGCCCACCTGCCCAGACTGTCACGATGGTTTTAAGAATTGGTGGATTTCACCCGGCATCAAGTGGTTTCTCCCACAGGTGCCACGTTTTTCCCACGGTTGAGGCAGATGTGATGTCGCACCGCCCGCATTTCAAGCGGGTGGCCCACGTCGGACGCGGCTGCGACATCCTGGGCATGATCAGAAATCGTCCTTCATGGCGCGCAGCCTTGTAAAGACCTGGGCATCGTCCGCGCCCTCCATCCCCAGGGATCCGCGCAGCGCCGCGACGCGCAGGAAGGGGTTGGTCGCGCGCTCGATCTCCAGCGTGGCGGGGGCGCAGGGGCTGCGGGCCTCGGCGATCGCGGCCAGCCGCTCCTGCAGGGCGGCATTGTCGGGATCGACCGACAGGGCGAAGGCGCCGTTGGCCGCGCAATAGTCGTGGCCCGAACAGATCAGCGTCTCGCCGGGCAGGGCGTCCAGCCGCGACAGGCTGTCCCACATCATCGCCGGATCGCCCTCGAACAGCCGCCCGCAGCCCAAAGCCATCAGGCTGTCTGCGGTGAAGGCCATGGCGCTCTGCGGGAAATGGAAGGCGATGTGCCCGACCGTGTGGCCCGACACGTCGAGGATGCCGACCTGCTCGCCCAGGATCTCCAGCGGCTCGCCGGGGCGGACGCGCAGGTCCAGCGGCGGCAGGCGGCCCGCATCGGCATCGGCGCCGATCACCCGGGCCCCGGTGGCCGCGACGATCTCGGCCACCGCCTGGATGTGGTCGTCATGGTGATGGGTCAGGAGGATCGCGTCGAGGCCCCAGCCCCGCGCCTCCAGCTCGGTCAGGATCGGCATGGCCTCGGGCGCATCGATCAGCACGGTGCCGCCCCCGCCATGCAGCAGATAGGCGTAGTTGTCCTTAAGACAGCGCAGCGTGACCAGATCCAGCGGCATTGGCAAATCCTTCTCCTTGTGGTCACCTGAGCCTGTCAAACCCGGGACCCATGCGCAATGCACCATGACATCGACCAGCTGCGGCGCTTCTACTATCAGCGCGCGCTTGGGCGTGTGGTCCAGCGCATCCTGCGCGACCGGCTGACGGGGCGGTGGGCGCCGGGCAGCGTGTCGGGCATGACGGTGGCGGGCTTCGGCTTTGCCGCGCCGATGTTGCGGCCCTATCTGGCGCCCGCGCGGCGGGTGACGGCGCTGATGCCGGGGCCGCAGGGGGTGATGGGCTGGCCCGCGGGGCAGCCCAACCGGTCGGTGCTGTGCGACGAGACCGCCTGGCCGGTCGAGACGGGCAGCCTGGACCGGCTGGTCATGCTGCACGGGCTGGAGACCAGCGAGCATCCGCGCGAATTGCTGGCCGAGGCCTGGCGCTGCCTGGGGCCGGGGGGGCGGATGATGGTGATGGTGCCCAACCGCGCCGGGCTGTGGGCGGCCAGCGACCGCACGCCCTTCGGCTTCGGCCGCGCCTACACCACGGGCCAGATCGAGGCGCAGCTGCGGCGCGCGGGGTTCCAGCCCGACTGGCACGGCAGCGCGGTCTATATCCCGCCCTCGGACCGGCGATTCTGGCTGCGCAGCGCCCAGTTCTGGGAACGCAGCGGCGCCCGCATCAGCCGGGTGCTGATCGCCGGCGTCATCTTGGTCGAGCTGACCAAGCAGACCCGCGCGCCCGTCGGTCCCGGCGTGCGCATCCATGTCCCCAGCCCGCGCGAGATCCTGGACGGCGTGGCCCGGCCCCGCCCGCGCGGCGCCCCGGTGGCCCCCGCGGGGCGAGTCGTGCAAAGCCCCGACAGGCCGCCGGAAACGCCGTGAGCGGGGGCGGGGCACTGCGGTGCGCCGCACGGGGGGAACCCGGGGGCCGAGAGCGCCGTTAGCGCTGCCCGTGGCCTGATTTCCTCAGCTTGCCGTCTTTGGTCGCAAAGGCGTGTCTTAACCTGTCCTTGACGGTTGCCGGGGGTGAAATCACCTGCTAGAGACGCCCCAGATTTGCGCGCGACCCTCCATAAGCCGCGCGACCGCGACCCGCACCCCGCGACAGACCAGGCAGCAGCCCGGCCCGCCAGCGGGGTTTGCGCAAACCGTAAAGGATGACCGTGGCCAACTCTGTTTCCATGTCCCACAGCATCGCCGGACGCTATGCGCAGGCCATCTTCGAGATCGCGAAGGAAGAGGGCAGTCTTGATGCCCTGGCCACGCAGACCGCCGATCTGGATGCCGCGTTGACCGACAGCGCCGAGCTGCGCGACCTGATCGCCAGCCCGATCTATTCGCGCGACGATCAGGCCCGTGCCATCGGCGCGCTGGCCGGCAAGATGGGCCTGTCGCCGGTGCTGGCCAACACGCTGCAGCTGATGGCGAAGAACCGCCGCCTGTTCGTGCTGCCGCAGCTGACCTCGCGCCTGGCCGAGCTGATCGCCACCGAGCGCGGCGAGATCACCGCGGATGTCACCAGCGCCATCGCGCTGACGGATGCGCAGGCGGATCGCCTGAAACAGACCCTGGCCGAGAAATCCGGCAAGACGGTCAAGCTGAACACGCGCGTCGATGAAACCCTCATCGGCGGGATGATTGTCAAGCTGGGCTCGAAGATGATCGACAGTTCGGTCCGCTCGAAGCTCAGCTCCCTCCAGAATGTCATGAAAGAGGTCGGATAATGGGAATCCAGGCTGCCGAAATTTCGGCGATCCTCAAGGAGCAGATCAAGAACTTCGGCCAGGACGCCGAAGTTGCCGAAGTTGGTCAGGTCCTGTCCGTCGGTGACGGCATCGCGCGCGTCTATGGTCTGGACAATGTCCAGGCCGGCGAGATGGTCGAGTTCCCGGGCGGGATCCGCGGCATGGTGCTGAACCTCGAGACCGACAACGTCGGCATCGTGATCTTCGGCGACGACCGCACCATCAAGGAAGGCGACACCGTCAAGCGCACGCGCACGATCGTGGACGTCCCGGTGGGCAAGGCCCTGCTGGGCCGCGTCGTGGACGGTCTGGGCAATCCCATCGACGGCAAGGGTCCGATCGAGTCGACCGAGCGTCGCATCGCCGACATGAAGGCCCCCGGCATCATGCCGCGCAAGTCGGTGCACGAGCCGATGGCGACCGGCCTGAAGGCCGTCGACGCCATGATCCCGGTCGGCCGCGGCCAGCGCGAGCTGATCATCGGCGACCGCCAGACCGGCAAGACCGCCATCGCTCTGGACACGATCCTGAACCAGATGAGCTACAATGGCCGCGAAGCCGACGGCATGAAGACGCTGCATTGCATCTATGTCGCCGTGGGCCAGAAGCGCTCGACCGTGGCCCAGCTGGTCAAGAAGCTGGAAGAGACCGGCGCCATGGCCTACACGACCGTCGTCGCGGCCACCGCCTCGGACCCGGCCCCGATGCAGTTCCTGGCGCCCTATTCGGGCACCGCGATCGGCGAATATTTCCGCGACAACGGCATGGACGCTCTGATCATCTATGACGATCTGTCCAAGCAGGCCGTGGCCTATCGCCAGATGTCGCTGCTGCTGCGCCGCCCGCCCGGACGCGAAGCCTATCCGGGCGACGTCTTCTATCTGCACTCGCGCCTGCTGGAGCGTTCGGCCAAGCTGAACGAGGCCAACGGCTCGGGCTCGCTGACGGCGCTGCCGATCATCGAGACGCAGGCGGGCGACGTGTCGGCCTATATCCCGACGAACGTGATCTCGATCACCGACGGCCAGATCTTCCTGGAAACGGAACTGTTCTTCCAAGGCGTCCGCCCGGCCGTGAACACCGGTCTGTCGGTGTCGCGGGTGGGATCGGCAGCCCAGACCAAGGCGATGAAATCCGTCGCAGGTCCCGTCAAGCTGGAACTGGCGCAGTACCGCGAGATGGCGGCCTTCGCGCAGTTCGGCTCCGACCTGGACGCGGCCACGCAGCGCCTGCTGAACCGCGGCGCGCGCCTGACCGAGCTGATGAAGCAGCCCCAGTACCGCCCCCTGACCAATGCCGAGATCGTCATCGTGATCTATGCCGGCACCAAGGGCTACATCGACAGCGTCCCCGTGCGCGAGATCGTGGCGTGGGAAGACGGTCTGATCCACTTCCTGCGCGGCCAGAAGACCGACCTGCTGGACGACATGACGCGCAACGACCGCAAGGTCTCGGGCGAGCTGGATTCTGCGATCAAGGCGGCGCTGGACGAATACAACCGCACCCGCGCCTGAGGGGGATCTAGATGCCCAGTCTGAAGGATCTCAAGAACCGGATCGGAAGCGTCAAGAACACGCGGAAGATCACCAAGGCGATGCAGATGGTCGCCGCCGCCAAGCTGCGCCGTGCGCAGGAGGCGGCGGAGGCCGCGCGCCCCTATGCCGACCGCATGGCGGCCGTCATGTCCGGCCTGACCGCGAATGCGGTGGGCCAGTCGGGCGCGCCGCGCCTGCTGGCGGG
Organism: Paracoccus liaowanqingii; assembly: GCF_004683865.2. Lineage (NCBI taxonomy): Bacteria > Pseudomonadati > Pseudomonadota > Alphaproteobacteria > Rhodobacterales > Paracoccaceae > Paracoccus > Paracoccus liaowanqingii. The sequence goes on along the minus strand of NZ_CP038439.1, from coordinate 1,943,633 downwards.
CACGGGCGAGGACAAGCGCCACCTTCTGGTGGTGATGACGGCCGAGCGCGGCCTGGCGGGGGGCTTCAACAGCTCGATCGTCAAGCTGGCCCGCCTGCATGCCGAACGGCTGCGCGGCGAGGGCAAGGAGGTCGCGATCCTGACCGTCGGCAAGAAGGGCCGCGAGCAGCTGAAGCGCGACTACAGCAAGCTGTTCGTCCATCATGTCGACCTGTCCGAGGTCAAGCGCATGGGCTATGACACCGCCCGTGCGATCACGGACGAGGTCCTGTCGCGCTTCGACAAGGGCGATTTCGACGTGGCGACGCTGTTCTACAACCGCTTCGAATCGGTGATCAGCCAGATCCCGACCGCCCGTCAGGTCATTCCCGCCGAAGTGCCCGAGGATGCCACCGCCGCCAACGCGCTCTACGACTACGAGCCGGGCGAGGAGGAGCTTCTGGCCGACCTGCTGCCGCGCTCGGTCGCGACGCAGATCTTCGCGGCGCTTCTGGAAAACGCGGCGTCCGAACAGGGCGCACGGATGAGTGCCATGGACAACGCCACGCGCAACGCGGGCGACATGATCGACCGACTGACGACGCAGTACAACCGCTCGCGTCAGGCTGCGATCACCACGGAACTGATCGAAATCATTGCGGGCGCCGAGGCGCTCTGACCGTAAAGCAAAGGTGACAACATGGCAGAGGCCACTGGTAAAATCACGCAGGTGATCGGCGCCGTCGTCGACGTGCAGTTCGGGGACACGCTTCCGGCGATCCTGAACGCGCTGGTGACCCACAACAACGGCAAGAAGCTGGTGTTGGAAGTCGCCCAGCATCTGGGCGAGAACACCGTCCGCACCATCGCCATGGACGCGACCGAAGGTCTGGTCCGCGGCGAGCCCGTGTCGGACACCGGCAGCCCGATCATGGTGCCCGTGGGCGACGTGACCCTGGGCCGCATCCTGAACGTCGTGGGCGAGCCCGTGGACGAGGGCGCAGCCCTTGCCGCCAGCGAGACCCGTGCGATCCACCAGTCCGCGCCCGACTTCGCCGCTCAGGCGACCAGCTCGGAGATCCTGGTGACCGGCATCAAGGTCATCGACCTGCTGGCGCCCTATTCCAAGGGCGGCAAGATCGGCCTGTTCGGCGGTGCCGGCGTGGGCAAGACGGTTCTGATCATGGAGCTGATCAACAACATCGCCAAGGTGCACTCGGGCTATTCCGTGTTCGCCGGTGTGGGCGAGCGGACCCGCGAGGGCAACGACCTCTATCACGAGATGGTGGAATCGGGCGTGATCGTCCCCGACAACCTGTCGGAGTCGAAAGTGGCGCTGGTCTATGGCCAGATGAACGAGCCGCCGGGGGCCCGCATGCGCGTCGCCCTGACCGGCCTGACGCTGGCGGAGCAGTTCCGCGACGCCTCGGGCACGGATGTGCTGTTCTTCGTGGACAACATCTTCCGCTTTACGCAGGCAGGCTCCGAGGTGTCGGCGCTGCTGGGCCGCATCCCGTCCGCCGTGGGCTATCAGCCGACGCTGGCCACCGACATGGGCGCGATGCAGGAACGTATCACCTCGACCAAGAACGGCTCGATCACCTCGATCCAGGCCGTCTATGTTCCGGCCGACGACCTGACCGACCCGGCGCCCGCCACGACCTTCGCCCACCTCGACGCCACGACGGTTCTGTCGCGCGCGATCTCGGAACTCGGCATCTACCCGGCCGTGGACCCGCTGGACTCGAACTCGCGCATCCTGGATCCCGCCGTCGTCGGCGAGGAGCACTACCAGGTTGCTCGCGACGTGCAGGGCATCCTGCAGAAGTACAAGTCGCTGCAGGACATCATCGCGATCTTGGGCATGGACGAGCTGTCCGAAGAGGACAAGCTGACCGTGACCCGCGCGCGCAAGATCCAGCGCTTCCTGTCGCAGCCCTTCGACGTGGCCAAGGTGTTCACCGGATCCGACGGCGTCCAGGTGCCGCTGGAGAAGACCATCGCCTCGTTCAAGGCGGTCGTCGCGGGTGAATACGACCACCTGCCCGAGGGCGCCTTCTACATGGTCGGCGACATCGACGACGTGAAGGCCAAGGCTCAGCGCCTTGCCGCCGAAGCCGCGTAAGGGGGATCCAGATGGCCGATACCATGCAGTTCGACCTCGTGTCGCCGGAACGGAGCCTGGCCTCCGTTCCCGTGCGCGAGGTGCGCCTGCCGGGCAATGACGGCGATCTGACCGCCATGCCCGGCCACGCGCCCACGATCGTGACCCTGCGTCCCGGCATGGTCACACTGGTCGGCGCCGACGGCGCCACCAGCGAGTTCGCCGTGACCGGCGGCTTTGCCGAGATCAACGCCGACAGTGTCAGCCTGCTGGCCGAGCGCGGTCACCCGCGCGAGGAGATCACGCAGGAGGTCTTCAACGACATGATGTCCGAGGCGCACCGCACCCGTCGCAGCGCGGAGGATCGTCGCGAACATGTCGGCGAAGAGGTCGTGACCGCGGCCGTCAAGCTGCTGGGCGACATGCAGGCACTTGGCACGCATATCGGGCTGGATCCGAACCAGTCCACCGTGCCCGACTGATCGCAGGATCCGACCGGTCGCGGGCGCGGCTGGTCACAAGAAAGGCACCGACGGATTGACGGGCCCCGGCATCGCGCCGGGGCCTTTCCTTTCGCGTCCGCCCCGGGGTACACCCCGAATAATCATCCGGAAACAAGGGTCAGGGACCAGTCCATGCTTCGATTTACCAGCAACGAGATCGGCGTCTGCCAGGGAGAGCTGGGGCTGGTCGCCGATTTCGACACCCAGGGACCGATGTGGACCGACGAGGGCGAGCGCGAGATCCGCAGCCTGGTCAAGTTCTCGGAACGCTTCCTGATGCCCCCGGCCGTCCACCTGAATCCCAGCATGTGGGATCTGGACAGCAGCCGGAACCTGCGCGGCAACCTGCGGGCCGAGAACGTGACCGCCTCGGGCTTCGACGCGGTGTTCCAGACCTGGGGCGACACCCGCGTCGCCCGGATGCGCGTCGCTTGGATGGCGATCGGCGTGCTGCCGGACGAGCAGGACTTCACGCTCTAGCTGCGGTCCAGGTTGACCGCGATCAGCCCCGCCACCTGGGCGGGATGGGTCAGCGGCGCCATGTGGCCCGCGCCCGGCACGCTGGCGCGCCCGACATCGGGCAGACGCGCGGCCAGCGCCTCGGAGATGGCGCGGATCACCACGGGGCTGCGGTCCCCCTGGATCAGCAGCACCGGCGCCTCGATCTGCTCCAGCCCGCCCGGGCGCAGGATCCGCGCGCTGTCATGGCGCAGCGCGCCCTGGGTGGCGGCGACCAGCCGGATCTGGCGGGTCACCTGCGTCCGGACGGGGCCGGGCATCTGCGCCATGTCCTGCGCGCCCCAGACCGCCAGGAAGGCCGCCGCAGCCTCGCCGTCCCGCCCCTCATCCAGCAGCTCGGCCATCTCGCGGTCGCGGGCGTCCTGCGCGGGATCGGGGCTAGCGGCGAACAGCACCGGCTCGATCAGCGTCAGGCTGCGCACGGCCTCGGGGGCGGCGACGGCGATGCGCAGGGCCACCGTCGCGCCGAAGCTGTGGCCGATCAGGTCCAGCGGCCGGTCGATCATCGCGGCGGCCAGCCGGGTGACGGCGGTGTGATAGTCGGGACCCTCCGCCTGCGGCAGCCAGGCGTCGCTGCGCCCGTGGCCCGGCATGTCGAAGCCGCGCAGGTCGATCCGCCCCTCCAGCCCGGCCGCGATGGGCCCCCAGGCCGAGCCGCTGCCCATCATGCAGTGCAGCGCCAGTGCGGGCCGGGCGGGATCGCCCGGCCAGTGGCGCAGGTGCAGCCCGCTCATGCCCCGGCCAGATGCCGGTCCAGGAAGTCCAGCCGGTCCTGGCCCCAGAAGCGCTGGTCCGTCTCGCGCACGACATAGAAGGGCGCACCGAAGGCCCCGGCCTGCACGGCCTCTTCCAGGTTGCGGCCATAGGTTTCCGCGCCGACGAACAGGCCCTTGTCGGCCAGGGCCGGGTCGAAGCCGCTGGCGCCCAGCAGGTCGCGGATCACCGCGTCGTCGCTGATGTCGCGCTGATCGGCCCAGACCGCGCGCAGGATGGCCTGCACCAGCCCGCCCAGGTCGCCGCCGCCCGCCGCCTGCGCCGCGATGATGGCATAGGACGAGGGGGCCATGTTCACCGGCCAGTGCGCAGGCTTGAGGTTCAGGGGCATCCCCAGATGTGCCGCCCATCGCGGCAGCTCCTGCGCGCGATACTCCATGCGGCTGGCATGGCGGTCGGCGGGGCGGATGCCGCCCGTGCGGTCGAACAACTGCAGCAGGTCCAGCGGCTTGTAGGTGATCTGCGCGCCATGGCGGGCGGCGATCTCCTCCAGCCGGTTGCCCGCCAGATAGCACCACGGGCTGATCGTCCCCAGATAATAGTCGATATGTGCCATGGGTTTGTCCTTCTTGGTTGGCCGCAGGCTAGCCCGGTGCTAAGGCAACCGCAATCGGACGCAACCCGCCAAAGGCCCGCCCCCATGCCCGTCATGACCGAACCCAAGCTGATCTCCGGCAATGCCAACCGCCCCCTGGCCCAGTCCATCGCCCGGCGGATGTCCCTGCATCGCGGCATGAGCGTCAGCCTGCTGGATGCCCGCGTCGAGCGGTTCAACGATGCCGAGATCTTCGTCGAGGTCTACGAGAACGTCCGCGGCGAGGACATGTACATCATCCAGCCGACCTCGAACCCCGCGAACGACAACCTGATGGAGCTCTTGGTCATCGTCGATGCGCTCAAGCGGTCCTCGGCCGCGCGCATCACCGCCGTGGTTCCCTATTTCGGCTATGCCCGCCAGGATCGCCGCGCCAAGGCCCGCACGCCGATCAGCGCCAAGCTGGTGGCCAACCTGATGACCACGGCCGGGATCGACCGCGTGCTGACGCTGGACCTGCACGCGACGCAGATCCAGGGCTTCTTCGACATCCCCGTGGACAACCTCTATGCCGCGCCGGTCTTCGCGCTGGACGTCAAGCATCACTTCAAGGGCCGGTTGGGCGACCTGATGGTCGTCTCGCCCGATGTGGGCGGTCTGGCGCGGGCGCGCGAGCTGGCCACCCGGATCGGCGCACCGCTGGCCATCGTCGACAAGCGCCGCGAGAAGGCCGGAGAGGTCGCCGAGATGACCGTGATCGGCGACGTGTCCGGCAAGACCTGCATCATCGTCGACGACATCTGCGACACGGCCGGCACCCTGTGCAAGGCGGCCCAGACCCTGACCGACAGCGGCGCGACCGAGGTCCATGCCTACATCACCCATGGGGTGCTGTCCGGCCCGGCGGTCGAGCGGGTGGCGGCCTCGGTGATGAAGTCGCTGGTCATCACCGATTCGATCCAGCCGACCGACGCGGTGAGGACCGCGCCCAACATCCGCATCGTGCCGACCGCGCCGATGTTCACCCAGGCCATCCTGAACATCTGGAACGGCACCTCGGTCAGCAGCCTGTTCGAGACGGACACGCTGCTGCCGATCTACGAGGGGCTCTATTCCCCGATCTGAGGGCAGCGCCCGGTGTCCCTGCCGGATGCCTCCGGCGGGGATATTTCTGCCAAGATGAAAGGGTCAGAGCGCCCGCCAGCCGATGTCGCGGCGGCAGAAGCCTTCCGGCCAGTCGATCGCGTCGACGAGGGCATAGGCGCGCTGGTGCGCCTCGGCCAGGGTCGCGCCGCGCCCGGTGCAGCCGAGGACCCGCCCGCCGGTGGCGACGATCGCGCCGTCCGATCCGGCGGTCCCGGCATGGAAGGTCATCTGGAACGAGGTTTCGGGCAGGTCCTGCAACCCGGCGATGCGGCTGCCCTTGTCGTAGGCGCCGGGATAGCCCTTGGCGGCCATCACCACGGTCAGGGCGTGATCGTCGGCCCAGACCACCTGCGCCTCGGCCAGGCGCTCCTCGGCGCAGGCCAGCAGCAGGTCCAGGATCTGCGCGCCGAGCCGCATCATCAGTGCCTGGCATTCCGGATCGCCGAAGCGGACATTGTATTCGACCAGCCGCGCCTGGCCGCCTTGGATCATCAGCCCGGCATAGAGGACGCCCTGGAAGGGCATGCCGCGGCGCGCCATCTCGGCGATGGTCGGGCGCACGATCCGCGCCATCACCTGGTCCTGCAGCGCGGGCGTCAGCACCGGGGCGGGGCTGTAGGCGCCCATGCCGCCGGTATTGGGCCCGCTGTCGCCGTCGCCCACGCGCTTGTGGTCCTGGGCGGTGCCGATGGGCAGGCAGGTCGTGCCGTCCGAGAGGATGAAGAAGCTGGCCTCCTCGCCCTCCATGAACTCCTCGACGACCACGGACATCTCGCCGAACTCGCCGTCGAAGATGGCGTCGATGGCGGCATGGGCCTCGGCCAGGGTCATGGCCACGGTGACGCCCTTGCCGGCGGCCAGCCCATCGGCCTTGACCACGATGGGCGCGCCCGTGGCCGTCACGTGATCGCGGGCGGCGGGGCCGTCGGTGAAGCGCGCCCAGGCCGCGGTGGGGGCGGCGCAGGCATCGCAGATCTCCTTGGTGAAGGTCTTGGAGGCCTCCAGCTGGGCCGCGGCCTGGCTGGGGCCGAAGACCAGGATGCCCGCCGCGCGCAGGGCGTCCGACACGCCCGCGGCCAGCGGCGCCTCGGGGCCCACCACCACGAAGTCGATGGCATTGTCCTGCACGAAGTCCAGCACCTCGGCCCGCGACAGCACGTCCAGATCGGCACAGTCGGCCAGGCCCGCGATGCCCGCATTGCCCGGTGCCACGATCAGCCGGTCGCATTTCGGGTTCTGCCGGATGGCCCAGGCCAGCGCATGTTCGCGCCCGCCGCCGCCCAGGATCAGGATATTCATCTGCCGCCCTTTCGCTTGACCTTGCGGCGTTCTAGTCTGGCCCAGACAAGGGAACAAGCCGCATGGATCTGTTGGACGACGACCCCGAGGATGCCGCCGAACCGGGCAGCAACGCGCATGAATTCACGGTGTCCGAACTGTCGGGGGCCCTCAAGCGCAGCATCGAGGACCAGTTCGGCCGCGTGCGCGTGCGCGCCGAGGTGGGCCGCGTGTCGCGCCCCGGCTCGGGGCATCTGTATTTCGACCTCAAGGACGACCGCGCCGTGCTGGCCGCCGTCACCTGGAAGGGGCAGGCCGCGCGCCTGGTCCAACGCCCCGAGGAGGGGATGGAGGTCATCGCCACCGGCCGCCTGACCACCTTCCCGGGCCAGTCCAAGTACCAGATGATCGTCGACCAGATCGAGCCCGCCGGCGCCGGCGCGCTGATGGCCATGCTGGACCGCCGCCGCAAGGCGCTGGCCGCCGAGGGGCTGTTCGACGAGGATCGCAAGTGCCCGCTGCCCTTCCTGCCGCGCGTGATCGGGGTGGTGACCTCGCCCTCGGGCGCGGTGATCCGCGACATCCTGCACCGGCTGCGCGACCGCTTCCCGACCCGCGTGCTGATCTGGCCGGTGGCCGTGCAGGGCGAGGGCTGCGCGCCGCAGGTCAGCGCCGCCATCCGCGGCTTCAACGCGCTGCCCCCGGAGGGGCCGGTCCCGCGCCCCGACCTTATCATCGTGGCGCGCGGCGGCGGCAGCCTCGAGGACCTGTGGGGCTTCAACGAAGAGGCCGTCGTGCGCGCGGCAGCCGACAGCGCCATCCCCCTGATCTCGGCCGTGGGGCACGAGACCGACACGACGCTGATCGACTTTGCCGCCGACCGTCGGGCGCCCACGCCCACGGCGGCGGCCGAGATGGCCGTGCCGGTCCGCGCCGACCTGGCCGCGCGTCTGGCCGAGGCGGGCGCGCGCATGGCCCGCAGCAGGGTGCAGGGCCTGCAGCGCCCCCGCCAGCGCCTGCGCGATCTGGCCCGCGCGATGGGCCGCCCCTCGGCCCTGACCGACGGGGCGCGCCAGCGTCTGGACCTGCAGGGCGCGCGCCTGGAACCCGCGCTGCGCCACGGGGTGCGGGCGCGGCGCGACCGGCTGGCGCGGCGTCCGATGCCTGCGGCCACGCTGCGCCAGTTCACGGCGGCCAAGCGCCATGCGCTGGACCGGGCCGCGACGCGGCTGGACAGCGCCCGCGCCCGCCGCCTCGACCGCACGCGCGACCGCCTGACCCAGTTGCAGGAACGGCTGGACAGCTCGCTGGCGCGGGTCGAGGCCACCGCGCGCCGCGCCATCATCCAGCAGCGCGCCCGGCTGGCTGAATTGGACCAGCGGCTGGCTGTGGGCCTGCGCCGCGGCCAGGCGCAGCGCCGCGATGCGGTGCAGCGGCTGGACCGGATGCGCCAGTCCCTCGGGCCCGACGAGACGCTGCGGCGCGGCTTCGTGATCGTGCGCGGCCCTGATGGTCGCGTCATCACCAGCCCCGATGCCGCGGCACAGGCCCCGCGGCTGGATCTGCAATTTGCCGACGAGCGGCGCGTGACCGTGCGCCCCGAGGGCGCCCCCGACCGGCCCAAGCGCCGCAGGCCCGCCCCGCCCGAGCAGAAGACCCTCATCTGACCTGCATCGGTCCGGGCATATCCCGCGGGGGTCCGGGGGTGTGAAACACCCGGTCCGCCCCCGACGTCAGAGCGGCTTCGGCCGCAGCGCCAGCCAGATCAGCGCCGCCCCGGCCAGCACCAGCAGGGGCAGCATCGACAGGTTCACCGCGTTCCAGCCCGCCTGAACCGATCCGCCCGAACAGTTCATCAGCCCGCCCGAGGACAGCGAGGCCAGGAACACCCCCCCGAAGACAACTAGGTCGTTGGTTCCCTGCACGCGGCCCCGCTCCTCGGGGGCATGGGCGCGGGTCAGCATGGTGGTGGCGCCAATATAGCCGAAATTCCAGCCGATCCCCAGAAGGATCAGGGTGAGGTAGAACTGCGGCAGCTCCACCCCCGTCAGGGCGACGGTGCCGGCGGCGGCCAGGATCGCCAGGCCGATGCCCACGATCGGCTCGGCCCCGAAGCGGGCGATCAGGTGGCCGGTGACGAAGCTGGGCGCGAACATCGCCAGCACATGGGCGCTGACGATATTGGCCGCGTCCGAGGTCGCGAAGCCGCAGCCCACCACCGCCAGCGGGGTCGAGGTCATCACCAGGTTCATCAGCGCATAGGACACGGTGCCGCAGATCATCGCCACCGCGATGGCCGGGCTGCGCAGGATCTGCCCCATCGGGCGCCCGGCGGGGTCGCTGTCCTGCCGGGCAGGCGGGGTGGGGATGTCCAGGAAGGCGAAGAGGAACGGCCCCGTCAGGTTCAGCGCGATCACCGCCAGATAGGTGGCCAGGAACGGCACCACGGTCAGGTCGCTGGTCAGGCGCACCAGCGCCGGACCGATGATCGCCGCCGCCAGCCCCCCGGCCATCACCCAGGAAATCGCGCGCGGCGCATAGTCCTCGGGCGCGGTGTCGGTGGCGGCGAAGCGGTAGAAGCCCTGCGCCGACATGTAGACGCCTGTCAGCATGGACCCGGCCGTGAACAGCCAGAAGGACCCGACCCACAGCCCTGCCGCCGCCACGGCGGCCCCCAGGGCGCCCGCCACGACGGCCAGCAGGAACCCCGCCTGCCGCCCGCGCGCCTGCATGAAGCGCGCCAGCGGCCGGGCCGACAGGGCCGAGCCCAGGATGATCATCGACAAGGGCAGGGTCACCAGGCAGGGATGGGGGGACAGGATCTGCCCCGCCAGCCCGCCGATGATGAAGATGACCGACATCTGCGCGCCCAGGATCGCCTGCGCCAGCACGAGGACGATGGTGTTGCGGCGCGCCCGGGCCAGGTCGGTCATGTCAGCCGCGGGGCAGGGCGGCGGCGGTGCGGGCGCGGTCCTCGATGGCCTGCCAGTTGCCCGCGGCCGCATCGGCATCGGTCACGATCCAGCTGCCGCCGACGCAGACCACGTTGGGCAGCGACAGGTAGCTGTTGGCGTTCTGCGGCGTGACCCCGCCCGTCGGGCAGAAGCTGACCTTGGGCAGGGGGCCCGCCAGCGATTTCAGCGCGGGCGCGCCGCCCACCGCCTCGGCGGGGAAGAACTTGAGCATGTCGAAGCCTGCATCCAGGGCCCGCATCACCTCGGAGGCCGTGACCGTGCCGGGCAGCAGCGGCAGCTCCAGATCCGCGCAGGCCGTGATCAGCCGGTCCGTCAGGCCGGGCGAGACGGCGAAGGTCGCGCCCGCATCCTTGGCGCGCTTGGCGTCGTCGGGGGTCAGGACCGTGCCCGCGCCGACATTGCCGCCCTCGACCGCCGACATGGCGCGGATCGCGTCCAGCGCCGCGTCCGAGCGCAGCGTCACCTCCAGCACCGGCAGCCCGCCGGCGATCAGCGCGCGGGCCAGGTCGGCGGCATGGGCGGCGTCGCGGATCACGATGACCGGGATGACCGGGGCCAGCTCGCACAGCGCCTTGGTCCGGCGGGATTGCAGTTCGGGGGTCATGGCGCACCTCTGGGGGTCAGGAGTCGGGGAAAAACCGCCCCGACCTGACCCCAAAGGGCCCCCTGATGCAAGCGCTTCGTTACCGCTATCGCGCGCCCGGTGCCCCGGCCCGCGGGCGAATCCGCTTGCATCGACGCACGGCGCGGTCTAAGGCGCGCACACTTCACAGGCAGGGGCGGGCCCTCGCGGGAGACATCCGCGAACGGTCCACCGGTTGGGGCATCCGCCCTGAGATCCCCTGCCAAGGCGCAAACCGGAAAGGAACTCCTCATGGCGCTTCCCGAATTCACGCTGCGTCAGCTTCTTGAAGCTGGCGTTCACTATGGTCACCAGACCCAACGCTGGAACCCCCGCATGGGCGAGTTCATCTATGGTGACCGCAACGGCATCCACATCCTCGACCTGACGCAGACGCTGCCGATGCTGGACGCGGCCCTGCAGGTCGTGCGCGACACGGTCGCCAAGGGCGGCCGCGTGCTGTTCGTCGGCACCAAGCGCCAGGCGCAGCGCTCGATCGCGGAAGCGGCCGAGAAGTCGGCGCAGTTCTACATGAACCACCGCTGGCTGGGCGGCACGCTGACCAACTGGAAGACCGTCAGCCAGTCGATCAACCGCCTGAAGGCGATCGACGAGACGATGGCCGGCGGTGCCGAGGGCCTGACCAAGAAAGAGCGCCTGCAGCTCGAGCGCGAGCAGACCAAACTGCAGGCCTCGCTCGGCGGCATCCGCGACATGGGCGGCCTTCCCGACCTGATCTTCGTCATCGACGTGAACAAGGAAGACCTGGCCATCCTGGAAGCCAAGAAGCTGGGCATCCCGGTCGTGGCCGTGGTCGACACCAACTGCTCGCCCGACGGCATCGACTACATCATCCCGGGCAATGACGACGCGGCCCGCGCCATCTCGCTGTATTGCGACCTGGTCAGCCGCGCGGCTCTGGACGGCATGACCGCCCATATGGGCGCCTCGGGCGTCGATCTGGGCTCGCTGGCCGATGCCCCGGAAGAGATGATGGACGAGGCCCCCGTCGCCGAAGAGGCACCGGCCGAGGCCTGATCCCCTCCGGATCGCCCCTTTCATCGAATTGTCGTCAGGCGGGGATATGCCCCGCCTGACGTGTTGAACACAGAGGAGACGGATATGGCAATCACCGCAGCGATGGTGAAGGAACTGCGCGAGATGACCGGCGCGGGCATGATGGACGCCAAGAAGGCCCTGACCGAGACCGAAGGCGACATGGATGCCGCCGTCGACTGGCTGCGCACCAAGGGCCTGTCGAAGGCCGCCAAGAAGTCCGGCCGCGTGGCTGCCGAGGGCCTGGTGGCCGTCGCCGTCAAGGACGGCAAGGGTGTCGCGGTCGAGGTGAACTCGGAAACCGACTTCGTCGGCAAGAACGAGGAATTCCAGGCCATGGTGCGCAAGATCGCCCAGGCCGCGCTGGAAGTCGACGACATCGAGGCGCTGAAGACCGCGCAGATCGACGGCAAGCCCGTGTCCGAAGTGCTGACCGACGCCATCGCCAAGATCGGCGAGAACATGTCCCTGCGCCGCATGGTCGTCGTGACCGCGCCGACCGTCGTGCATTACGTGCACAACGCGGCCGCCGACGGCATGGGCAAGATCGGCGTGCTGGTCGGCCTGGACGGCGGCAATGCCGAGATCGGCCGCCAGATCGCGATGCATGTCGCGGCCACCGCGCCCGCCTCGCTCGGCGAAGCCGACCTGGATCCCGCGCTGGTCGAGCGCGAAAAGCAGGTCCTGACCGAGCAGGCGCGCGAATCGGGCAAGCCCGAGGCCGTGATCGAGAAGATGATCGAAGGCCGCATGAAGAAGTTCTTCGAAGAGGTCACGCTGACCGGCCAGAAGTTCGTCATCAATCCCGACCTGACCGTGGCGGACGCGGCCAAGGAGCAGGGCGCGACCATCGTGGGCTTCGCCCGCGTGGCCGTGGGTGAAGGCATCGAGAAGAAGGAAGAGGATTTCGCGGCCGAGGTCGCCAAGACCCTCAGCGGCGCCTGATCCCCTTCTGCCGGATGACACGGTGACATGCCGGCCCTCGGGCCGGCATTTTGCTGTCCGGGTGTCGGGGCAGGGTGATGGGGCCGCGCGGACGGACCCCGGGGCTGCCCCGGCTCATGCGTCCGGGGGGCCTGCCGGGGCCGGGGGCGGCGGGGGAAAGCTGCCGGTCCTGGCCGGGTGGCCCGGCGATCAGGACAGGCCTGGGCCGCGCGGTCCGCTCGGGTCGGGCGGGACGAGAAGGCGGCAGACATGCGCCTTGAGAACGGCCTGAGAGGTCGTCGCGACCCCCAGGGCCTCGCGGGCCAGCCGGGTGTGCTTTTCGACCGTGGCGGGGGTGATGCCGAGGATCGTGGCGACCTCTCCGACGGTCTTGCCGGCGGATCGCCAGGTCAGCACCTCGCGCTGGCGGGGGGTCAGGGTGGTGACGGGCAGGGCGCGGTTCATCGTGGCGATGCGCATGTGCATGACCCAGGCCAGCACCCGCAATTCGCGCCCCGACTGCCGCCAGCGCCGCGCCAGGGTGGCGGCATCCGCCCCCTGTTCCGGGACGACCAGCACCGCGCCCACGCTGTCCAGCACCTTGTCGCGCAGGCTGACGATCTGGCACTGGCCCAGCCCGTGCCGGGCCGCAAGCTGCAGCGAGGGCGAGACGACGCCCGGCAGGGCCTGCAGATCGTCGGCCGCGATCTCTCCGTCATTGTCCAGCACCCACTGGATCCAGGGGTCGCTGTCCAGCCGGCCCAGCATCTGCGCCGCGGCCATCAGCTGCAGGGGAAAGTTGGTGAAGACGATGGGCTTGTCGCGCAGCACCGAGGAGGGCACGCTCAGCATGAACTGCGCCGCATAGAGTGCGAAGTCGAAGCCCAGCTGCGCGGCGCCCTCGAGGAAGACCTCGCGGATTTCGGGCACCGTCTCGACAACCAGAAGGCGTTCGATGGCATATGGAAACATCTGGATCACGAACCTGGACAACGATGAAAACGCCATTGGAGGGCGCGGACGGACGTTTGCCAAGGAATAAATTTAAGACATCGTTAACGAAAACGAAGCGGTTCGGCCCGTTTCCGGCTGCGCCGGGGACGCCCTGCGGGGGCGGTGCCGGGGCTGGACCTTTGCGCGCGGGGGATGCACAACATGGTCCAGATTTCCCTGCATCCGGACCGTGTTACATGCCTTTCATCATCGCCATCGACGGACCCGCAGCCTCGGGCAAGGGTACCATCTCGCGCGCGCTGGCGGCGCATCTGGGGTTTCACCACCTGGATACCGGGTTGCTCTATCGGGCGACGGGGGCCAAGGGGGGCGATCCGGTGGCGGCGGCCCGGGGGCTGACGGCGGACGATCTGGCCCGCGACGATCTGCGCAGCGCGGCGGCGGGGCAGGCCGCCAGCCGCATCGCCGCCATCCCCGAGGTGCGCGCGGCGCTGGTGGCCTTCCAGCACAGCTTTGCCGCGCAGGAACCCGGCGCGGTCCTGGACGGGCGCGACATCGGCACGGTCATCTGCCCCGGGGCGCAGGTGAAGCTGTATGTCACCGCCTCGGACGAGGTGCGCGCCGCCCGCCGCGCCGCCGAACTGGGCGCCGAACCCGACCGGATGCTGGCCGAGTTGCGCGAGCGTGACCTGCGCGACAGCCAGCGCGAGGTGGCGCCCCTGCGGCCCGCCGAGGACGCGGTCGTGCTGGACACCAGCAGCCTGAGCATCGGAGATGCGGTCGCGCGCGCCATCGCCGAGGTCGCGCGGGTCCGCAGCCCGGCCTGAGGGGGCTGCCGCCCCCTCGCCCCCGCGGATACTTGCGTGAAGAAGATGGTCAGGGGGCGATGATCTCGAACCGCTCGACATCCACCATGCCGCGATCGGTGATCTTGAGGGCGGGGATGACGGGCAGGGCCAGGAAGGCCAGCTGCAGGAACGGTTCCTCGAGCGTGGTGCCCAAGGCACGGGCGGCGGCGCGAAGCTCGATCAGGCGGTCGCGGACGGACTCGAAGGGATCGAGGCTCATGAGGCCCGCGACGGGCAGGGGCAGCTCGGCCAGGATCCGGCCGTCGAGGACCACGACGAAGCCGCCCTCGATCTGCGACAGGCGGTTGGCGGCCAGGGCCATGTCGTCGTATTCGACACCCACCACGGCGATGTTGTGATGGTCATGGCAGACGGTCGAGGCGATGGCGCCCCGTGTCAGGCCGAAGCCCTGCACGAAGCCGGTGGCGATGTTGCCGCTCTTGCCATGCCGCTCGATCACGGCGATGCGGGTCAGGTCGCGGCTTGGATCGGGGCGCTTGTCGCCATCCTCGGGCGCGATGTCCAGCGTCAGGTGTTCGGTGATGATCTTGCCTTCAAGAATGCCGATCACCGGGGTCGATGTCCGGTTGCCGGGGCAGCGGAAGTCCTGGGGCGTGACCCGGGGCGCGCGGACCGAGGCGCGGCCCACCGGGGCCAGATGGCCGCGGGCGGCGAAGGCCGCGTCATCGACCACGCGCCCGGCCGTCAGGACCAGCTGCGCGCGGCAGTCCTGCAGGCTGTCGAGCGCCACGATATCGGCGCGCAGCCCGGGCGCGATCAGCCCGCGATCCTTCAGCCCGAAGGCCTCGGCCGCCGAGAGCGAGGCGGCGCGATAGGCGGCCAAGGGCGAGGTGCCAAGGGCAATCAGGCGGCGGATCATGTAGTCCAGATGGCCATGCTCGCCGATGTCCAGCGGATTGCGGTCATCGGTGCAGAGGCACAGATAGGCGCTGCTGGCCTCCGTCAGGATCGGCTGCAGGGCGTCGAGATCCTTGCTGACCGAGCCCTCGCGGATCAGGACGCGCATGCCCTTGCGGAGTTTCTCCAGAGCCTCGTCGGCGGTGGTGGCCTCGTGCTCGGTGCGGATGCCGGCGGCGATATAGGCGTTGAGATCGCGGCCGGTCAGCTGGGGGCAATGGCCGTCGACATGGCCACCCGCGAAGAGGTTCAGCTTGGCCATGGCGGCGGGGTCGCGGTGGATGACGCCGGGATAGTTCATGAACTCGGCCAGCCCGATGGCCGAGGGGTGGTGCATGAGGGGGGCGAGGTCATCCGCCTCGATTTGGGCGCCGGAGGTTTCCATGTCCGTCGAGGGGACGCAGGAGGACAGCTGGACGCGCAGGTCCATGAGCAGATGTTCGGAGGCGGCCTGGAACCAGCGGATGCCGTCGGGTCCGATGACATTGGCGATCTCGTGCGGGTCGCAGATGGCGGTGGTGATGCCGCGGGGCGTCACGCAGCGGTCGAATTCGAAGGGGGTGACGAGGCTGCTTTCGACATGCAGATGCGTGTCGATGAAGCCCGGCACCAGCGTCAGGCCGGTCACGTCGAGAATGCGGGTGCCGTCGTAATCGGCGCCGATGCCCGCGATGCGGTCGCCGCAGATCGCCACGTCGCCGGGGATCATCGTGCCGGTGATCAGGTCGAAGACCTGGCCGCCGCTCAGGACCAGATCGGCGGGCAGGTCGCCGCGCGCCTGCGCGATCCGGCGTTCGAGGTCGTCCATGGGGGTCTCCTGTCTGCCTTGTGCAGCAAAACCGATTGCAGGGCGGGCGTCGAGGGGGGCAGGGAGCGCTCGCGCCCCCTCTTGGCCGTGCCGGCCAATTCACCCCCCGAGGATATTTGGGCCAAGATGAAACGTCAGGGGGTCCAGCGCAGGAAGTTGGCGATGAGGCGCAGGCCGAGAGCCTGGGATTTCTCGGGGTGGAACTGGGTGCCGATGATGTTGTCGCGGCCGACCACGGCCGTGACCGGGCCGCCGTATTCGGCATGGGCCAGCAGATGGGCAAGATCGGTGACCTGGAACTGCCAGCTGTGCACGAAATAGGCGTGATCGCCGGTGGCGATGCCGTCGAGGACCGGGTGGGGGTGGTCGACGACCAGGTCGTTCCAGCCCATATGCGGGACCTTGAGGCCGGGGGCGGCGATGGGGCGGATCTCTCCGCCGATCCAGTCCAGGCCGGCGGTTTCGCGGTATTCGTGGCCCGTCGTGGCCAGCATCTGCATGCCGACGCAGATGCCCATGAAGGGGACGGCGCGCGTCAGGACGGCCTCGCGCAGGGCCTCGGCCATGCCATCGACCTCGCCCAGGGCCGTGCGGCAGGCGGGGAAAGCACCGTCGCCGGGCAGCACGATGCGGTCGGCCGTCGCCGCCACCTCGGGGTCGGAGGTGACGATGACTTCGGCCCCCGCGTCGCGGCCCATCAGCTGGAAGGCCTTTTCCGCCGAATGCAGGTTGCCGCTGTCATAGTCGATCAGCGCGACGCGCATCACAAGGCGCCCTTGGTCGAGGGCAGGACGCCCGCCATGCGGGGGTCGGGCTCGACCGCCTCGCGCAGCGCGCGGGCCACGGACTTGAACGCGGCCTCGGCGATGTGGTGGCTGTTCAGGCCGTGCAGGCGGTCGACATGCAGGGTAATGCCGCCATGGGTCGACAGGGCCTGGAAGAACTCGCGCACCAGTTCGGTGTCGAACGTGCCAATCTTGGCCGAGGGGAAATCGACGTTCCAGACAAGGTAGGGCCGCGCCGACAGGTCCAGCGCCGTGCGGACCAGCGAATCGTCCATCGCCAGCAGGAAGCTGCCATAGCGGCGGATGCCCCTCTTGTCGCCAAGCGCCTGCACCAGCGCCTGGCCGATGGCGATGCCGGTATCCTCGACCGTGTGGTGGTCGTCGATCTGCAGGTCGCCGTCGGCGCGGATGGTCATGTCGATCAGCGAGTGCCGCGACAGCTGGTCCAGCATGTGATCGAAGAAGCCCACGCCGGTCTGGTTGTCATAGACCCCCGTGCCGTCGAGGTTCAGCGTGACCTCGATCCGGGTTTCCGAGGTCGTGCGGGTGATCGTCGCCTGGCGCATGGGAGTTCCTTTTCGTTCAGGGCGCCTTATAGGGCGCCCCGCGCGATCAGCCAAGATGGACCTGTCCGGCGGGATAGCGCACGCGCGGCACCATCCGGGTGGCCAGGAAGAAGCCGAGCGTCAGCGGCCCGACGCGGCCCAGGAACATCACCACCATGATGACCGCGCGGCCGAAATCCGACAGTTCGGTCGTGTAGGCGCGCGACAGGCCGACCGTGCCGAAGGCCGAGGTCACCTCGAAGGCGATGTCGATGAACTCGCCGTCATGGCTGAGCGTCAGCGCGAAGATCGCCGTCAGGATCACCGCCGAGGCGATGGACATCAGCGCCATGACCTTGAGCACGTCGCCGAGCGGGATCGCGCGGCCGAAGCCCGACACCTCGGTCCGGCGGCGCAGGAAGGCCCAGGTGGCCAGCAGCATCACGAAGATCGTCGTGACCTTCAGCCCGCCCGCCGTCGAGGTCGGGCCCGCGCCGATCATCATCAGCACCATGTACATCAGCGAGGTCGAATCGTGCAGCCCGGCGATGTCGGTCGAGTTGAACCCCGCCGTCCGCGTCGTCACCCCCTGGAACCACGCCACCACCAGCCGCGCGCCCGCGCCGTCGTATTGCCCGAGCGTGCGGGGGTTGTTCCATTCCAGGATCGCGGTCATCGCCACGCCCATCACGATCAGGATCGCGGTGCCGATCATCATCATGCGCGTGTGCAGCGACCAGCCGCGCCAGAAGGGGCGGCGGAACAGGTCGGCCACCACGACATAGCCGATGCCCCCCGCGATGAAGAGGGCGGGGATGACGGTGTTCACGATCGGGTCCAGCGCATAGGCCGTGAGCCCCGGCGAGAAGGTCGAGAAGCCCGCATTGTTGAAGGCCGAGACGGAATGGAAGATCGCGTGCCACAGGCCCGGCCCCAGCCCGTGATGGGGCATGAAGGACAGGCACAGCAGCATCGCGCCCGCCACCTCGGCCATCAGCACGATGCGCAGGATCGTCCAGACGAGCCGCGTCAGCTTGACATAGGAGGTCTGGTTCAGGTCCTCGCGCAGGTAGTTGCCCTGCGTGATGCCCAGGGGGCGGCCGAGCGCGGACCAGATCAGCACGGCGAAGGTCATCAGGCCCAGCCCGCCCATCTGGATCAGCACGGCGATGACCAGCTGCCCCCAGAAGGTGAAGACCAGTTCGGTGTCCACGACCGCCAGCCCGGTCACCGTCACCGCCGAGGTCGCGGTGAACAGCGCGCCCGACAGCGAGATCGGTGCCCGCGCCATCGGCGGCAGCATCAGCAGCAGCCCGCCCAGCACGATCAGCACGACATAGCCCACCGCCAGCACGGCCGGGGGCGGGGTGCGCGCCAGCCAGCGGCGCAGCGGGGCCGCCGGACGCAGGCGCAGGCGGGGGCGTCTCACAGCCGGTCGCCGAAACCGGTCAGGTCGACCCGCTTGCCCAGCAGCAGCAGCCGGTCGTTGGTCTGCAGCACCGGATCGTCCTCGTGCAGGCTGCGATATTCGGTGCCGCGCATCATGCCCAGCATCTGCACGCCCGGCCCGGCCTTCAGCTCGGACAGGCGGCGGCCCGACAGGCGGGCGGGGATCATCAGGTTCACGACCGAGAAGCCGTTGCCCAGGCTGACATAGTCCTGCACGGCGGGATTGTTCAGCATCTGCGCGGTGTGGCGGCCCATCTCCAGCCCGGGCATGATGACGCGGTCGGCGCCGATCTTGGACAGGATGCGGTGATGGGTGCGGCTGTCGGCCTTGGCCCAGATCGTGCCGACGCCGACCAGCCGCAGGTTCATCGCGGCGATGACGTTGCTTTCCAGATCGTTTCCGATCGACACCAGCCCCACGTCATAGCGGTCCACGCCCGCCTCGCGCAGCGCGCCCTCGTCGGTGGCGTCCAGGATGGCGCAGGCGGGCAGCTGCTCGGCCAGCGTGGCGACCCGGCGCGGGTCCTTGTCGATGCCCAGCACCTGGTTGCCGAACCGTGCCAGCTCGGCCGCCACCACGCTGCCGAAGGCCCCCAGGCCGATCACGACGAAACTGCGACTCACTTTTCCCATCGGGGTCCCCGGATCAGGCAAAACCGGCGGATCGTTCTGCCGCTTGGCGGGCGAAGTCAAGCGAGCCGCTGCGACGGTCCCGGGACAGCCTGGACCAATCTGCCCTGCGGCGGTGGTCTTTCTGACGCGAATGTGAGAAATGGTGCCGCATCGAGGCGTATTTCCGCCAAGGGTCCATGGACCTGCCACCCGATCGAGACGCAATCTGAAAGGGACAGATGTCACAGACACCCCCCAAACCCCCCGGTCCGCCGGAAGGCCCGCAATCCGCCCGCGACCGCCGTCGCGAAGAAGAGGCCCTGAGCGGCCGCTATCCCGCCGCGGGCAAGCCCAAGCCGGTGGCGCCGCCGCCTCCCTTGCCCGACGAGGGCGTGGAGCCGCTGCCGGAGCCCGAGGGTCCGACCCAGATCATCGAGACCGACTACACCATCGGTCAGGACAATATCGAGCGCACGGGCCGCGTGCCCTATGACATCCACAACCCGGTCTTCGGCATCTCGGCCGCCGCCGTGCTGATCTTCACCGTCGTCACGCTGCTGTTTCCCACCCAGCTGGAGCCGATCTTCGGCGGGCTGCGCGACGGGCTGACCGCGAACCTGGACTGGTTCTTCATGCTGGCGGGCAACATCTTCGTGCTGCTCTGCCTGGGGCTGATCGTCTCGCCCTTGGGCTCGATCCGGCTTGGCGGGCCCGACGCCACGCCCGATTTCGCGCTTAGCGGCTGGTTCGCGATGCTGTTTGCTGCCGGCATGGGCATCGGGCTGATGTTCTATGGCGTCAGCGAGCCCCTGGGCCATTTCGAGGCCGCCCTGGGCGGCGCCGTGATGGAAGACGGGATTCGCACGGACTGGGCGCCCCTGGGCGGCGCGCTGGACGATCCCGAGGCCGCGCGCCGCATCGGCATGGCCGCGACGATCTTCCACTGGGGCCTGCACCCCTGGGCGATCTATGCGGTCGTGGCGCTGGCGCTTGGGCTCTTCGCCTACAACAAGGGCCTGCCGCTGACGCTGCGCTCGGTCTTCTACCCGATCTTCGGCGAACGCATCTGGGGCTGGCCGGGCCACATCATCGACATCCTGGCGGTGCTGGCGACGATCTTCGGCCTGGCGACCTCGCTTGGCTTGGGCGCCGAGCAGGCGACGGCGGGTCTGGCCTATCTGTTCGGGTTCCAGAACACCGACACGACCAAGGTCATCCTGATCGTGGGCATCACCATCGTCGCGGGCGCCTCGGTCATCCTGGGCGTGGAAAAGGGCGTCAAGCGCCTGTCGGAATTGAACATGGTGCTGGCCATCCTGCTGCTGGCCTTCGTGATCATGGTCGGCCCAACGCTGGCGATCCTGACCGGCTTCTTCAGCAATCTGGGCGCCTATGCGTCCGAGGTCATCCCGCTGTCCAACCCCTTCGGGCGGACGGATGACAACTTCCGCCACGGCTGGACGGCGTTCTACTGGGCGTGGTGGATCAGCTGGTCGCCCTTCGTGGGCATGTTCATCGCCCGCGTCAGCCGCGGCCGCACCGTGCGGCAGTTCCTGATCGCGGTGCTGATCGTGCCCTCGCTGATCTCGGTCCTGTGGATGACGGCGCTTGGCGGCACCGCCATCGACATCACCATCGGCGGCTTCACCGGCATCCTGGACGCGCCGCTGGAGCTGGAGCTGTTCACCATGCTGGAGCAGCTGCCGCTGACCGCGATCACCAGCTTCGTGGGCATCGTGCTGGTCATCGTGTTCTTCATCACCTCGTCGGACAGCGGCTCGCTGGTGATCGACACGATCGCGGCGGGGGGCAAGGTGAACGCGCCCGTCCCGCAGCGCATCTTCTGGGTCGGCGTCGAGGGGCTGGTCGCCATCGCCCTGCTGCTGGGCGGGGGCCTGGCCGCGCTGCAGGCGATGGCCGTCTCGACCGGGTTCCCGTTCACGATCGTGCTTCTGGGGGCCTGCTACGCGCTGGTCAAAGGGCTGATCGCCGAACGGCGGGAACTTGCCTGAGGCCGAATGCGACAATCGTGCGAACGGGCGGGTTGAACCCGCCCGTTCTTGTCTTATGGGGGCGTGAATGCGACAACCCCCTGACATGCCACCGAAGGATCGATGCCGATGAGCGACATCACCGCCAGCGAACGCCGGCTCACCGCCGCGCTTGACCGCCTGGACCGGCTGCTGGAGACGGCGCCGGCCCCTGCTGCCGATGCCGGTCTGATCGCCCGCCTGACCGGGGAACGCGATGCGGCCCTGGCGCGGGCCGAGGCCGCCGAACAGGCGCCGGACGGGGATGCACCGGACAGCGCCGCCCTGACCGACCTGCAGGCCCGGCTGGAGGCGGCGGTCGATCAGGCCGCCCGCATGTCCGCCGCCAACGAAGAGCTGATGACCGCCAATCGCGATCTGCTGGAGGCCCAGGCCACCGGCGGGATCGGCCCCGACGAAGGCCGCGCCGCGCTGGAGGCCGAGATCGCCGCCCTGCGCGCCGCCCGCGCCGCCGAGATGGCGCAGATGAGCGAGATCATGACCGAGCTGGAACGCCTGCTGGCCGCCGACCCGGGCAGCGCGGGCGACGAGGCGCCCCTTGCCCTGCACGCCACCGAGGCCGCCGGCGACGGTGCGGGCCTGCCCGACATCGAGGACGGCGCCGCGCTGCCGGACACGGATGATGTTTCAGGGCTGCCCGACACGGGCGATCTGCCCGACCAGCCCGTCCCGGACGGCGCCCCCATCCCCCAGGAGGATCGCTGACATGGCCGAGGTCGAATTCACAATCGGGCACAAGGAATACCGCGTCGGCGCCGCCGATGGCGAGGAACGCCTGCTGTCCCGTGCCGCCCTGATCCTGGACGCCGAGGCGCGCCAGATCCTGGACCAGGCGGGCCGCGTCCCCGAGACGCGCCTGCTGCTGCTGGCGGGCCTGATGCTGGCCGACCGCTTCGCCGCGCTGGAAGAGCGCGCCGAGAAGGCCGAGCGCCACGTGAACCGGTTGCAGCAGAACCCGCCCCGCGTCGAGGTGCCCGTCATCCCCGCCGACCTGCGCGAGGCGATGGCCGAGATGGCCGCCCGCGCCGAATCGCTGGCCGACCGGCTGGACGAACAGCGGCGCGGCTGACCGGCGCTTAACCTTGCCTTAAGGTTTGGCGGCGATGCTGGGACCATGATGCAGATGGTCTCCTTCCTGATGATTCTGGTCCTGATGGGCTGTGCCTCGCCCTCGCCGGGCTTCTTGGGCGCGGCCCGTCAGGATGTCACGGTCGAGGGGATGCGCTTTGCCGTCTATGCCCGCGCGACCGAGGCGCAGGTGATCCGCCTGGACCGGATGCGCCGCCCCGACCGAGGCCATGTCGCGCCACGGATGCTGCGCGCGGCCGAACAGGCGACGGGGTGCCGGGCGATCCCCGACAGCCTGATCCCGGTGGGCGGCACCGATTCGGCGGTGGGCAAGGTGGGGCTGCGCTGCCCGCCCTAGTCTTCTGATCCGTCGCCCAGAAAGGCCGCCAGCGTCTCGGCCACCGCTTCGGGGGCATCGGCATGCAGCCAGTGGCCGGCCTCCTTCAGGGTGACGATGCGGACCTGCGGGAAGAATTGGCGCAGCGCGTCCTCGCCCCCCGCATCGACGTAATCCGACTTTGCCCCGCGCAGGGCCATGACCCTGCCGGGGAAGGCGTCCGCGGGCAGGCCCTCGGGCCAGCCGGTGATCTGGCCCATCGCCGCACGCAGGACGGGCAGGTTCAGCCGCCAGACCGGGGGCGTGGCCTTCAGGTCCAGGTTCTGCAGCAGGAAGGCGCGGATGCCGGGCTGGGGAACATGGGCGGCCAGCTGGCGGTCGGCCTCGCTGCGCCGGGTGACCGAGGCCAGGTCCAGCGCCTCCATCGCGTCGATATAGCCGGTCTGGTCGTGGTCATAGGCCAGGGGCGCGATGTCCATGACGACCAGCCGCCGGACCAGATCGGGCCGGGTCAGCGCCAGCACCATCGCGGCCTTGCCGCCCATGGAATGGCCGACCAGATCGACCGGGCCGCCCAGATCGGAGATCAGTTCGGCCAGATCCTCGGCCAGCGCCGGATAATCGGCACGCTCGTGCTGCGGGCTGTCGCCGTGGTTGCGCAGGTCGACGCTGACGACCCGGCGCGTCTCGGCCAGCCTGCGGGCCTGGGCGCCCAGGTTGCGGCCCTGCCCGTAGAGGCCGTGGACCAGCAGGATCGGAAGGGCCCCCGTCGGGCCGATGGCGGTGTGATGCAGCTTCATGGCGCCAGCTTACGGCGTCTGGCGCGCGCCCGCCATCCCGTCTATCCTGATCCGATGACGCGCAAGGGCCACAGCTTCGAAGACATTCCCGCCATGGCCGACGAGATCGCCGTGCTGATGGCCTCGCGCCTCGGCGGCGTGCGGCGGGGGGAACGTCCGCCCCTGCATGTGATGCTGCGCCGCCGCGGCGGGGCCTTGCCCTTCCGGCTGCGCGCCCGCGCCGCGCGCCTGGCCGAGGCCGACCGGCTGTCGGCCCAGCCCAAGGTGGCCCGCCAGCTGCCCCGCGCCCGGCTTGGCCGCGACCATGCCGCGCTGGCCGCGCATCTGCGTCCCTTGGGCGAGCTGTCGCGCTGGCAGGGCCGGGCGATCTCGTTCGGCGCCTCGGTCGCTCTTGGACTTCTGGTGGTGGGCGCGCTGGCGATCTGGATCATGCTGCAGCGCGGGCTCTTGTGACTTGCGCATGACGCAACCCTGACCCGCGCCCGCGGGCCTTGCCAAACCTGCCCCAAGCTGGTGTGTGAGGGCTAACATCCCCTCCGCGCGCAGGATCCCCCACATGACCTCCTCCCCAGATTTCCGCGCCGCCGTGCTGGCGCTGGCGCTTGGCGCCTTTGCCATCGGCACGTCGGAATTCGCGGCGATGGGGCTTCTGCCCTATTTCGCCGCCGACCTGGCCCTGACCGAGCCGCAGGCCGGCCACGTCATCAGCGCCTATGCGATGGGCGTGGTGGTCGGTGCGCCGGTCACCGCGATCCTGGGCGCGCGCCTGCCGCGGCGGCGCTATCTGGCGGCGCTGATGGCCTTCTACGGCGTCGTGAACCTGATGGCGGCGGTGATGCCGGATCTGGCCACGCTGACCGGCATGCGCTTCCTCGCGGGCCTGCCGCATGGCGGCTTCCTGGGGGTCGCGATGCTGTACGCCGCCGACGCCCTGCCGCCCGAGCAGCGCGGGCGCGGCTTGGCGCGGGTCCTTCTGGGCCTGACGGTCGCCAATATCGTCGGCGTGCCACTGGCCGGCTGGATGGGGCAGAGCATCGGCTGGCGGTGGGGCTTTGCCCTGCCGGGCGTGCTGGCGCTGGTGTCGGCCTGGCTGATCCTGCGCGTCGCACCGCGGGTCGGCGGCAACCCCGCTGCACGCCCGTGGGACGAACTCTATGCGCTGAAGAACCCGCGCGTGCTGTGGGTGCTGGCGGTGGGGGCGGTCGGCTTCGGCGGGCTGTTCGCCGTCTACGCCTTCCTGACGGCGGCGATCCTGGCCACCACCGATGCGCCCGGCTATGTCATCCCGCTGACGCTGGCGGTCTTCGGCGTGGGCGGCACGCTTGGCACCTGGGGCGCGGGGCGCCTGACCGAGCGGATGGGCATCGACCGCGCCGCCTATCTGTCGCTGGCCGCGATGGCCGCCACGCAGGGCTTTGCCGCGCTGGTGGTGGGCAACTGGCCGCTGATGGTGCTGTCGTCCTTCCTGATCGCGGCCGGGGCGGGTCTGGTGATCCCGCTGCAGACGCGGCTGATGGATGTGGCAGGATCCGCTCAGAACATGGCCGCCGCGATGAACCACGCGGCCTTCAACGCGGCCAATGCGCTTGGGCCCTTCCTGGCCGGGATGGCGCTGGCGGCGGGCTGGGGCTGGCGGGCGCCGGGTCTGGTGGGCGTCGCGCTTACGGCGGCGGGGGCGGTGGCGCTGACCCTGTCGATCCGCCAGGACCGGAAACGCGATCGGGCAGGATCGGTGCCGGCAGCGAGCGCAGGATGACCTGCCGCGAGGTCGAGGCGAACTCGCGCCGCCAGGTGACCCACAGCACGATCCCCGTGCCCAGCATCAGCGTCCAGGCTCCGGTCAGCCAGCCAAGCGAGCCCAGGGCGAAATAGACGCTGCGCAGCCCGGCGTTAAAGCTGCGCGCGGCGGTGATGTTCAGATCGGCCGCCTGCATGGCGCGGGCCATCGCGTCCGGATGGTCGGCCTTGTTCGGCACGGCGGCCATCATCACCGCGCAATAGCCGAACAGCCGGTGCGCCCAGACAAACTTCAGGAAGGCGTTGGCCACGAAGAACATCGGCACCAGCAGCCTCAGCTCCCACCCGGTATCGGCGGCGGGGTCCAGCTCCAGCCCCGAGGCGATGGAGCGCAACCGCTCGCCATTGCCGATCAGCGCCAGCAGGCCGCCGGTGGCGATCATGCAGGCGCTGGCGAAGAAGGCCGTGCCCTCGCGCAGGCTGGCCAGGATGTTGCCGTCGAAGATGCGCGGCTCGCGCGTCACGAAATAGCGCATCCATTCCCGGCGATAGCGCGTCATCAGCACCGAGACCGAGGGCCGCCCCTGCGGCGGGCGTTCCGTGAACCAGCCGATGCCCAGCCAGGCCGCGAACAGCATCACCAGCGCGATCAGGTCGCGCAGCGCCAGCGGATGAGAGGCGAGTTGGTCCAGCATGGTCATGGCGCGACATTAAGGCGGGATGGCGCGTCTTGTAAGCCCCCGCGCACCGGCCTATCGTCGCCCGACACGGCAGGGAGGAGAACCGGCCATGATGCAGATGCCCCCACCCGATCCCTCGGTCCTGTCCCGGCGCCAAGCGATCATCGATGCGCTGAACGCCGCCCTTCCGGACGCGGTGATCCAGGACCCGGCCGAGACGCGCGCCTATGAATGCGATGCGCTGTCGGCCTATCGCTGCGCGCCTCTGGCCGTGGTGCTGCCGCGTTCGACCGACGAGGTCTCGCGCCTGCTGCGCCTGTGCCATGACCTGCGCGTGCCGGTCGTGCCGCGCGGGGCGGGGACCAGCCTTGCGGGCGGGTCGATGCCCACGGCGGATGCGGTGGTGATCGGACTGTCGCGCATGACCGACGTGCTGGAGATCTCGGCCCCCGACCGGTTGGTCCGGGTGCAGGCCGGGCGCACGAACCTGTCCGTCTCGGGCGCGGTCGAGGGCTTGGGCTTCTTCTATGCGCCCGATCCCTCCAGCCAGTTGGCCTGCGCCATCGGCGGGAACATCGCGATGAACTCGGGCGGCGCGCATTGCCTGAAATACGGGGTGACGACGAACAACCTGCTGGGCGTGACGCTGGTCCTGATGGACGGGTCGGTCGTGGAACTGGGCGGCCCGATGGGCGAGGGGCCGGGGCTGGACCTGCTGGGCGTCGTCTGCGGGTCCGAGGGGCAGCTGGGCATCGTGACCGAAGCCACGCTGCGCATCCTGCCGCGTCCCGCCGGTGCCCGCCCCGCGCTGATCGGCTTCGACAAGGCCGAGACCGCCGGCGCCTGCGTGGCCGCGATCATCCGCGCGGGGATCATCCCCGTCGCCATCGAGTTCATGGACAGCCCCTGCATCAAGGCGACCGAGGCCTTCGCCCATGCGGGCTATCCCGATTGCGAGGCGCTGCTGATCGTCGAGGTCGAGGGCACGCCGCCCGAGATCGACGAGCAGCTGGCCCTGATCCGCGACATCGCCCGGCGCTTCGATCCGGTCGAGTTCCGCGAAAGCGGCTCGGACGACGAATCCCGCCGCATCTGGCTGGGCCGCAAGTCGGCCTTCGGGGCGATGGGGCAGATGGGCGACTACATCTGCCTGGACGGCACGATCCCGGTGACGGCGCTGCCCAGGGTGCTGGCGGGCATCGGCGAGCTGTCGCGGCAATACGGGCTGGCGGTGGCCAATGTCTTTCACGCGGGCGACGGCAACATGCACCCCCTGATCATCTATGACGCGAACGCCCCCGGCGATCTGGACCGGGCCGAGGATCTGGGTGCCGACATCCTGCGTCTGTGCGTCGAGGTCGGCGGCTGCCTGACCGGCGAGCACGGCGTGGGCATCGAAAAGCGCGACCTGATGAGCGTGCAGTTCGACCCCGCCGATCTGGAGGCGCAGATGCGCGTCAAGGACGCATTCGATCCGCATTGGCTGCTGAACGCCGCCAAGGTCTTTCCGCTGGATGTCAGCGCTCCGCGCCGCGACCGCCGCCTGAACCGGACTGCCGATGCGGCCTGAGACCGAGGGCCAGCTGGCCGACCTGATCCGCCGCGCCACCGCCCCCCTGTCGATCACCGGGGGCGGCACGCGCCCTTGGCCCGGCGAGGGCGGCGGGACGCCTCTCGACATGACCGCGCTGACCGGCGTGACACTGTATGAACCCGAGTCGCTGACCCTGGTGGTGCGCGCCGGCACGCCCCTGGAGACCGTGCGCCAGACCCTGGCCGCCGAGGGGCAGATGCTGGCCTTCGAGCCTGTGGGCCGGGACGGCTCGACCATCGGCGGGGTGGCCGCGACCAATGCCAGCGGCCCGCGCCGGGTGCAGGCGGGGGCGGCGCGCGACGCGATGATCGGCGTGCGTTTCGTCGACGGGCAGGGCGAGGTGATCCGCAATGGCGGGCGGGTGATGAAGAACGTCACCGGCTATGACCTGGTCAAGCTGATGGCGGGCAGCCGGGGACGGCTTGGCGCGCTGAGCGAGATCAGCTTCCGCACCGCCCCCCTGCCGCCGGTG
The DNA here is from genome assembly GCF_004683865.2 of Paracoccus liaowanqingii. Lineage (NCBI taxonomy): Bacteria > Pseudomonadati > Pseudomonadota > Alphaproteobacteria > Rhodobacterales > Paracoccaceae > Paracoccus > Paracoccus liaowanqingii. The sequence continues at coordinate 1,915,560 of NZ_CP038439.1, read as the reverse complement.
ACCGCCACGCTGGCGCTGCCCGATCTGGATGCCGCGGCCGCGATCCCGGCCCTGTCGGATGCCCTGGGCGGGCCCTTTGACGTCTCGGGTGCCGCCTGGCTGCCCGGGCAGGGCGCGCTGATCCGGCTGGAGGGGCTGGCCGCCTCGGTCAAGGCCCGCGCCGCCGACCTCGGCGCCCGCCTTGCCCCCCATGGCCGGGTCCGGCAGGGCGACGATGCCGCGTGGCATCTTCTTCATGAAAACATCCAGGATTCCGACGCCGATATCTGGCGCATCACCTGTCGTCCAAGCGAGGCTCCCGCCATCCTGTCCCATCTTCCCGAACCGATCTCACTGGACTGGGGCGGCGCGCTGATCCATGTCCGCCTGCCCGCGGGCCAGATCCCCGACCTGCCGCGCTTTTCGGGCCATGCTCGACGGATCGCGGGCGCCGCCCCGGCGCTGCGGCCCGCCGCCGATCCGCTAACCGCGCGTCTGGAGCAGGACCTGCAGGCGCGCTTCGATCCGCGCGGCATCTTCGGGGGGCAGGTCTGATGCAGACCCATTTCTCGCCCGAGCAGCTTACCGATCCGCTGACCGCGCGGTCGAACAAGATCCTGCGGACCTGCGTGCATTGCGGCTTCTGCACGGCGACCTGCCCGACCTATCAGGTGCTGGGGGACGAGCTGGACAGCCCTCGCGGCCGCATCTACCTGATCAAGGACATGCTGGAGGCGGGCCGCCCCGCCGATGCCAAGACGGTCAAGCATATCGACCGCTGCCTGGGCTGCCTGTCCTGCATGACGACCTGCCCCTCGGGCGTGCATTACGGCCATCTGCTGGAACATGCGCGCGAGCATATCGAGGCCACCTATCGCCGCCCCTTCACCGACCGGGCGCTGCGCGGGGTGCTGAAATTCGTGCTGCCGCATCCGACCCGCTTCCGGCTGGCGCTGCTGGGGGCCAAGATCGCGCGGCCCTTCGCGCGGCTGATGCCGGACAAGCGGCTGCGCGCGATGCTGAGCATGGCACCGGCCAGCATCCCACCGGTCAGCCGCAACGATGACGGGCAGACCTTTCCTGCCCACGGCCCGTGCCGGGCGCGGGTGGTGCTGATGATCGGCTGCGCGCAGCGGGCGCTGAACACCGACATCAACGACGCCACCATCCGCCTGCTGCAGCGCGCGGGCGTCGAGGTGGTCATCCCGCAGGCCTTCGGCTGCTGTGGCGCGCTGACCCTGCACATGGGCGACGAGGCCGATGGCAAGACGCGCGCCCGCGACAGCATCCGACGCTTGCTGGCCGCCGAAGAGGGGGGCGCGCTGGACGCGGTGATCATCAACACCTCGGGCTGCGGCACGACGATCAAGGATTACGGGCACCTCTTCGCGGGCGACCCGATGGAGGCCGAGGCCAGGCGGGTGGCGGGCCTGGCCCGCGACGTGACCGAGTTCCTGGCGAGTTTGGGCCTGCCCGAGCGGGTGGGCGATCGGGGCGCGGGGATGCGGGTGGCCTATCACTCGGCCTGCTCGCTCCAGCACGGCCAGCAGATCCGCTCGGCCCCCAAGGACCTGCTGGCGGGGATGGGCTTCAAGGTTCTGGAGCCCACCGATCCGCATCTGTGCTGCGGATCCGCCGGGACCTACAACCTGCTGCAGCCCGAGCTGTCCTCGGAACTGAAGGCCCGCAAGGTCGCGACGCTGGAGGCGACGGCGCCGCAGATGATCGCCGCCGGAAATGTCGGCTGCATGATGCAGATCGGCGGCGGCACGTCCGTCCCCGTCGTCCACACGGTCGAGCTGCTGGACTGGGCCACCGGGGGGCCGCGCCCCGCCGCGCTGGCGGATCTGTTCACGGATGCGTGAGGACGCTTGAAGGCGCGTGGGAACGGGCTAAATCTCGGCTCACCGGCGGCCGACATGGCGCCGGTCCTACCGCCCGCCCGGGCCTTCGGGGGGCACTCATGACATCGCTTGAGCAGAGGATGTGACCCATGCGCAATTTCGACCTGACCCCGCTTTACCGTGCCTCGGTCGGCTTCGACCGGCTGGCCGACGTGATGGACCGCGCCATGAGCGCCGACATCGCCACCACGACCTATCCCCCCTACAACATCGAGAAGACGGGCGAAGACGCCTATCGCATCTCGATCGCCGTGGCGGGCTTTGCCGCGGACGATTTGAATGTCGAGATCCGCGACGGTGCGGTGATCGTCTCGGCCCGCAAGACCGACGAGGAGGATGGCCGCACCTATCTGCATCGCGGCATCGCCACCCGCAGCTTCGAGCGCAAGTTCACCCTGGCCGACCATGTCCGCGTCGATGGCGCCAGCCATGCCGACGGGATGCTGCATATCGACCTGGTCCGCGAGATCCCCGAGGCGCTGAAGCCCCGCCGGATCGAGATCGCCAAGTCGGCGCCGAAGGTCGAGCGTCTGGACGCCTGATCTTTGCGTCCCGCGATCGCCGGGGGGCCAGCCCCCCGGACCCCCCGGGATATTTGTGCCAAGATGAAGAGGGCGGCCTTCTGGGGTCGCCCTGTCTTTTTTGGGTCAAAACTTGCGGCGGGCACGGAGGGCGGCGGTGATGGTGCCGTCGTCGAGATAGTCCAGCTCTCCGCCGATGGGGACGCCCTGGGCCAGGCCGGTGACGGCGACGGGCGCGCCCTCGAGCGCGTCGGCGATGTAATGCGCGGTGGTCTGGCCGTCGACGGTGGCGTTCAGGGCCAGGATCACCTCGGAGATGCGCTCGTCCTCGATGCGGGCCAGCAGGGCGGGGATGCCCAGATCCTCGGGGCCGACATCGTCCAGCGCCGACAGGGTGCCGCCCAGCACGTGATAGCGGCCCCGGAAGGCCCGGCCCCGTTCCAGCGCCCAGAGGTCCGCCACGTCCTGCACGACGCAGATCTCTCCGGTGGCGCGGGCGGGGTCGGTGCAGATGGCGCAGTCGTCGCGGTCGGTGATATTGCCGCAGGTCACGCATTCGCGCGAGTTCTGCGCCACCCGGTCCAGCAACTGGGCCAGCTGCACCATCTGCTGGCTGCGCTTGCGCACCAGCTGCAGCACGATGCGCCGGGCCGAGCGCGGCCCCAGGCCCGGCAACCGCGCCATCAGCGCGATCAGGGCTTGGATGTCGTCGCCGCCCTGGGCCGAGGGGTCCGTGGAGGACACCGGCGTCAGAAGGGAAGCTTCATGCCGGGCGGCAGGCCCAGCCCCTCTGTCATGCGCGCCATCTCGGACTGCATGCGGTCCTCGGCGGCGCGCTGCGCCTCCTTGATGGCGGCCAGGATCAGGTCCTCGACCACCTCCTTTTCGGAGGGCACGAAGATCGAGGGGTCGATCTCGAGCGCGGTCAGCTCGCCCTTGGCGGTGCAGGTGGCCTTGACGAGGCCGGCGCCGGATTCGCCGGTGACAGTGATGCGGGCCAGATCCTCCTGGACCTGCGCCATCTTGTCCTGCATGTCCTTGGCGGTCTTCATCATCTTGGCCATGTCGCCAAAGCCGCCCAATCCCTTGATCATCGCTTAGTCCTCATCTTCGAACGGATCCCATTCCTCGACCTCGGCCACGGGACCCTGGGTTTCATCATGCGGGTTGGCCGCGCCCTCGGCCAGGTCCTCGACCGGCGCGGGGGCGGGAACGCGGGTGACCCGCGTCAGGGTGGCGCCCGGAAAGGCCGCCAGCACCTGCTGCACGATCGGCAGCGTCAGGGCGCGGTCGCGGGCGGCACGGCCTTCGGCCTCGCGCGTCTCGGCGATGGTGGGGGCGCCCTCGGTATTGGTCACGGTGACCGCCCACCTCCGCCCGCCCGTCCAGCCGCGCAGCCGTTCGGCCAGACGCTGCGCGAAATCGGCGGGGGGGTTGCCCTGCGGCCGGAACTCGATCCGGCCGGGGCTGTAGCGGACCAGCGACAGGTGGCGTTCGACCAGCACCAGCAGCGTCATGTCGCGCATGCGGGTGATCAGCTCGATCACGGCGTCGAAATCGGGATAGCCGGCCAGCACGTCCGGCGCGATCGCCAGCGCGGTCGCCGCGCCCGAGGGCTGGACCTGCACCTGCGGCGCGGGCCGGGCCAGGCGGGCCTGCGGGGCCATCTGAGGGGCGGCCCCCTGGACCGCGGGGCCGCGGGTGAATTCGCCGGCGGTCTGGGCCTGCTGGACGCGGCGGATCAGCGCCTCGGGGTCGGGCAGGTCGGCCACATGGGTCAGGCGGATCACCGCCATCTCGGCGGCCATCATCGCATTGGGGGCGGCCGAGACCTCCTCCAGCGACTTCAGCAGCAGCTGCCACATCCGCGACAGCACCCGCATCGGCAGGCGCTCGGCCAGATCGCTGCCGCGCATGCGTTCGTCGGGCGAGATCGTGGGATCGTCCAGCGCGCCGGGCGTGATCTTGACGACCGAGATCCAATGCGTGACCTCGGCCAGATCGCGCAAAACGGCGACCGGATCGGCGCCGTCGGCATATTGGGACTGCAGTTCCGTGAGCGCGCTGGCGGCATCGCCGCGCAGGATCATCTCGAACAGGTCGATGACCCGGCCCCGGTCGGCCAGGCCCAGCATGGCGCGGACCTGCTCGGCGGTGGTTTCGCCCGCGCCGTGGCTGATCGACTGGTCGAGGAGCGAGGTCGCGTCGCGGGCCGAGCCTTCGGCGGCGCGGGTGATCAGGGCCAGCGCATCCTCGGTGATTGTGGCGCCTTCGGCGGCGGCGATGCGGTTCAGCAGCGCAATCATCACCTCGGGCTCGATCCGGCGCAGGTCGAAGCGCTGACAGCGCGACAGGACGGTGACCGGCACCTTGCGGATTTCCGTGGTGGCGAAGATGAACTTCACATGGGGCGGCGGTTCCTCCAGCGTCTTCAGCAGCGCGTTGAACGCGCTGGTGGACAGCATGTGGACCTCGTCGATGATGTAGATCTTGTAGCGCGCGCTGGCCGCCCGGTAATGCACCGATTCGATGATCTCGCGGATGTCGCCCACGCCAGTGCGCGAGGCGGCGTCCATCTCCATCACGTCGACATGGCGGCCTTCGGCGATGGCCACGCAATGTTCGCAGACCCCGCAGGGTTCGGTCGTGGGGCCGCCTTCGCCATCGGGGCCGATGCAGTTCATGCCCTTGGCGATGATGCGGGCGGTGGTGGTCTTGCCGGTGCCGCGGATGCCGGTCATCACAAAGGCCTGCGCGATGCGGTCCGCGGCGAAGGCGTTCGTCAGCGTGCGCACCATCGCGTCCTGCCCGACCAGATCGGCGAACGTCTCGGGCCGGTATTTCCGGGCCAGAACCTGATAGGCGGGTGGGGTGTCGGTCATCGGTCCCTCGGGCATCCCCGCATCTTAGCGGGGCGGGGCAGGGGCCACAACCGGATCACACGATCCCTACGCGGCCAAGAGCCCGATGCCGCGCGCGCCCGCGATCAGGTCGCTGGCCAGATAATCCGCATGCTTCCCCGACAGGGGCACCATGTCGGGAACCTGCACGACGATCATCCCGGCCGCGCGGGCCGCGATCGCGCCCACGTCGCTGTCCTCGAAGGCCAGGCAGCGGTCGGGCGCGATGCCCAATCGGCGGGCGGCCAGCAGGTAGACGTCGGGGGCGGGCTTGGGCAAAGGCACGTCGCTGCGCGTCACCACGATGTCGAAGCTGTCGGTCAGCCCGGCGGCGGCCAGCTTTTCCCGCGCCTGCGCGGCGGTGCTGGAGGTGGCGATGGCAAAGGGCATGCCGGCCGCGCGCAGGATGTCCAGCAGGTCGCGGACATGGGGGCGCAGCGGGATGCCGTCGCGGTCGCGGCGTTCGATCAGCGCCTCGGCCCAGAGGTGGTCCAGCCGCGCGAAGTCGAAATCCTCGCCCAGATGGCCGCGCAGGATCCCGCGCGAGGTCGGCTCGTCGATCCCCACCAGCGAGGCCAGAAGGCCGTCGGGCGCCGGGCGGCCCATGCGCAGCAGCGCGGCCTCTCCGGTCTCGATGACCATGCGTTCGGTGGCCAGCAGCGTGCCGTCCAGATCGAAAATCACGGCGTCGAAGCGGGCTTGGGCAGAGTGCAGCGGGGTCACGGGTCGGTCCTTCCTGTCGGTCATGCGCTAACATGGCCACCCGGCGCGGCGGGGACAAGCTGTCAGGGCGCATGGCGGACCTGCGCGGAGGGGGTCGGGCGACGGGGACTGTGGGGGGGAGGTGAGAGGCTGGACAACGACCCAAGCGGGACTCGTTACGGCTGCTTCCTTCCGGACCTGACCGAGTTGGCGAGGCACTTGCCCGCGCCAACCCCTCGGGCGGACAGATAGGACGGCTTGCGGCGGGATGCAAGATCCTGCGTGTGGGCGATGACGCTAGTGCGACACGGATGCCATCCGAACGAAAACACCGGTCCATCGGCGGTTTTCCGCCGGTTCCTTCTGGGCCGCATTTTCGCAGGCTGCGGATCGCAGAGGATTTCCTGAGCAGAGGTTGTGCGTGTTGCGCATTTGCACAACTTTTGATTGCAAGAGTTAACCTTCTCGGCATTTTCGCGCCATCGTCATGCAAACCTGTCTTTATAGTGAAAGGACACGGCAGGGGCGACGTGACATACGATGCAAAATTGACAAGGCGAACCGTTTCAATGTTGACGACGTGGTTGAACACCCAACCCAATCCGGACTATCAGCCTGAGGACAGGTCCGCTTCCCCGGGCAGTCTGGCATTGGTAGGTGGGTTGTTTCAGATGAAGTTCTCGACGCGTATCGATACCGACCTGCCGGCCGAACGTCTGTTCGAATCGATCGGCGATTTCGAGACGCTGGAACGCATGCTGATCGGGCGGGGCGCCAGCGTCACGCGCATCGACCCGTCCAACGATCCCAGCATCGGCATGGGCTGGAACATCCGCTTCGACTGGCGCGGCAAGGCCCGCCACCTGCTGCTGCAGGTCACGCGCTTCGACCGGCCCGAGCAGATGGCCATGGTCGGACGCTCGGACGCGCTGGACATCTCGATCAACACCAATGTCGTGCCGCTCAGCCGCGCCCGCTCGCGCCTGATCTGCGAGACCGAGATCAAGCCGCGCAACATGCGCGCCCGCCTGATGCTGCAGACCGCCAAGCTGGGCAAGGGCCAGCTGGACCGCCGCTATCATCGCCGGATCGAGGAATTCGTCGGCCAGATGTGCGGCACCGGCGCCTGAGGGCGCCTGTCCGTCAATTGGCGAAGGCCGCCTGTCGCTGCGTCTCGCGCAGCGGATCGGCCGGATAGACCCCCAGCACGTCGAGGCTGGACGTGAAGTAGCCCAGCTCTTCCAGCGCGCGCGCGACATTGGCATCCTCGGGATGGCCCTCGATGTCGGCGTAGAACTGGGTGGCGGTGAAGACGCCGTCGACCATGTAGCTTTCCAGCTTGGTCATGTTCACCCCGTTCGTCGCGAATCCCCCCATCGCCTTGTAGAGCGCCGCCGGAATGTTGCGCACCCGGAAGACGAAGCTGGTCAGCATCCGCTCGGACCGGCGGCTGACATCGGGCTGGCGCGACATGATGAGGAAGCGCGTCGTGTTGTTCTGGCGGTCCTCGATCCGGTCGGCCAGACGCTCCAGACCATAGATCTTGCCGGCCAGCGGGGCGGCCAGGGCGGCCAGCGACGGATTGCCGCGCGCGGCGACCTCCTTGGCGGATCCGGCGGTGTCGGCGCCGGTCTGGGCGCGGATGCCGTGGTCGCGCAGGAAGCCCCGGCACTGGCCCAGAAGGACCGTGTGGCTCATCGCGTCGGTGACCTGATCCAGCCGCGTGCCGGGCACGGCAAGCAGGCTGATATGGACCCGCACGAAGGCCTCATCGATGATCCGCAGGCCCGATTCAGGCAGCAAATGATGGATATCCGCGACCCGGCCATAGGTCGAGTTCTCGACCGGCAGCATCGCCAGATCGGCCTCGTTCGCGCGCACGGCCTCGATCACGTCCTCGAAGGTGCGGCAGGGCAGGGCCTCCATATGGGGGCGGGCCATGCGGCAGGCTTCGTGGCTGTAGGCGCCGGGTTCGCCTTGGAAGGCGATGCGGTTCGTGATCATGTCGGGGCCCCGATTGTCCGAAATTCAAGCGTGCGGGGGTAAGTATACCTTGATCCTCCAAAGCGAAAGCGGATAGATACCGCTCGACTTGACGAGCTTACCAAGGCGGGGACCGCACGCGATGTTCAACACCATGACCCTGACAAAGGCAGCCGGCGCCTTCATCGGCGCGCTGCTGTTTCTGATGTTGGCCAACTGGGCTGCCAGTGGCCTGTTCTCTGTCGGGCACGGGGGCGGACATGGCGAGGACGAGATCACGCAGGCCTATTCGATCCCGGTGCCCGAAGCCGCCGACAGCAGCGGCGTCGAGGAGGAGCAGATCGACTTCGCCGCGCTGATGGCCTCGGCCGATGCGGCGGCGGGCGAGCGGGAATGGGCCAAGTGCCGGTCCTGCCACGCGCTGGACGGCAGCGACGGCGTCGGCCCGCACCTGAACGGGGTCGTGGACCGCGCGGTCGCCAGCATCGCGGGCTTCAACTATTCGGGCGCGATGGTCGATCACGTGGCCGAGGACCCGGTCTGGAACTACGAGGCGCTGCAGCTGTTCATCGAGAACCCGCGCGGCGAGGTGTCGGGCACGGCGATGAGCTTCGCGGGCATCCGCGATCCGCAGGCCCGCGCCAACCTGATCGCCTTCCTGGAAGCCAACCCGTAAGCGACCCGCAACGGCAGCGCGCGCTGCCTGTTGCACATCGACTAGGAAGACGACGCAAACCCCGGCAAAAGCCGGGGTTTTTTGCTGTTCCGGGCGTGCACCGTGAAGGCACAGGGCGTACACAGCCCGTGCACCGGGACCTGCACGACGGGTGCGGCGCGGTGGCGCCCGCCGTTCACGAAATCGCGGCTTGAAGCCCGGCCCCCCGCTGGCCTAGCCTTGGGCGCGTCTCGCCCTGATCCAGGAGTTCCCCATGCGTCCCACCGCCCCGGCCGCCGCCCTTCTTGCGGCACTGACTGCCGCGCTTCCCGCCGCCGCGCAGGAGGTGCAGACGGCCGAGGGCGTCATCACCTCGCACGGGATCTCGACCTTCGAGGATGTGCCGATGCCGGCCGATTACCCGAATCTGGCTTATGTAAATCCCGACGCGCCCAAGGGCGGAGAGCTGTCGCAGCATGGGATTGGCACCTTCGACAGCTACAATCCCTTCACCTTTCGCGGGCGGGCGACGGCACCTTCGACGATGATGCTGGAACGGCTGATGGAGCCGGTGCTGGACGACCCGCATGCCCGCTACTGCCTTCTGTGCGAGACCATCGAGTATCCCGAAAGTCGTGACTGGGTGATCTTCAACCTGCGCCCCGAGGCGCGGTTCAGCGACGGCACGCCCCTGACCGCCCATGACGTGCTGTTCACCTATCAGACCCTGATCGAGAAGGGCTTCCCCTCCTATGCCGAGGCGATCAAGCGCATGGTCGCCAGTGCCGAGGTGCTGGACGATCACCGCATCCGGTTCGATTTCACCCCCGAGGCGCCGCGCCGCGACAGCATCGGGCAGATGGGCGCGCAGATCGTCTTTTCGCAGGCCGATTTCGAGGCGAACGACCGCGATCTGACCCAGACCAGCAATGTCCCGTTCCTAGGGTCGGGGCCCTATATGTTCGACCGGGCCGATTTCGGTCGGTCGATCACCATGCGGCGCAATCCGGATTACTGGGGCCGCGATCTGCCGATCAAGCAGGGCCGGCACAACTTCGACCTGCTGCGGTTCGAATATTTCAGCGATTTCGATGCCGCGTTCGAGGCGTTCAAGGCCGGCATCTATACCTTCCGGGTCGAGCCGTCCGAGCAGATCTGGTCCACCGGGTACGATTTTCCGGCCTTCACCGCGGGGGCCGTCGTCAAGGAGGAGATCCCGGACGGCGTGGTGGCCACCGGCGATGCCTGGGTCTTCAACCTGCGCCAGCCAAAGTTCCAGGACATCCGCGTGCGCGAGGCCATCGGGCTGATGTTCAATTTCGAATGGTCCAACGACGCGCTGTTCTATGGCATGAACACCCGGCTGGACAGTTTCTGGGACAACAGCGACCTGAAGGCCGAAGGTCCGCCCAGCCCCGAGGAACTGGCGCTGCTGACCCCCGTGGCGGGTGACCTGCCCGAGACCGTGCTGACCGACGACGCGGTGACATCGCCTGCATCGGGCGAGCGGCAGCTGGACCGCGCCAATTCGCGCCGTGCGGCGCAACTGCTGGACGAGGCGGGCTGGACCACCGGCAGTGACGGGATGCGGCGCAACGAGGCGGGCCAGACCTTGCAGGTGCAGTTCCTGGACCATAACCAGAGCTTCGACCGCATCGTGAACCCCTTTGTCGAGAACCTGCGCGCCATCGGCGTCGATGCGGTCCTGACGCGCGTCGATCCGTCCGAGCTGACCACCCGCACCCGCAGCCATGATTTCGACATCGTGCGCGAGTCGCTGGGCAACGGATATTCCGTGGGGGGCGGCACGTCGCAGGCCTTCGGGTCCGAGTTCAAGGACGATGTCTTCAACCCGATGGGGCTGGCCAACCCGGCCATCGACGCGCTGATCGAGAACGCCTCGGCCGCCGTCACCGACGCCGAGAACCGCGTGGGCATCGCCGCGCTGGACCGGGCGCTGCGCAGCCTGCGCTTCTGGATTCCGCAATGGTACCGCCCTTACCACACGGTCGCCTACTGGGACGTCTATGACCGCCCCGAGACGCTGCCGCCCTATGGGCTGGGGGTGACGGACATGTGGTGGTACGACAGCGCCCGCGCCGACGAGCTGCGCGCCGCGGGCCAGCTGCGCTGAGCGCGGCTTGATTTCCCCGCCCGGATTGCAGACAAGCAGGTAACAAGAACAGGGGCCCGTCGAAGCGGCCCGGATCGAGGGGAAGGGCCAGGCCTGATGGGCGCCTATATTCTGCGGCGGATGCTGCTGATCATCCCGACGCTGATCGGCATCATGCTGGTCAATTTCACCCTCACCCAGTTCGTTCCCGGCGGCCCCATCGAACAGATCGCCGCCCAGATGCGAGGCGAGGGCGACGTGATGGGCAACCTGGCCGGCGCCAGCGCCGACAGCTCGCAGCAGCTGACCACCGAATACGAGGGCGCGCGCGGTCTGCCGCCCGAGTTCATCGCGCAGCTGGAGCAGGAGTTCGGCTTTGACAAGCCGCCGGTCGAGCGGTTCTTCTCGATGTTGTGGAACTACCTGCGCTTCGATTTCGGGACCTCGTGGTTCCGGTCGGTCAGCGTGGTGGATCTGGTGATCGAGAAGATGCCGGTGTCGATCACGCTGGGGCTGTGGTCGACGGTGATCGCCTATGTGATCTCGATCCCGCTGGGGATCCGCAAGGCGATGCGGGACGGGTCGCGCTTCGACACCTGGACCTCGGGCGTGATCATCATGGCCTATGCGATCCCGGCCTTCCTGTTCGCGGTGCTGCTGATGGTGCTGTTCGCGGGCGGCAGCTATTGGCAGATCTTTCCGCTGCGGGGCCTGACAAGCGACAACTTCGCGGACCTCTCGGCCTGGGGGAAGGTCAAGGACTATGCCTGGCACGCCTTCCTGCCGGTGATGGCCGCGACGATCAGCAGCTTTGCCACCCTGACCCTGCTGACCAAGAACAGCTTTCTGGACGAGATCAACAAGCAATACGTGATGACCGCCCGCGCCAAGGGCCTGGCCGAGCGGCGGGTGCTGTACGGGCATGTCTTCCGCAACGCGATGCTGATCGTCATCGCGGGCTTTCCGGCGATGTTCCTGGGCGTGTTCTTCGGGTCCTCGATCCTGATCGAGACGATCTTCTCGCTGGACGGGCTGGGGCGTCTGGGCTTCGAGGCGGCGGTGCAGCGGGATTATCCGGTGATCTTCGGCACGCTTTACGTCTTTGGCTTGATGAGCCTGGTGGTCGGGATCCTGTCGGACATGATGTATGTCTTCGTCGATCCGCGCATCGACTTCGAGAAGAGGGCCGGCTGATGGCCATGTCGGAACTGAACCGCCGCCGCTTGCGCAACTTCCGCCGGAACGGCCGCGCCTTCTGGTCGCTGATCATCTTCTCGGTGCTGTTCGTGGCGGCGATGTTCGCCGAGATCGTGGCCAACGACAAGCCGATCGTCGTCAGCTATCAGGGCGAGCTGTACTGGCCCGCCTACAACTTCTATCCCGAGACGGCCTTCGGCGGCGATTTCGGGACCGAGGCGATCTATCGCGATCCGGCGGTGCAATGCCTGATCGTCAGCGGCGGGCGCGAGGCCTGCTGGGACGATCCCGAGGGGCTGATCGAGGCCGTCGAGACCGGCGCCAGCGACGTGCCCGAGGCCGAGCAGGGCTGGATGATCTGGCCGCCGATCCCCTATCACTACCGCACCATCAACAATGTGGGCACCGCGCCGAGCGCGCCGGACGGCAATCACTGGCTTGGCACGGATGACACCGCGCGCGACGTGCTGGCGCGGGTGATCTACGGGTTCCGGACCTCGATCCTCTTCACGCTGATCGTGACGGTGGTGGCCTCGACCATCGGGATCGCGGCGGGGGCGGTGCAGGGCTATTTCGGCGGGCGGACGGATCTGGTGTTCCAGCGGGTGCTGGAGATCTGGGCGTCGACGCCGGGGCTTTACGTCATCATCATCCTGTTCGCGATCCTGGGGCGCAGCTTCTGGCTGCTGGTCTTCGTCACCATCCTGTTCGGATGGCCCGCGCTGGTGGGCGTGGTGCGGGCCGAGTTCCTGCGGGCGCGGAACTTCGAGTATGTCCGGGCCGCGCGTGCGCTCGGCGTCAGCGACCGCAAGATCATGTTCCGCCACATCCTGCCCAATGCGATGGTCGCCACGCTGACCATGCTGCCCTTCGTCGTGACCGGCACGATCAGCGGGCTGGCCGCGCTGGACTATCTGGGCTACGGCCTGCCCGCCGGGTCGGCCTCCCTGGGCGAGATGGCGCTGCAGGCCAAACAGAACCTGCAGGCGCCCTGGCTGGCCTTCACCTCGTTCTTCACCTTCGCGATCATGCTGTCGCTGCTGGTGTTCATCTTCGAGGGCGTGCGCGACGCCTTCGATCCGCGAAAGACCTTTCGATGACCGACCGCCCCGTCCGCCCCGCCGCCGGCGCGCCCGCCGCCGTGGCCGAGGAGCATGGCGGCTCCATGCCCGGCGCGCCCGAGGCGCATGCCATGCCCTCGGCGCCCGCCGACGCGGTCCTGGACGTGCGCGACCTGCGCATCGGCTTTCGGTCCGAGGGGCAGGTGATCCCCGCCGTGCGGGGCGTCAGCTTCCACATCGCGCGCGGCGAGACGGTGGCGATCGTGGGCGAATCGGGATCGGGCAAGTCGGTGACCGCGCTGTCCACGGTGCAGCTGCTGGCCGGATCGGCCGTGGTCGAGGGATCGGTCCGCTATGACGGGCGCGAGATGGTCGGGGCATCCGACCGCACCCTGCGCGAGATCCGGGGCAACGACATCAGCTTCATCTTTCAAGAGCCGATGACCTCGCTCAATCCGCTGCACACGCTGGAGAAGCAGCTGTCCGAGAGCCTGGCGCTGCATCAGGGCCTGTCGGGCGCCAAGGCGCGGGCGCGGATCGTCGAGCTGCTGACCCGCGTGGGCATCCGCGAGCCTGCCTCGCGGCTGGCCGACTATCCGCACCAGCTGTCGGGCGGGCAGCGCCAGCGGGTGATGATCGCCATGGCGCTGGCCAACGGGCCGGACCTGTTGATCGCGGACGAGCCCACCACCGCGCTGGACGTGACCATCCAGGCGCAGATCCTGGACCTGCTGGCGGAACTCAAGGCCGCCGAGGGGCTGTCGATGCTGTTCATCAGCCACGATCTGGGCATCGTGCGCCGCATCGCCGACCGGGTCTGCGTGATGAAGGACGGCGAGATCGTCGAGCAGGGCCCGGTTGAGGAGATCTTTGCCCGGCCCCGCCACCCCTATACGCAGGCGCTGCTGGCCGCCGCCCCGCAGGGGCAGGCCGAGCCCGTGGCGCCGGATGCCCCGGTGCTGGTCGAGACCCGCGACCTCAAGGTGTGGTTTCCGATCAAGCGCGGGCTGATGCGCCGCGTCACCGGGCATGTGAAGGCCGTGAACGGCGCCAGCCTGACGCTGCGCGCGGGCGAGACCCTGGGGGTCGTGGGCGAATCGGGCAGCGGCAAGACCACGCTGGCGCTGGCCATCATGCGGTTGATCGAGAGCGACGGGCCGATCCTCTTCATGGGGCAGGACATCCAGGGCTGGGGCGGGGCACAGCTGCGCCGCTTGCGCCGCGACCTGCAGATCGTGTTCCAGGACCCCTATGGCAGCCTGTCGCCCCGCATGACGGTCGAGCAGATCATCACCGAGGGCCTGGGTGTCCACGGGGTTGAGCCGGGCCGGGACCGCCGGCAGATGGTGTCCGAGATCATGGCCGAGGTCGGGCTGAACCCCGAGATGATGCATCGCTATCCCCACGAGTTCAGCGGCGGGCAGCGCCAGCGCATCGCGGTCGCCCGCGCCATGATCCTGCGCCCCAAGGTCGTGGTGCTGGACGAGCCGACCAGCGCGCTGGACATGACCGTGCAGGTGCAGATCGTGGACCTGCTGCGGGACCTGCAGCGCAAGTACGGGCTGGCCTTCCTGTTCATCAGCCACGACCTGCGCGTGGTCCGCGCGATGGCGCATCACATCATGGTCATGCGGGCGGGCGAGGTGGTCGAGCAGGGCAGCGTCGCGCAGATCTTCGACGCGCCGCAGCACGACTATACCCGCGCGCTGCTGAGGGCGGCGTTTCCGATCACCGCGTAGGGGCGTTGGGCCATGAAGATCCTGTTCGTGCACCAGAACTTTCCGGCTCAGTTTCCGCACCTCGCCCCGGCGCTGGTGGCGCGGGGCCATCATGTGCTGGCCCTGACCGACGAGAAGAACAAGCGCCCCAGCCCGGTCCAGACCCTGCGCTACAAGGCGCCGGACCCGGTGAAGACGGAAAGCGCCTTGGGGCGGTCCTATACCGAGCATGCCGAGCGGGGCTTTCTGGTGGCGCGCGGGGCGCGGGCGCTGCGCGACAAGCACGGCTTCGTGCCCGACATCATCATCGGCCATCCGGGCTGGGGCGAGACGCTGTTCCTCAAGGAGATCTGGCCCGAGGCGACGCTGCTGATCTATGCCGAGCTGATGTACCGCACGCGCGGGCAGGATGTGGGCTTCGACCCCGAGATGGGGCCGGACCGCGACGAGACGCGGTTCATGACCGTCTCGCGCTCGGCCCATCTGATCCAGGCGATGGTGCAGGCGGACGGGGCGATCGCGCCCACCCGCTATCAGGCCGACAGCTTTCCGCCCGAACTGCGCGGCAAGATCACCGTCATCCATGACGGGATCGACACCGAGACCGTGGCCCCCGATCCGCAGGCGATGCTGGCCCTGCCGGGCGGCGGGCCGGTGCTGCGCGCGGGCGACGAGGTCCTGTCCTTCGTGTCCCGGTCGCTGGAGCCCTATCGCGGCTTTCACGCCTTCATGCGCGCGCTGCCCGCCGTGATGGCCGCGCGTCCGCAGGCGCAGGTCGTGATGGTGGGCGCCGAGGATCCCAGCTATGGCGGCAAGCCCCGCGACGCGGCCAGCTGGAAGGCGAGGCTTCTGGCCGAGGTCGGCGGGCAGCTGGACCAGGGCCGGCTGCATTTCCTGGGGCGGGTGCCCTATGCCGACTACCTGTCGCTGATCAAGCTGACGCGGGTGCATTGCTATCTGACCTATCCCTTCGTGCTGTCATGGTCGCTGATGGAGGCGATGGCGGCGGGGGCCTATGTCGTGGGATCGGATACCGAGCCGGTGCGCGAGGTGATCGCGGATGGCCGGAACGGGCGGCTGGTGCCGTTCTTCGACAGCGCCGCGCTGGCGGGCGCGCTGGCGACCGGGCTGGCGGGCGACCCCGACGGCCCGGCCCTGCGGCAGGCGGCGCGGCAGACGATCCTGGACGGCTATGATCTGGTCCGCGACTGCCTGCCGCGCCAGATTGCCTGGGTGGAAAGCCGGGGCGCGATGCGCTAGACCTGTGCGACCTTCGCATAAGGGCCCGCGATGACGCAGATCAGGCTGACCAACACCCGCACCCGGACGAAAGAGGATTTCGTCCCCATCGATGCCGCGAATGTGCGCCTGTATCTGTGCGGACCCACGGTCTATGACCGCGCGCATCTGGGCAACGCCCGGCCCGTGCTGGTCTTCGATCTGCTGGTGCGGCTGTTGCGCCATGTCTATGGCGCCGAGGCGGTGACCTATGTGCGCAACTTCACCGACGTGGACGACAAGATCAACGCCGAGGCGCAGCGCCGCCGCGCGGCCGGCAGCCCGCTGTCGCTGGAGGAGCTGATCGCCGAGCGGACGGACGAGACCATCGCCTGGTATCACGCCGACATGGACGCGCTTGGCGCCGCGCGCCCCGATCACGAGCCGCGGGCCACCGCCTATGTCGCCCAGATGATCGAGATGACCGCCGACCTGATCGCCAAGGGCCATGCCTATGCGGCCGAGGGGCATGTGCTGTTCGACGTGCGCTCCTTCCCCGATTACGGCAAGCTGTCGGGCCGGTCGGTCGACGACATGATCGCGGGCGCGCGGGTCGAGGTGGCGCCCTTCAAGCGCGATCCGATGGATTTCGTGCTGTGGAAGCCCTCGGATGCGGATGTGCCGGGCTGGGACAGCCCCTGGGGCCGGGGGCGTCCGGGCTGGCATATCGAATGCTCGGCCATGTCGGCGGCGCTGCTGGGGCCGCATTTCGACATCCATGGCGGGGGCCTGGACCTGCAGTTTCCCCATCACGAGAACGAGATCGCCCAGAGCTGCTGCGCGCACCCGCAGGCGGGGTTCGCCAATGTCTGGCTGCATAACGAGATGCTGCAGGTCGAGGGCAAGAAGATGTCCAAGTCCCTGGGCAACTTCTTCACCGTGCGCGACCTGCTGGATCAGGGCGTGCCCGGCGAGGTGATCCGCTTCGTGATGCTGTCCACGCATTACCGCAAGCCGATGGACTGGACCGACGAGAAGGCCGAGCAAGCCCGAATTACATTATCTGACTGGCATGAATTGGTGTTGGGCGTTGAGCCGGCAGAATTTCCGGCAGAAAAGGTGGTCGATGCACTAGCGGACGACCTGAATACGTCCGCTGCGATTACGGCACTCCACGAACTTGCTAAGTCAAATAGACCGTCAGAGTTGCTGACTTCAGCACGTCTGATGGGATTGCTTCTTCCGGGTGATTACGGTTGGGCAGCCAAGCAGCCGTCAGACAGCGACATTGCCAAACGAGTCCAGGAACTGGGAAATATTTGGTTTAAACTCCGTGCGGAGAAGGATTATCAAGCAGCCGATCTCCTTAAAAACGAACTATTACAGGCATCTGTTCGACTTTCTGCCGTGAAAGACGGTTCGATCCGAGTTGACTTCCTTACGCCAACTACGCCGGCGTGGGCGAGTGAGATTATCGCTAAGTTGGATGCGTTGGAGATGAAATGGTCGTCGCATTTCAAGAAACTTTAGGAATTCAGTTTGACCCTTGACGCCTGCACCGAGGCCCTGCGCCAGCATGATCCCGACCGCTTCGGGGCGGTGCTGGTGGC
Source organism: Paracoccus liaowanqingii (assembly GCF_004683865.2). Lineage (NCBI taxonomy): Bacteria > Pseudomonadati > Pseudomonadota > Alphaproteobacteria > Rhodobacterales > Paracoccaceae > Paracoccus > Paracoccus liaowanqingii. The sequence goes on along the minus strand of NZ_CP038439.1, from coordinate 1,897,999 downwards.
CGAGGCGCAGGACCGGCCCGCGCTGGTGACGCTCTATGCGCTGAACCTGGAGATCGCGCGGGCGCCGTTCCAGTCGGCGGAGCCGATGCTGGCCGAGATGCGGCTGCAATGGTGGGTCGACCGGCTGGACCAGATGGGCGCGGGCACGGCCCCGCCGCTGCATGACGTGCTGACGCCCCTGTGGGAGGCCTGGGGGGCCGAGGCGGGCGGGTTGGCGCCTCTGGCCGAGGCGCGCAGGCGGGATTGCGAACGGCTGCCCTTCGGCGGGCCGGACGAGGTCCTGGCCTATGTCGAGGCGACGGCGGGGGCGCTGATGTGGGCGGCCGCGCGGCGCTGCGGGGCGCCCGAGGGTGTGCACGAGATCGTGGCCCATCAGGCGCGCGGTGCGGGCATTGCCGCCTGGCTGCGCGCGCTGCCGCAATTGCAGGCAGTCCGGCTTGGTCTGGAACCGGCCCGTCCCGAGGATGCGCAGGCCCTGGCCGAGCGCGCCCGCGAGGGGCTGCGGCTGGCCGCGCGCATGCACCGCAAGCTGCCGCGCCGGACGGCGGCGGCGCTCTATCCCGGGCCGCGCGTGCCCCGGCTTCTGTCTGAGGTGCTGGCCGGGCGCCTTGATCCTTTCGAGGCGGTGCCCCAGGTCACCCCCTTCCAGCGCCGCGCCTCGCTGGCGCGGCTGGCGCTGACCGGGCATTGGTGGCGCTGAGCGCCGCGCAGAAATCCCTTTTCCTTCCGCCCGGCCTATGGAACAAATCGACCAAACGACGGGACAGACGCCCGGACCGACCAGATGCCGGGATCAGGGGGACAGGGACACGATGGCAAGGCCCAGACTGGATTCCGAGGCCCGCGCGGGCCTGTCGCTGATCGCGCCGCCCTTTCTGTACGCGCTGGTGATCCTGGCCGCGCCGCTGGCGACGATCCTGGCCTACAGCTTCCTGACCGACGGCTATCTGGAGGTTCTGCCCGAGGGAACGCTGCAGAACTATGGCCAGGTCCTGACCGATCCCATCGTGCGCGCGGTCATGCTGCGGTCGCTGATCGTGGCGGCGGTGGTGACCTTCGCGACCGTCGTGACGGCCTTTCCCATCGCCTATTACGTCAGCTTCATGGTCCGCCCGGAACGCAAGGCCATGTGGCTGTTCCTGATCACCATCCCCTTCTGGACCAGCTATCTGATCCGCGTGTTCCTGTGGAAGGTGATCCTGGGCTATAACGGCGTGGTCAATTCCTCGCTGACGGGGCTGGGGATCATCGACGAGCCGCTGACCTTCATCCTCTACAACGTCAACGCCATCGTCATCACGCTGGCCCATGCCTATGCGCCCTTCGCGATCCTGCCGATCTTCGTGGCGCTGGAAAAGATCGACCGGTCCCTGCTGGAGGCCGGGCGGGACCTGGGGGAAAGCCGCCTGATGACCTTCTGGCGGGTGACGCTGCCCTTGGCGATGCCGGGCGTGATCGCGGCGACGCTGATCGTCTTCATCCCGACCATCGGCGATTACGTGACCCCCGAGGTGATCGGCGGCGGCAAGATCCCGATGATCGCCAACATGATCCAGGTGCAGATGCTGGCGCTGGACAACCGGCCCTTGGGCTCGGCACTGGCGGTGACGGCGATGGTCATCGTGGCGCTGGTCAGCGCGCTGTTTTTGTTCCTCAACCGCCGCTTCCTGAAGGTGCGTTCATGAACCGCCAGGGCTGGGGCCTGCAGGCCTATGCGATCTTCTACCTGCTGTTCCTCTATGCGCCGATCATCCTTCTGCCGCTCTTCGCGTTCAATTCGGGCACGATCATCGCCTTTCCGCTGCAGGGGATCACGACCGACTGGTTCGCGCAGATGTGGGCCGATGCGACGCTGCGCCGGGCGCTGAGCAATTCGCTGATGATCGCGGTCTCGGCCTCGATCCTGTCGACCTGCTTCGGGATCTTCGCGGCGCGCGCCTCGACCCGCTTCGGCTTTCCGGGCAAGGGGGGCATGATGGCCTTCATCATGCTGCCGATGGTCCTGCCCGAGATCATCGTGGCCATGTCGCTGCTGGTGGTGCTGCTGGGCATGGGGGTGCAGCTGTCGCTGCTGACGGTGATCGCGGGGCACACGCTGATCTGCATGCCCTACGCGATCGCGGTGCTGTCGACGGCCTTCTCGTCGCTGGACCGCAGCCTGGAGGAGGCCGCCCATGACCTGGGCGAGACGAAATGGGGCGCGTTCCGGCTGGTGACGCTGCCTTTGGTCATGCCGGGCATCATCAGCGCGCTGCTGATCAGCTTCACCATCAGCCTGGACGAGTTCATCATCGCCTTCTTCCTGGCCGGGAACGAGCCCACGCTGCCCACCTACATCTTCAGCCAGCTGCGCTTTCCGCGCGCGATCCCCGTCATCATGGCGTTGGGGACGGTGCTGGTCGTGCTGTCGATCGTGCTTCTGGCGCTCGGCGAATATTTCCGTCGCCGGGGCAATGCCCGCATCGGCGGCAAGCCCACCGGAGGGTTGCTGTGACCGACACCAAGCCGATGATCCAGTGCCACGGGGTCCACAAGTACTACGGCGATTACCACGCGCTGCGCGGCATCGACCTGACCATCCGGGCGGGCGAGTTCTTCTCGTTGCTGGGGCCGTCGGGCTGCGGCAAGACCACGCTGCTGCGCACCATCGCGGGGTTCGAGGACATCAGCGACGGGGCCATCCTGATCGACCAGAAGCGCATGGACGAGGTGCCCGCCAACAAGCGGCCCACGAACATGGTGTTCCAGTCCTATGCGATCTTCCCGCATCTGACGGTGGCCGAGAACGTGGCCTTCGGGCTGCGCCGCGATCCGCGCGACAAGGCCGAGAAGGCGGCGGCGGTGGACGAGGCCTTGGCGATGGTGGGCCTGGCGGGCTATGGCGCGCGCTCGGCCCATGCGCTGTCGGGCGGGCAGCGGCAGCGGGTGGCGCTGGCGCGCGCGCTGATCCTGAAGCCCAAGGTGCTGCTGCTGGACGAGCCTTTGTCGGCGCTGGACCGCAAGATGCGCGAGCAGATGCAGGTCGAGCTGATCAAGCTGCAGCGGCAGGTGGGCATCACCTTCGTGCTGGTCACGCATGACCAGGAGGAGGCGCTGGTCATGTCCGACCGCATCGCCGTCATGTTCGAGGGCGAGATCGCGCAGCTGGACGGCCCCGAGGCGCTGTATGCGCGGCCCGCCACGCGGCGGGTGGCCGATTTCATCGGGGTGATGAACTTCCTGCCCGCGCAGGTGATCTCGGAGGCGGGCGGCATCGTGACGGCCGAGGTCGCGGGTCTGGGCCGGGTGGAGCTGCCCGCGACGCAGATCAGCCGCGCCAATCCCGAGGACGAGGGGCCGATGGTGGGTTTCCGCCCCGAGACGATGACCCTGCTGGGCCCCGGCGCCAGCCACAGCCAGCCGCGCGAGACGAACGCGACCATCGACGAGGTCGTCTATTACGGCGACATGACCTATTACGACCTGCGGCTGGACGGGGCGGCGCGGCTGGACGGCAAGGCCCGCACCGTGCGCATTTCCATGCGCAACGTCTTCGGTCGCGACGTGCAGGAGGTGGGCACGCGCACCCGGCTGGCCTGGTCGCCGGGCTCGCTGGTGCTGTTCCGGTAGGGACGCCCCGGCCTCAGCGCGGGGTCAGCCGGACCCAGATGCCGTCCGCCGCGCGGATGGTCAGGCGGGCCACGGGGGTGGGGGTGCGGTCGGTGACCTCCAGCCGCCAGCGCCCCAGGATGGCCGACAGCATCACCACGCCCTCGGCCATGGCCAGCCCCGCACCGGGGCAGGCGCGGGGGCCTGCGGAAAAGGGCAGGTAGGCGCCGCGCGCGCTGGCCTTGCCCTCGGGCGTGTCCCACCGGGCGGGGTCGAAGTCGTCGGGCCGGTCCCACAGCCTGCGGTGCCGGTGCAGGTGCCAGGGCGAGACGACCAGCTGCGCGCCGCGCGGCACATGGCGGTCGCGGAAGGTCTCGGGCCCTGTGGCCTCGCGCACGAACATCGCCACCGCCGGATAGAGCCTCAACGCCTCGCGGAAGACCGCGCGGGTGGCCTTCAGGCCACTGAGGCAGGCGAAATCGTCGGTCAGCATCTGGGCCTCGGCAGCCACGCGGTCCTGCCAGTCGGGGTTCGCGGCCAGCAGCCACAGGGCCCAGCCCAGGACCGAGGCGCTGGTCTCGTGCCCCGCCAGGAACAGCACCGCGACCTGGTCGATCATCTCGGCATCCGTGAAGCACCGGCCGGTCTGCGGATCGGGGGTGGTCATGATCTTGGTCGCCAGATCGTCGGGCGCGGTGCCGGTGGCGATGGCCGCCGCGCGGTCGCTGACCAGCGTTTCGATCAGGCCCCGGATGCGGGCGGCGGTGGTCCGGGTGCGGCGCGAATGGGGGCGCGGCATCCAGCGGGGCAGGGGCAGCAAGGCGGCCAGATTGACCAGCGGCTGCGCCTCCTGATGCTCGCGGAAGGCCTCGAACACGTCCGAGGCGATACGATGCTCGATGGGCAGCGAGAAGAGCGTGCGAAAGATCACGTCGGCGGCGGCATGGGCCGAATGCGGCTCGATGTCATGGACGCCCGGCGAAAGGCGCGTGGCGGCAGCGCGGGCGGCGTCCAGGATCGCGGGATAGCTGGCCCGCACCCGCCCGCCTTCAAAGGCCGGGTCGATGATGCGGCGCTGATGCGCCCATTCGGCCCCGTTCGAGATGAAGACGCCGTTGCCCAGAAGCGGCGCCAGCCCCTCGCGCATGCGGTTGGATTTCGGGAAATCGGCGGCGCGGTCCTGCAGGATGATGCGCAGCAGCGCCGGGTCGTTGCAGAAGAAGCTGTGGATCAGCGGCGTGCGGAACTCGGCCATCCACGCGCCGTAGAGGCGTTCCGGCAGGGCCGAGAGCAGGTCGCGGCGGAATCCCCGGATGAGGCCGCGCAGCGTGCCGCGCCCTTCGGTGCCCTCCGGTCGCGGCGTGCTCACGGGCGGGCGCCCACCGCCCGGGTGATGCGCGCGGGCGAGGGCTTGCGCCCCGCAAAGCGCTGCGCCAGCGTCTGCGGACCGGCGGTGATGGCGAAATAGTCGTAATCGCCGGGCCGGTCGAAGGCGCAGAGATACTGGAAATGCAGTCGGAACCAGCGGTTCTTGATCGCCTTCTGCCGCTCGGGCGACAGGGTCTGGGTGTAGGCGGCCGAGATCACCAGCGGCCATTTCTGCCCCTCGCCCCCGCCGCCGCAGACCGCCACCGGATCGCAGAGCGCAAAGCAGCAGGCATCGCCCGGCGCGGTCACGTCGAGCCAGAAGATCCCGTCGGCCCGGCCCAGCCAGGCCAGATCCTGACGCAGCCGCCCGGCATCGGGCAGGAAGGCCGCCATGGGGACGACATGGCCCAGGGTCAGCAGCGACAGCGTGGGGCCGCCGGGACGCGGCGGGTCCTCGCGCAGCAGATCGGCCAGCAGCGAGACGGCCAGATAGGCGCCCGAGGAATGGCCCACGACCAGCACCTCGTCGGGGCCGTCGTCCAGGATGTCGCGCAGGCGCGCGCGGAACTGGGTCAGCCGATCTTCCAGCGCGGGGGGATAGCCGCCGCGATGGCGGGCGGTGAAGGCATAGTCGTGCATCAGGTAATAGGCGAACAGCCGGTGATCCAGCCGCTGGCCCAGCACCAGCACCCCCCAGAGGGCCGCCAGCCCCGCCGGCAGCGCCAGCCACCCGCCCCCCAGGGCCACGACGCCCCAAGCCACCAGCCCGCCCGCCAGCAGCGCCAGCAGCAGCTGCACCAGAAGCACAACGATCGGATAGAGCGCCGCGATCACCGGCCCGCGCCGCAGCCGCATCAGCCGCGTCAGCGTGCCGGTCGCGATATAGGTCCAGGAGGTGCGCGCCAGCTGCGCGAAGGTTCCCGCGATTCCCTGCCGCATCGAAGCCTGCACGATGTCGGACCACAAGGCGACCTCGATCACGGTGCGGGTGTCGCGCCCCTCGACCTGGCCATGCACGGTCCAGGCAAAGCCCGGGGCCTGCGCCTTGGTGATGCGCAGCCGGTGGCCCGAGATGGCGGCCTGGTCGGCCCCCTCGCGGCGGTACAGCTCGCGATACCGCCGGGGCGGGATCGGGTCGAATCCCGGCAAATACAGGACATGGCGTCGGAACGGAGGGGTCATGCGGGCCTTCATCTGTCGGTTGCAGAATAGGGCCAAATGGCGGCGCGGCAAGGGGCGGCGGTCAGTCCCTGGTCCAGCGCGCCTCATGTGCCTCGATCGCGGCGATCCGGCGCGCGGTGGGCGGGTGCGACAGGAACCAGGCCGGGGCGCCGCCACCCGCGCTGCCGGTCAGCTTGTCCAGCTTGCGGAACAGCGATTTCTGCGGATCGGTGCCCAAACCGGCCTTGATCATCAGCGCGCTGGCGAAGCGGTCGGCCTCGAACTCGTCCTGGCGCGACAGGCGGGCGGCGACGGCGGTGGCGACCGCATTGGCGATCCAGGTGCCGATGCCGGGCAGGAAGCGGCCCAGCACCCCCGCCAGCGCCAGGCGGATGGCGTTCTGGCCGGCGAAGTCGATCATCCGGCGCCGCGAATGGCCAAGCGAGACATGGCCCAGCTCATGCGCGATGACGCTGGCCATCTCCTCGGCGGTGACCTCGCAGGCGTCCAGCTTGCGGATGAAGCCGCGCGTCAGGAAGATCCGCCCGTCGGGGGCGGCCAGGCCGTTCACCGGCTCGACCTCGTAGACATGGGCCTGGATGGGCGGCAGGTCCATCGCGTCGCCAAGGCGCTTGAGCATCGGCGTCAGGCGCGGATGGCGCAGCGGCGTGGCCTTCTCGTTCAGGTCCTTCTTCAGGCGCCATGCGGAAAAGAACCACATCGCGACCAGATAGAGGCCCAGCAGGATCAGCGGCAGAAACTTCATCATGCCCTCAATATGGGCGCCCCCGCCCGTCCGTGCCAGAGCCAGTTTGCCGCGCCGTCACCCCAGAAGCCGCATGGCGCGGGTCAGCCCGTCCAGCGTCAGGGGCAGCATGCGGTTTTCGAAGACCTCGCCCACCATGCCGATGGACTGGGTATGGGCCCACTGCGCCTCGGGGACGGGGTTCAGCCAGACATGGTCGGGAAAGCCCCCGGTCAGGCGCCGCAGCCAGACCTCGCCGGATTCGGCGTTCCAATGCTCGTTGGCGCCGCCCGGCACGGCGATCTCGTAGGGCGACATCGAGGCATCGCCCACCACGATGCATTTGTAGTCGCGGCCAAAGCGGTGCAGCACGTCCCAGGTCGGCGTCTGCGCCTCCCACCGGCGGCGGTTCTCGGTCCAGACCCCTTCGTAGAGGCAGTTGTGGAAGTAGAAGTGATGCATGTGCTTGAATTCGGCCCGCGCGGCGCTGAACAGCTCGTCCACCACGCGGACATGGTCGTCCATGCTGCCGCCCACATCCAGAAACAGCATGACCTTGACGGCATTCCTGCGCTCGGGGCGGGTCCGCACGTCGATATAGCCGTGATCGGCGGTGGCGCGGATGGTGCCGGGCAGGTCCAGCTCGTCCGCCGCCCCGTGGCGCGCCCATTGGCGCAACCGCTTCAGCGCGACCTTGATGTTGCGGGTGCCCAGCTCGGCCCGGTCGTCGAAATCGCGGAACTCGCGCCTGTCCCAGACCTTGACGGCGCGGCGGTGGCGGCTGTCCTCCTGCCCGATCCGCACGCCTTCCGGGTTGTAGCCGTAGGCCCCGAAGGGCGAGGTGCCCGCCGTGCCGATCCATGTGTTGCCGCCCTGGTGGCGGCCCTGCTGCTCGGCCAGGCGTTGGCGCAGCTTGTCCATCAGCGCCTCGAAGCTGCCCGATCCCGCGACCTGGGCCCGCTCGGCCTCGGTCAAGAGCCCCTCGGCCAGCTTCTCCAGCCATTCGCGGGGCAGGTCGCGGGAATCCAGCAGCGCCCCGACGGGAACCTCCTCCAGCCCGGAAAAGGTCTGGGCGAAGGCGCGGTCGAAGCGGTCCAGGTGGCGCTCGTCCTTGACCAGCACCAGCCGCGACAGCCCGTAGAAGCCGGCCACCGTGCGGTCGTCCAGTCCCGCGCCCATCCCCTCCATCAGGTCCAGCCATTCGCGCAGCGAGACCGGAACCCCCTGCCGTCGCAGGTTGTCGAGGAAGGGCAGGAACATCAGGCCATCCGGTGGACGAAGATCGTGGCGAAGACGCCGATCATGGCGCAGCCCAGGGCGAAGGCCACGGCATATTGCACCCGGTCGCTGCGCGTGCCGCCCAGCTTGGCGGCCCGGCGCCAGCCAAGAGCGGCCCCGACGATGGCGGCGATGATGACGATCATGTCGGTCCTTCCCGTGGCAGATCCTGCCGTCAGCAGATAGCCCGCCCCGCCCCCGCCCGCAACCGCGACCGATCCGCCCAATCGCGCGCGCCCGCCGCTTTCATCTTGGCCCAAATATCCACAGGGCGCCCGCCACGGCCACCCCTGGCCCGGGGACCGCGCGCGACCGCGACACGGGGCCCGCTTGCCCCCCGCCCGCCATCCCACTAGCCTCGTCCCCCGGGGGATCGGAGGATCACATGCAGGATTTCGGCGATTACGACCATATCATCGTGGGCGCGGGCTCGGGCGGCTGCGTGCTGGCCAACAGGCTCTCGGCCGATCCCCGCGCCCGGGTCCTGCTGCTGGAGGCCGGGGGCCATGACAACCGGCTCTGGGTGCACATCCCGGTGGGCTATCTGCACGCGATGGGCGATCCCTCGCTCGACTGGTGCTACGTGACCGAGCCCGAACCGGGGCTGGCGGGGCGGCGTCTCAACTATCCGCGCGGGCGGGTGCTGGGCGGCTGCTCGTCGATCAACGGCATGATCTACATGCGCGGGCAGGCGGCCGATTACGATGGCTGGCGGCAGATGGGCAATCCGGGCTGGGCCTGGTCGGACGTGCTGCCGCATTTCCGCGCGACCGAGCGGCATTACGACCCCGCCTGCGACCTGCATGGCGATCAGGGCGAATTGCGGGTCGAGCGCCAGCGGTTGCGCTGGCCCATCCTCGACGCCGTGGCCGAGGCCGCGCAGGAGCTGGGCCTGCCCGCCCGGCCCGATTTCAACACCGGCGACAACGAGGGCGTGGGCTATTTCCCCGTCACGCAGCGCAAGGGCATCCGCTGGAACGCGAGGAAGGCCTTTCTCGACCCTGCCCGCGGCCGCCCCAACCTGCGGATCGAGACCGACGCCCAGGTCCTGCGCCTGCAGATGGACGGGCGGCGCGTCACCGGCGTGGTCTTCGAGCAGCACGGCCAGCGCCGCCTGGCCCGCGCGCGGGGCGAGGTGATCCTGGCGGCCGGCGCCATCGGCTCTCCGGCGCTGCTGGAGCTGTCGGGCATCGGCCAGCCCGAGCGGCTGGCCGCCTTGGGCATCGCGCCGGTCCATGCGTTGCCCGGCGTGGGCGAGAACCTGCAGGATCACCTGCAGCTGCGCATGGTGTTCCGCATCGCGGGCGCGCGGACGCTGAATGACCGGGCGCGCACGATCTGGGGCAAGGCCGGGATCGCGCTGGAATATGCGCTTCGCCGCACCGGGCCGATGGCGATGGCGCCCAGCCAGCTGGGGATCTTTACCCGCTCGTCGGACCGCTACGACACGGCGAACATCGAATATCACGTGCAGCCGCTGTCGCTGGGCAAGTTCGGCGATCCGCTGGACGATTTCCCGGCGCTGACGGTGTCGGTCTGCAACCTGCGCCCCGAAAGCACCGGGTCCAGCCACATCACCGCCCCGGATCCACGCAGCCCGCCCGCCATCGCGCCGCGCTATCTGAGCACCGAGGGCGACCGGCAGGTGGCCATCGACAGCCTGCGCCATGCCCGCCGCCTGATGCAGACCGCCCGCATGGCCGAGTTTTCCCCCGAGGAGCATCGCCCCGGGGCGCATCTGACCTCGGATGCCCAGCTGCACGAGGCCGCGGCCCAGATCGGCACGACGATTTTCCATCCCGTGGGCACGACCCGGATGGGCACGGACCCCATGGCCGTGGTGGACCCGCAACTGCGCGTCCACGGGCTGGAAGGCCTGCGCATCGCGGATGCGGGGATCATGCCCGCCATCGTGTCGGGCAACACCCATGCGCCGGTGACCATGATCGCCAGCCGGGCCAGCGAGATGATCGCGCAGGACGCGCGCGAAAGGGCCTAGGGCCTTAGCGCCTCGCCCTTCAGCATCGACCGGAAGGCGTGCCAGCTGGATTTCGGCGTGCGGGTCATCGTCTCGTAATCGACATGGACCAGCCCGAAGCGCGGGCCATAGCCCCAGCCCCATTCGTAATTGTCCAATAGCGACCAGTAGAAGAAGCCGCGCACGTCCACGCCCTGATCCATCGCCGCCTTGGTGGCGCGCAGATGGTCGCCCGCGAACTGGATGCGGCGGGCATCCTCGGTGATGCCGGCGCCCGTGCCGCCCCCGGCCTCCAGCGCCATGCCGTTTTCCGTGACATAGAGGGGCAGGGCACCGGTATGGTCGCGGGCAAGGCGGGTCAGGAACTCGGTCAGGCCCTCGGGGCGGATCTCCCAGTCCATCTGGGTCTTGGGCAGGGGGCCCGGCGCCTCGGAGGCATGCGGCCAGAGCCCGGCATTGCCGGTATAGAGGCGGCGCGTGTAGTAGTTGACGCCCAGCCAGTCGAGGGGCTGCGCGATCAGGGCCATGTCGTCCTGCCAGCCCTGGGGCAGATGCGGGCCGATGCCCTCAAGGGCGGCGTCGGGATAGCCCTGACCCATCAGCGCGCGGATGAACCACTGGTTATAGATCGCATCCTGGGTTTCGGCGGCGCGCGCGGCCTCGGGGCTGTCGTCGGCGGGATGCGACGTCTCGAAGTTCAGCACGATGCCCAGGTTGTCCGCCCCGTCCGCGCGCAGGGCCTGCATGGCCGTGCCATGGGCCAGCAGCACATGGTGCATGGCGCGGGAGGCGGCGTGGATGTCGCGCAGGCCGGGCGCATGGGCGCCCAGGAAATGCGACAGCCAGGCGATGCACCACGGCTCGTTCAGGGTGGCGGCGCTGGTCATGCGGTCGCCGATCCGGGCATTCACGGCGCGGCACAGATCAGCGAAGCGCTGGGCGATGTCGCGGTTCTGCCAGCCCCCTAGGGCTGCCAGATCGGCGGGCAGGTCCCAGTGGTGATAGGTCAGGAAGGGCTTCAGCCCCCGCTCCAGCATGCCGTCGACCAGCTTGTCGTAGAAATCCAGGCCCTCGGGGTTCACGGTCACGCCGTCCGGCATCACCCGCGCCCAGGAGGTCGAGAAGCGGTAGGCGTCGAAGCCCGCGTCGCGCACCAGGTCCAGATCCTCGGGCCAGCGGGTCAGGTGGTCGCAGGCGCGGCTGCCGTCGCTGGCGTCGATGATGTTGCCGGGCGTGGCGGCGAAGCTGTCCCAATGCGACAGGCCCGCGCCGCGCGTGCCCTCGATCTGATAGGCCGAGGTGGCGGCGCCGAAGGTGAAGCCCTCGGGGAAGTCGGTGCGGGGGGGCAGCATGGGTCTCTCCTCACTGGTGGCGGTAACATGCTGGCATGATCGGGCCGCGCAGGGAAGGGGTCAGTGGCGCGGGGCGATCTGGCGCCAGGTGAAGGCCAGGATGAAGACGCCGGTCAGGATGACGATGATGGTGGGGGCGGGGGCGCTGTCCAGCCAGAAGCTGGCCCAGATGCCCGAAAGGCTGCTGGCGACCGCGATGGCCGTGGCCAGCCCCATCATCAGGGCCAGCCGCCGGGTCAGCAGGAAGGCGATGGCGCCGGGCGCGATCAGCAGGCCCACGGCCAGGATGATCCCCACCGCCGACAGCATCGCCACCACCGAGGCGGCGATCATCGCCAGCATCCCGTAATGCAGCCAGCCCACCCTGAGCCCCGAGACCCGCGCCTGCACCGGGTCGAAGGCCAGGAGCGCGAAGTCGCGCCATTTCAGGATCAGCGCGCCGGTGACGGCCAAGGCGATGGGCAGGGCCTGGGCGAAGTCCTGCGGGCCGATCCCCAAGATGTTGCCGAAGAGGATATGGTCCAGATGCACGCCGGGCGGAAAGAGGGTGAAGAGGATCAGGCCGAAGGCGAACATCCCCGCCATGACGACGCCAAGCGCCGTGTCGGGCTTGATGCGGCTGTTCTCGTCCAGCCAGCCCGCCGAGAGGGCGCAGATCATGCCCGCCGCGAAGGCGCCGACCAGCAGGGGCAGGCCCATCGCATAGGCCAGCACGATGCCCGGCAGCACCGCGTGGCTGATCCCGTCGCCCATCAGCGCCCAGCCCTTGAGGACCAGAAAGCAGCTGAGCAGCGCCGCGGGGATGGCCACGATCACCGCGATCAGCGCGGCATCGGCCATGACCGGAAAGGTGAAGGGCAGGAGGAGGCCGTTCATGCCCCCCCTCCCATCGCGGCGCGGGCGCGGGCACGCGCGGCGCGCAGCCCGTGGGTGGGGGCGAAGACGAAGGCTGCGAGGAAGATCAGCGTCTGCAGCGTCACGATGATGCCCCCGGTCGCGCCGTCCAGGAAGAAGCTGGCATAGGCGCCGATGGCCGAGGTGAGCGTGCCGATGGTGACCGAGATCAGGATCAGCCGCGCGAAGCGGTCGGTCAGCAGATAGGCGGTGGCGCCCGGCGTGACGACCAGCGCGATGACCAGGAAGGCCCCCACGGTCTGCATCGCCGCCACGGTCGAGGCGGCCAGCAGGGTGAAGAACAGCGCCTTGAGGCGGTTCGGATGCAGGCCGATGGTGCGGGCATGCGTCTCGTCGAAGAAGACGACCATCAGGTCGCGCCATTTCAGCAGGAGGATGGTCAGCGAGATGCCCGAGATCAGCACCAGCTGGATCACGTCGCCCGGCGCGATGGCCAGGATGTTGCCCATGGTGATCGCCTGCAGGTCCACCGCGACCGGGTTGAGCGAGACCATGAACAGGCCGATGCCGAAGAAGCCGGTGAAGATCAGCCCGATGATCGCGTCCTGCTTGAGCCCCGTGCGGGTGCCGAGGAACAGCATGGCCAGCGCGGCCAGCCCCCCCGACAGGAAGGCGCCGAGTGCGAAGGGCAGGCCCAGCATGTAGGCCCCCGCCACGCCCGGGACGATGGAATGGGAGAGGGCGTCGCCGATCAGGCTCCAGCCCTTGAGCATGAGATAGGCCGAGAGGAAGGCGCAGACGCCGCCCACCAGCGCCGAGACCCAGATCGCGGTCGCCATGTAGCCGTAGGTGAAGGGGGTGAGGGCGAGCTCGATCATCGGGCGCCGCGCGCGGGGGTGTCACACCCCCGCACCCCCGTGGGATATTTCCGCCAAGATGAAGGGGTCATGGGCGGTCGTCCGTGCCGGGGACGGCCTTGCGGTGGCGGTCGTCGTAGAAGACCAGCGGGCGTTCGTCATCGGTGAAGACGTCGACGGCGCGGCGGTCGGCATCGTCATGCAGGTCGGTGCCGCCCAGCATGAAGTGGCGCAGCGTGCCGCCGAAGGCCAGGCGCAGGTTCGCGGGGGTGAAGGTGGTGGCGGTCGGTCCCGAGGCCAGGACCGTGCCCTTGACCAGCACGACGCGGTCGCAATATTCGGGCACCGCGCCCAGGTCGTGGGTCGAGACCAGCATCACCCGCCCCTCGTCGCGCATCTGGCGCAGGAGCGTGATGATCGTCTGTTCGGTCTGCACGTCGACGCCGGTGAAGGGTTCGTCCAGCAGGATCACGCGGGCCTCCTGCGCCAGCGCCCGGGCCAGGAAGACGCGCTTCTTCTGGCCGCCGGACAGTTCCCCGATCTGGCGGCGGCGGAAATCGGTCAGGCCCACGCGGGAGAGGGCGTCGGTGACGGCCTGGCGGTCGGCGGCGCGCGCGCGGCGCAGGAAGCCCATATGGCCGTAGCGGCCCATCATCACCACATCCTCGACGAGGACGGGGAAGGTCCAGTCGACCTCCTCGGCCTGGGGGACATAGGCCACGAGGTTCTGCGACAGGGCCTTGCGCACCGGCAGGTCCAGGATGCGGACATGGCCCGCGGCATGGGGCAGCAGGTCCATCAGCGCCTTGAAGAGCGTCGACTTGCCCGCGCCGTTCACGCCCACGAGGGCCGTGACCGAGCCCTGCGGGACCGTGAAAGCGGCGTCCTTCAGGGCGGTATGGCCGTTGCGATAGGCGACGGTCAGTTGGGCGACCTCGATGCCGGGGGTGTCATTCATCTTCGAGGCTGTCGAGGATTGTTTCGGAGGTCACGCGCAGCAGGTCCAGATAGGTGGGCACCGGGCCGTCGGCCTCGGACAGGCTGTCGACATAGAGGATGCCGCCATAGTCCGCGCCTGTCTCGGCGGCGATGCTGCGGGCCGGGCGGTCCGAGACGGTGCTTTCCGAGAAGATCACCGGGGCGCCCGTCTCGCGCATCGCGTCGATCAGGCCGCGCACCTGCTGGGGCGTCCCCTGGCCTTCCGCGTTGATGGGCCAGAGGAACATCTCGGTCAGGCCGAAGTCGCGGGCGAGATAGGAGAAGGCGCCCTCGGAGGTGACGAGGAAGCGGCGATCCTCGGGCAGGGCCAGGGCACGGTCGCGCAGCGGGCCGATGACCCCGGCGATGCGGTCCTTGTAGGCGTCCGCGTTGGCCTGGTAGCCCTGCGCGTTGTCGGGATCGGCCTCGGCCATCGCCCGGGCGATGTTGTCGACATAGATCAGCGCCGAGGTCAGGGCCATCCAGCCATGCGGGTTGGGCAGGCCGTCATAGTCGCCGCCGGTGATCGGCAGCGGCTCGATCCCCTCGCTGACGGTGACGATCGGCACGTCGTCCAGCCGGTCGAGGAACTGGTTGGCCCAGGCGTCCAGATTGAGCCCGTTGACCAGCACCAGATCGGCCTCGGCGATGCCGATGATGTCGCGGGGGCTGGGCTGGTAGCCGTGGATCTCGGCCCCCGGGGGGGTGATGGACTGCACGCTGGCCAGATCGCCGCCCACGTTCCGGGCCATGTCCGCGATCACGGTGAAGCTGGTCGCGACGGTCAGGGTCTCGGCCCGGGCGGCAAGGGGCAGGAGGGTCAGAAGGACGGACAGCGCGCGGATCATGGAGGCTCCTTGGTTGGTTCGTTTTCTGCGAATCGTTCGCAACTGTCAAGAGCTGCGAACGAGTTGCAACTGGAGGGCGGTTGCGGCAGGATGGCGCGCATGGGCGAGCGACGGGCGGACAGGTTGGAACAGGCGCTGCGGGATGCGGGCGTGCGGGTCACGCGGCAGCGCGCGGCCCTGCTGCGGGTGATCGCCGCTGCCGAGGATCATCCCGATGCGGCCGAGCTGCATGGCCGGGCGGTGACCGCCGGGGCGGGCGTGTCGCTGGCCACCGTCTATCGCACGCTGACGACCCTGCGCGCGCAGGGGGTGATCGAGAAGCTGGAATTCCAGGGCGAGCCCGCCCGCTGGGAGGCCGCCGACCAGCGCCACCACGATCACATGATCGACCTGGACAGCGGCGCGGTCATGGAGTTCACCGACGAGCGGATCGAGCGGCTGCAGGCCGAGATCGCCGCCGAGATGGGATACGAGATCGTCCATCACCGGCTGGAGCTGTATGTCCGGCGCCGCTGAGGCAGGCTCGGACGGAAGGGGGCGCTGCCCCCCGTCGCCTGCGGCGCCTCCCCCCGGGATAGTTGCGGACCGCTGCAGGAGGGCGCGTGCAGGTCTTTGACAGGATCATTTCGGACCGGGGATCGCGCTATGCGGTCTCGGGCGGGGCGGTGGCCAGCCGGGCCGAGGTCGCGGCGCTGCTGGCCGAGCTGCGCGGGGTCAAGCGCTTTGCCAAGGCCACCCATCACAGTTGGGCGGTGGTTCTGGACGGCGCGGCGGTCAAGGATGACGACGGCGAGAGCGGGGCGGGGCAGCTGATCGCGCAGATGCTGGAGCGCGCCGGGCTGGAGGGGCATGTGGTCGTGGTCACCCGCTGGTATGGGGGCAAGCATCTGGGCGGCGACCGCTTCCGGCATGTGGCCGAGGCGGTGCGGCATTACCTGCGCGAGACCGGGCTGGGGTGAGGGGGGGTGACCTCCGCACGCCGGGGCACGCGGGGGTCGGTCGCTTGGGAAGAGGGGTCAGGGGCGGAACATGATCTTGCCCTCGCGCCCCGGGGTCAGGGCGGCGGTGACGGCCTCGGCGGGCTGGTCCAGGCCGAAGGTGCCGCCCGAGGGCAGCTTCAGCGCGCCGTCCATCACCAGACCGATCAGTTCGCCGAACATGCGCTGGCGATCCTCGGCCGGGGTCTGCGGCATCACGCGGGCGCCCCAGAAGCCCTTGACCGTCAAGTGCTTGAAGATGATCGGACCGGCGGGCAGCTGCAGGTCGTCGCCGGTCATCGAGCCGAAAGTGACCAGAAGGCCCTCGGTGCCCAGAAGGTCGACGAGGCCGGCCGCGATCGGGCCGCCGACGGAATCGACCGCCGCGCGGGCGCCGTCCTCGCCCAGGATGGCGTGGGCCTTGGCGATCCAGTCGGGATCGTTGGTCGAGACGATGTCGGTCATGCCGAGCGCGGCCAGCTCCTCGGCCGCCTCGGGGCGGCGCACGAGGTTCAGCAGGCGGATGCCGCGCGACTGCGCGAGGACCGCCATGATCTTGCCCACCGCGCCGTTCGCGGCGGTCTGGATGACCCAGTCCCCACGTTCGACATGCAGGAATTCCAGCAGGGTGATGGCGCTGAAGGGCATGGCGATCAGCTGGGCCGCAGCCTCGTCGGGCATCTCGTCGGGGACCGGGATCGCGCCCTCGGCTGCCGCGATGGCATATTCGGCCCAGGAGCCCTTCAGCCCGGCGACGGCCACGCGGCGGCCCTGCAGGGCCGGATCGACGCCGGGGCCGGTGGCCTCGACGATGCCCACGGCCTCGCTGCCGGCGATGGCGGGCAAAGGCGGCTTGGTGCCGTAGCTGCCGCGGATGGTCCAGAGGTCGTGGTTGTGGATCGGCGACAGGATCACGCGGATCAGCAGTTCGCCCTCCTGGGGGACGGGGCGGTCGGTCGGGGTGGTCTGCAGGACCTCGGCGGGATCGCCGAAGCGGTCATGGGTGACGGCATGCATGGGGGGGGCCTTTCGAAAGAACGCGTTGGCCCTGAACCTAGGCAGCCCGGGGGGCTTCTGCCAGAGGCGGGCGGGGTGGCGCGTCGTGCAGCGGTGCCGTCGCCTCGCGCCGCAGCGCCTTGGCCTCGGCCCGGTCCAGCGCGGCGAGGGCCTGCGCCTCGGAGGCGCCCTTGGCGCGCAGCCGCTGCCAGAGGCGCAGGCAGGAGGCGGGTGACCAAGGCAGGGCCGCGCCCGCCAGCCAGCGGCGCAGGGGCGCGGGCAGGGCGTCATAGGCCGCCATCGGGTCGCGGCTGCGGCGGCGCTGGCGCTGCGATGTGCGGCCCAGATTGCCGCAGCGCGCCGGGCGCGAGGGGCAGGCGGCGCCTATCATGCGGCGACCTCGTCCACCGGATCGACGACGACCAGCAGGCGCGTGAGGCCCGGCTGCGCGGGCGGCGAGCGGTGCAGGATCCCCGGGGGCTGGTTGCCCCAGTTGCGGCCCCGGAACAGCGCGGCGGCCCCGGTGGGCATCTGCTGGGGGTGGTCGACCCGGGCCTCGCCCGTGGCCGGGCCGAACTGCGTGCCGGCGCCGCGCAGGGTGCAGAGCAGCCGGGCGCGGACGGCATCGAGATGCCATTTCGGGCAGGACTGGCCGGCGCCGGCCTCGACGCGCAGGGTGACCAGCAGCGCGCCCAGATGGCGGGCGGCCTGGTCGGTCAACGTGGCGATCTGGTCGATCAGCGCGTCGCGATGCGGGCCGGGGGGCAGGCCGCGGTCGTCGCAGGCCGCGGCCAGGGCGGCGGATGCATCCCGCAGGCGCAGCACGCGGCGCAACTGCGGCAGGCGGCATCCGGGCAGCGCGTCCAGCCAGGCCTGGAAGGCCGGGTCGGGCCTGCGGTGCCACAGCGCCACCGCCACGCCGGGCATGGCCAGCGTCGCCAGGACGCGCGGATCGGGGGCGCTGTTGACCGCCGTGGCGGGGCGCGGGTCCGACCGCGTGCTCATGCGGCGGCCTCGGCGCGGCGCCAGGCGGGGAAGGGATCGGGCAGGCCGGCCCAGCCCTGCGGCGCCTCGCCCCATTCCTCGCCCAGAAGGCAGGCGTCCAGCCGGGCGCGCAGGCGGTCCTCGTCCATGCCGGCGCCGATGAAGACCAGCTCCTGGCGCCGGTCGCCATAGGGCTCGGCGCAGTGGCCGTCCAGATGGGCGCGGCCCTGCGGATGGGTGGGCCAGCGGTCGCGGGGCACCGCCGCCCACCACTGGCCCAGGGGCCGGACCGAGGAGAGGGCGCCCGCCAGCGAGAACTCGGCCACCCAATCGGGGCGCGTCGCGATCCAGAAATGGCCCTTGGCGCGGATCACGCCGGGCAGGGGGCCGTTCAGCAGTTCGAAGATCTTGCGCGGCTCGAAGGGCGCACGGGCGCGGTAGACGAAGGAGGCGATGCCGTATTCCTCGGTCTCGGGGGTGTGGTCGGCGAAACCGTAAAGCTCCTTGGCCCACATCGGATGGGTATGGGCGCGGTCAAAGTCGAACAGGCCGGTGTTCAGGATGTCGCGGGGCGCGACGCGGCCGTGGTCGGTCTGGATGATGCGGGCATCGGCATTCAGCGCGCGGATGATCTTGCGCGCGGCATCCACGCGGGCGGGCCCGGCATCGGCGCATTTGTTCAGCACGATCACGTCGGCGAACTCGATCTGGTCGGTCAGCAGGTCGACCAGCGTGCGGTCGTCCTGATCGCCCATGACCTCGCCCCGGTCGGCCAGGAAGTCGTGGCTGGAGAAATCGGCCGTCAGGTTCACCGCGTCGACGACCGTCACCATCGTGTCCAGCCGCGCCACGTCGGACAGGCTGACGCCGTCCGCATCTGCGAATTCGAAGGTGGTGGCGACGGGCAGCGGCTCGCTGATGCCGGTCGATTCGATCATCAGGTAATCGAAGCGCCCGGCTTCGGCCAGGCTGCGGACCTCGACCAGCAGATCCTCGCGGAGCGTGCAGCAGATGCAGCCGTTCGACAGCTCGACCAGGGTCTCGGGGGTGCGGGCCATGCCCCCCTCGGCGCGGATCAGGTCGGCGTCGATGTTCACCTCCGACATGTCGTTGACGATGACGGCGACGCGCAGGCCGTCGCGGCTGTTCAGGACCGTGTTCAGCAGCGTCGTCTTGCCCGCGCCCAGAAAGCCGGACAGGACGGTGACGGGAAGGCGGGTGTCTTGGGTCATGGCGTTCCTCGGCAAATCGATGTCCGAGGAAGTTACAGTATAACATAACGTATGGCAAGCCGCGGGAGGGGGCTGCGGAGAGGGGCATTGACGGCCCCGCCGTGATGGGCCATGCCGCGCCCCATGTTGCGCATCGATGAAATCAATTACTCCATCCAGGGTCGCCCGCTGTTCGTGGGCGCCTCTGCCTCTGTTCCCGAAGGCCACAAGGTCGGTCTGGTCGGCCCCAACGGCGCGGGCAAGACCACGCTGTTCAAGCTGATCCGGGGCGAATT
Source organism: Paracoccus liaowanqingii (assembly GCF_004683865.2). Taxonomy (NCBI): domain Bacteria; kingdom Pseudomonadati; phylum Pseudomonadota; class Alphaproteobacteria; order Rhodobacterales; family Paracoccaceae; genus Paracoccus; species Paracoccus liaowanqingii. The sequence continues at coordinate 1,878,527 of NZ_CP038439.1, read as the reverse complement.
GGGCCTGGATGGCGGCGCCATCAGCCTGCCCAACCGCGCCCGCATCGGCGGCGTGGCGCAGGAATCGGCGGCGACCGACCGGTCCGTGCTGGACACGGTGCTGGACGCCGATACCGAGCGCAACGCGCTGATGACCGAGGCCGACACCGCCACCGACCCCCATCGCATCGCCGAGATCCAGACCCGGCTGACCGATATCGACGCCTGGTCGGCCGAGGCGCGGGCTGCGACGATCCTGGACGGCCTGGGCTTCGACACCAATGACCAGCAGCGGCCCACCAGCGATTTCTCGGGCGGCTGGCGGATGCGCGTGGCACTGGCGGGGGTGCTGTTCGCGCAGCCCGACCTGCTGCTGCTGGACGAGCCGACCAACTATCTGGATCTGGAAGGCGCGCTGTGGCTGGAGACCTATCTGGCCCGCTATCCGCACACGGTCATCATCATCAGCCACGATCGGGGCCTGCTGAACCGGGCGGTCGGCCATATCCTGCATGTCGAAGACAAGAAGCTGACGCTGTATACCGGCGGCTATGACAGCTTCACCCGCATCCGCGCCGAAAAGCGCGCGTTGCAGGCCGCCGAGGCCAAGAAGCAGACCGAGCGCCGCGCGCATCTGCAAAGCTTCGTGGACCGTTTCGGCGCCAAGGCCAGCAAGGCCCGCCAGGCGCAGGCCCGCGTCAAGGCGCTGGCCAAGATGGAGCCGATCACCGCGCCAGAAGAGGCCAAGTTCTTCCGCTTCAGCTTTCCCCAGCCTGAGGAACTGTCGCCGCCCATCGTCGCGATGGAGGCCGTCTCGGTCGGTTATGGCGACCGCGCGGTGCTGTCGCGCCTTGGGCTGCGGATAGACCAGGATGACCGGATCGCGCTTCTGGGCCGCAACGGGCAGGGCAAGTCGACGCTGTCGAAGCTGCTGGCCAACCGGCTGGCGCCGATGACGGGCAAGGTGACCTCCTCGAACAAGCTGCGGGTCGGCTATTTCGCCCAGCATCAGGTGGACGAATTGTCGCTGGACGACACGCCGCTGGATCACATCCGCGCCGTGCGCCCCAACGAGATGCAGGCCCGCCAGCGCGCCCGCCTGGCCGGCTTCGGCCTGATGGAGGCGCAGGTCGAGACCAAGGTCCGCGCGCTGTCGGGCGGCCAGAAGGCGCGGCTGTCGCTGCTGCTGGCGACCATCGATGCGCCGCATCTGCTGATCCTGGACGAGCCGACCAACCACCTGGACATCGAGAGCCGCGAGGCCCTGTCCGAGGCGCTGAACGACTATACCGGCGCCGTGGTGCTGGTCAGTCACGACATGCACCTGCTGGGGCTGGTGGCCGACCGGCTGTGGCTGGTCAAGGACGGCGCGGTCGCCCCCTACGAGGGCGATCTGGACGATTACCGCCGCTTCCTTCTGTCGGGCGACGTGCCCGCCGAGAAATCGGGCGAGAGATCGCCCGAAGCGCCCAAGCCCGCCGCCCCCAAGCGCCCCAACCGCGACGCGGTGCTGGCCATGCGGTCGGACGTGCGCAAGGCCGAGGAGCGGGTCCAGAAGCTGACCGAGATGATGGGCAAGCTGGACAAGAAGCTGGCCGATCCGGGTCTGTACAACGATCCCTACGAGGCCGAGAAATGGGGCAAGAAGCGCGCCGAGGCCGTGCGCGCGCTGGCCTTCGCGGAAGAGTTGTGGATGGGCGCACTGGAAAAGCTTGACGCGGCCGAGAAAGCCTGACCCCAATGGCTGTGGCGGAAATGCCCGGACCGTTTCGGATGCTGCAGGGCAGCGGTTGTGCGCCGCCGATCGGCGCCTTAGATGGCCGTCACGCCCTTTGACCGGAACAGTCCCATGAAATACGCCCTGGCCTTCGCCATCCTCTTCGCCGCCCCGGTTTCCGCGCAGGATTTCGGCCTGACGGGTGACCGGGTCTTCTCGTTCGACCTGGGCCTGGGCGCCAAGATCGGTTCGGCCTATCCCGGCGCCGAAGAGGCCGAGGTCGCGCCCTGGTTCATCTTCCGAGATGCGGGCTTCGGCCCGGTGGGCACCGCGCCCGCGCAGGGCTTCTCGCTGGCCCCCTCGATCAACATCGTAGGCTCGCGCGACAGCAGCGACGAGGCCGCGCTGACCGGGCTGGACGACATCGACCGCGCCTATGAGCTGGGCCTGCGCGCCAGCTATGCCACCGGCCCCGTCACCGCCTATGGCAGCCTGCGCCGCGGCTTCGACGGCCACGAGGGCCTGACCGGCGAGGTCGGGGCGAAGTACCGCACCGAGCTGTCGGACCGCGTGACCCTGTGGTCGGGCGCCGAGGTCGGCTATGGCAACGACGCGTTCAACGACACCTATTTCGGCGTGACCCCTGCGGAAGGCGCGATCAGCGGTCTGCCCGTCACCGCCCCCGGCGGCGGCGTGAACGAGGCCGCGATCACCTTCGAGGCGCGCTATGCCCTGAACGACACCACCGCCCTGTCGGGCGAGGTGCGCTATGGCAAGCTGATCGGCGACGCTGCCGATTCGCCGGTCGTGCAGGACGAATACCAGCCCTCGCTGCGCCTCGGCATCACGCGCCGCTTCTCCTTCGGGTTCTGAGGCGGGCGGGGCCGCCTTCCTTCCATGTTCGGACACTGACGGCCTGCACCCCGGTGCGGGCCGTGATTTTTTGCGCGCCCCGCGGTGGGCAGTCAGGGCGCATCTGGTCGACGCGGGCTTGGTCGCCTGACCGGATCGCGGGGGCTTCGGGCCCGAGACCATCCGCTGCGTGCGCCTGACCTGATGAACCTTCGGGCACCGCCGGACCTGCCGCGCGCGGCAGGCCCGGCCCCGGTTGTGGGCGCGGGCGCGGGTCTCTAGGCTCGGTCGGGCCGGGCCTCCCGGACAGGACAGGCTTCATGACCCATTCCGACGTGCCTCTGCCCTTCACCTGCGACAAGCGCCCGGCCTTGGGCGATGCCGGGATGGTGGTGACCAATGCGCCGCTTGGCTCGCTGGCAGGGTCGGCGATGCTGGCCGCGGGAGGCAATGCGATCGACGCCGCCGTGGCCGCGCTGCTGACGCTGACCGTGGTCGAGCCGATGATGGTCGGCATCGCCGGGGGCGGGATCAGCCACCTGCGGCTGGCCGACGGGCGCCATGTGGTGATCGACGCGCTGTCGGTGGCGGGGCAGGGCGCGCGGGCGGACATGTTCACGCCCCTTCCGGACCGGCCGCCTGACGACATGGACACGCAGGACCGGCGCAACCTGGTCGGGCCCTCGGCCGTGGCGGTGCCGGGCAACCTGCGCGGCTGGTACATGATGCATCAGCGCCATGGCCGCCTGCCTTGGGCCGATGTGGTCGAGCCCGCGATCCAGGCCGCCGCGCGGGGCTTTGCCGTCAGCCCCTATCTGAACGGCGCGCTGGCCGAGCATGCGGACGACCTGTCGGCCGATCCGGGGATCGCCGCGCTGATGCTGCCCGGCGGTGCCCCGGCCCCGGTCGGCAGCCGGATGGTGATGGGCGCCTATGCCGACAGCCTGCGGCTGGTGCAGGCCGAGGGCGACGCGGCGCTGCATGGCGGGGCCTTGGGCCGCGCGCTGGTCGAGCGGCTGGCCACCGGCGGGCCGGATGCGGGCCATGTCACCCTGGCCGATCTGGAGGGCTATCGCGCCATCGAGCGCGAAGCGATCACCGGCAGCTATCGCGGCCATGCCATCGCGGGCCCGCCGCCCCCGGCCTCGTCCGGGGTCCATATCGTGCAGATGCTGAACATGCTGGAGGCGCATGACGTGGCCGCCCTGGGCTTCGGCACCCCCGCCGCGCTGCATCTGCTGGCCGAGGTGATCCGCGTGGGGTTCGAGGACCGCCGCGCCGCCTCGGGCGATCCGGCCTTCGTCGACGTGCCGGTGACGCGCTACATCTCCAAGGCCTATGCCGCCGACTGCCAGGGACGGCTGCGGGCGCGGGGCGGGGCTGTGGGGGCGCCGCCCGAGCCCCCCGAAAGCCGCGACACCACCCATGTGACCGTGGCCGACCGCGATGGCAACATCGTCACCGCCACCCATACGCTGAACGGACTGTTCGGGGCGCGCATCATGGTGCCGGGGACCGGGATCATCCCCAACAACTACATGGTGAACTATGACCCCCGCCCGGGGTTGGCGCTGTCCATCGCGCCGGGCAAGCGGGTGCCGACCTCGATGGCGCCGATGATCGTGCTGCGGGACGGGCGGCCGGTCTTCGCGCTTGGCCTGCCGGGGGGCGTGCGGATCTTTCCCTCGGCCCTGCAGGCGATCGTCAACCTGATCGATCACGGCATGAGCCTTCAGCAGGCGGTCGAGGCCCCGCGCCTGTGGACCCAGGGCGGGCATGTGGAACTGGAGCCCGCCTATGCGCCGATGCGGGACGCCCTGCGCGCGATGGGCCACGAGGTGCAGCTGCCTCGGACCATCGGCGGCGGCATGACCGCCATCGGCTTTGCCCCCGACAGGATGATGACCGGCGCCGCCTGCTGGCGCGCGGACGGCACGGTCCTGGCCCATGGCGGCGGGCTGGCCCGCCCCGGCATCCGCTTCAAGATCTGACCCCCCCGAAAAAAAACCGACCCCCACGGAGATGTCCATGACCCGCATTGCCCTGCTCGATCCCTCGGACCCGGCGCGCCTGGACCGGATGCGGTCGCTGCTGCCCGAGGGCTGGCAGCTGACCGCCGCGCCCTCGCGCAGCGCCGACGACCAGATGCAGGCGCTGCAGGGCGCCGCCTTCGCGATCACCGGCGATGCGCCGGTGACGGCGGCGATGATGGCCGTGCCGGGGCTGCGGGCGGTGCACAAATGGGGCGTGGGCTATGACGCCATCGACCTGGGGGCGGCGCGCGACCGCGGCGTGCGGGTGATGCGCACAACCGGGTCGAACGCCGTGGTGGTGGCCGAGACGACGCTTGGCCTGATCCTGGCGGTGAACCGCAACCTGGTGCGCGGCCATGTCGGCATCCTGCGCGGCGACTGGCCCAAGGGCGCCTTGGGGCCGACCTCGATGCAGCTCAGCGGGCGGACGGTGGGCATCGTCGGCATGGGCCATATCGGCATGGCGCTGGCGGGGATGCTGCGCGGCTTCGGCTGCCGGATCCTGTATACCAAGCGCCAGCCGCTGCCGCCCGAGGAGGAGGCCCGGATCGGGGCAGGCTTTGCCCCGCTGCACGACCTGCTGGCAGCCTCGGACGTGGTGACGCTGAACTGCGAGCTGAACGACAGCACCCGCAACCTGATCGACGCCGAGCGGCTGGCGCTGATGAAGCCCGACGCGATCCTGGTCAATGCCGCGCGCGGCGGGGTGATGGTCGAGGCCGATCTGGCGGACGCGATCCGCGCGGGTCGCCTGCGCGGGGCGGGGGTCGATGTCTTCTCGGTCGAGCCGATCGCCCCCGACAATCCGCTGCTGGGCCTGGACCAGGTGATCCTGACCCCGCATCTGGCCGCGATCTCGGCCGACGGCTTCGCGCCCACGGTGCAGCGGATGATGGACAACCTGCAGGCCGTGGCCGAGGGGCGCGCGCCCCGCGACATCGACATTCTGGTCTGAAGCGCGGCGGTCAGCGGCGCGGCGGCGCCTCCGGGCCCATCCGGGCCAGGATGCTGGCCACGATCGCGCCCGAGATATTGTGCCAGACGCTGAAGATCGCCGCCGGGACCGCCGCGAGGGGCGAGAAATAGGTCGTCGCAAGGGCTGCGGCCAGGCCCGAGTTCTGCATGCCGACCTCGATCGCGATGGCCTTGCGGCCCGCCAGCTCCAGCCCCGCCGCCCGCGCCGCCAGATAGCCGATCAGATAGCCCAGAAGGTTGTGCAGCACGACGACCGCGAAGATCATCAGCCCCGACTGCACGATGGCGCCCTTCGAGGCGCCGACCACGGCGGCCACGATCAGCACGATCCCGGTCACGCTGACCAAAGGCAGCGCCGGAATGGCCGCGCGCACGATCCCCGGCACCAGCCGCTGCGCCAGCAGGCCCAGGGCCAGCGGCAGCAGCACGACCTTGACGATGGACTGGAACATCGCCCAGGCATCCACGGGCAGGTATTCCCGCGCGAACATCAGGACCAGAAAGGGCGTCACCACCGGCGCCATCAGCGTGGTGACGCTGGTGCAGGCCACCGACAGGGCCGTGTCGCCCTTGGCCAGATAGGTCATCACGTTGGACGAGGTGCCCCCGGGGCAGCAGCCGACCAGGATGACGCCGGCGGCGACCTCGGGCGGCATCGGGATGATCCGGGTCAGCGCCACCGCCAGCAGCGGCATGATGATGAATTGCGAGGCCACGCCCACGCCCACGTCCAGCGGACGGCGCAGCACCTCGCCGAAGTCGCGAGCCGAGATGGTCAGCCCCATCCCGAACATGATGATCCCCAGCAGGGTGACGATCCAGGGCGTCAGCTGGCGGAAGGTCTCGGGCAGCAGGAAGCCCAGCACCGCGAAGAGCAGGACCCAGAGGGCAAATGTCTTGCCGACAAAGCCGGACAGTCGTGCCAGGGCGTTCATGAAACCTCTCCTTCGCGCAAGAATGCTGCGCCGTGTGCCGAGGCGCTGCGTTTAGGTGCGGGCGCGGCCAAGATCAAGCGGTTCCGGCCGTCCCGCCGGTCGTCGGGTAACGGCGACCGGCTGCGGGCAAAGAAGAACGCCCGCCGCCCGCGGGCCGGGTTTGGCGGAACGATCTCCGTCCGGCGAGGCCGCCTGTGCGGCGGATCGTTTCGCGGCCCAGTACTGCGGCGAAACAACCGCCCCGGGGCGGGGAAGTGGCCTGCGTCCCGAACCCCTTGCCGCAGCCAAGGCGGCATCCTAGCTGGCAGGTTCAGCCAGAGGGGTGCGCCATGTCCATCACGATCGCCGGGATGACCAAGCGGTTCGACCGCACCGAGGTGCTGCGCGGCATCGATCTGGACGTGGCCGACGGCGAGCTGGTGGCCCTGCTGGGGCCTTCGGGGTCCGGCAAGACGACCCTTCTGAAGATCATCGCCGGGCTGGAATGGCCCGATGCCGGGCAGCTGTCGGTGGCCGGGCAGGACTGGCTGCAGCTGGCCGCCCGCGACCGGCGCATCGGCTTCGTCTTTCAGCATTACGCGCTGTTTCCGCATATGAGCGTGCGCGACAACATCGCCTTCGGCCTGACCGTGCGCCCCCGCGCCGACCGTCCTGCCAAGGCGAAGATCGCCGCGCGGGCCGACGAGCTGATGACCTTCCTGCAGATCGACCATCTGGCCGACCGCTACCCTGCGCAACTGTCGGGCGGGCAGCGCCAGCGGGTGGCGCTTGGCCGGGCGCTGGCGATCAAGCCGCGCGTGCTGCTGCTGGACGAGCCCTTCGGGGCGCTGGACGCCGCGATCCGCCGCGACCTGCGCCGCTGGCTGCGCGGCGTGCACGAGGCGACCGGATCGACCACCATCTTCGTGACCCATGACCAGGAGGAGGCCTTCGAGCTGGCCGACCGCGTCGTCGTCATGGGGCAGGGGCGGATCGAGCAGATCGGCCATGCCGACCAGATCCACGACCACCCCGCCACGCCCTTCGTGGCCCGTTTCATGGGTGCCACGGTCGAGCTGCCGGTGACGCTGGCCTCGGGCCGCGCCGCCGCCCCGGGGCTGGACCTGACCGCCCTGCCGCGCCGGGCGCTGCCCGATGGCGCGGCAAGGTTGTTCGCCCGGCCCGCCGACATCCGCGCGATGCCCGACCCTGCGGGGGTCTGGCATGTGACCAGCCTCGCCAGCACCGGGGCCGAGCTGCGCCTGACCGCCACCCGCACCGACGGCGCCGAGGCCGAGGCGCAGATGCCCCGGCGCGGCGCTCCCGCCCTGACCAAGGGCGCCCCCGTCGCCCTGCGCGTCGAGGCGGCGGCGATCTTTCCCGACGCCCGCCGCGACACCGCCACCCCCGTCCTGCCCCTGTCCAAGGAGATCGCCCGATGAAACTGCCCGTTCTCGCCACCGCGCTGGCCCTGATCCTGACCGGTCCCGCCCATGCGCAGGACCGCCTGCTGAATGTCAGCTACGACATCGCCCGCGAACTGTTCGAGGCGCTGAACCCCGCCTTCGCCGCGCAATGGGAGGCCGAGACCGGCCGCTCGCTGACCATCGACATGTCGCATGGCGGATCCTCGCGCCAGGCCCGCGCGATCCTGGAGGGGCTGCCCGCCGATTTGGTGACCTTCAACCAGGAGACCGACATCGACGTGCTGGCCGAGAGCGGCCTGCTGCCCGAGGACTGGCGCGACGCCTTCCCCAACGGCGCCTCGCCCTATTACTCGCTGCCCGCCTTCCTGGTGCGCGAGGGCAACCCCAAGGGGATCGAGGACTGGGACGATCTGGCGCGCGAGGATGTGGCGCCCGTCTTTCCGAACCCCAAGACTAGCGGCAATGCGCGCTACACCTATCTGGCCGCCTATGCCTATGCGCTGGCGCAGAATGACGGCGACCAGGCGGCGGCGCAGGACTTCGTGCGCAGCGTCTTTGCCAATGTGCCGGTCTTCGACACCGGCGGGCGGGCCTCGACCCAGACCTTCGCGGAACGCGGCATCGGCGACGTGCTGGTGACCTTCGAGGCCGAGACCGGCCAGATCGCCGCGCAATACGAGGCCGAGGGGTTCGAGCGCGTGACCCCGTCGATGAGCCTGTTTGCCGCCTTCCCGGTCGCCGTGGTGGCCGAGAATGCCGAGGACAACGGCACGACCGAGCTGGCCACCGCCTATCTGGACTGGCTGTATACCCCCGAGGCGCAGCGCCTGCTGGCCGAGCGCGACTATCGCGTGACCGACGAGACCGTCGCGGCCGAGTTCGCCGATGCGCAGGCCCCGGTCGAGCTGGTCACCGTGGACGAGGTCTTCGGGGGCTGGGATGCCGTCTCGGCCGAGCATCTGGCCTCGGGCGGGATCCTGGATCAGGTCTTCGTCAACCGATGAGCACCGCCGCCGCCCCCTTCCGCGCCAAGCGCGTCCTGCCCGGGTTCACGCTGAGCCTGGGCACGACGCTGCTCTATCTGGTGCTGATCGTGCTGATCCCCATCTCGGCCCTGATCCTGAAGGGGGCCGAGATCGGCCCCGCCGCCTTCTGGGCGATCGTCAGTTCCGAACGCGCGGTGGCGGCCTTCCGCATCACCCTGACGGCGGCGGCCATCGCCACCGCCTTCAACGCGGTCTATGGGCTCTTGATGGCCTGGGTGCTGGTGCGCCACGACTTTCCCGGCAAGCGGCTGCTGGACGCGCTGATGGACGTGCCCTTCGCGCTGCCCACCGCCGTGGCGGGGCTGTCGCTGACGGCACTCTTCTCGGCCAATGGCTGGTTCGGACAGGTCCTGCACCCGGCGGGCATCCCGGTCGTCTACACGATCTGGGGCATCGCGCTGGCGATGGCCTTCACCTCGATCCCCTTCGTGGTGCGCACGGTCCAGCCGGTGCTGGAGGATCTGGACCCCTCGCTGGAACAGGCGGCCGAGACGCTTGGCGCGACGCCGTGGCAGGTCTTTGCCCGCGTGGTCTTTCCCGCGATCCTGCCCGCCTGGCTGGCTGGCTGCACCACCGCCTTCGCCCGGTCCCTGGGCGAGTTCGGGGCCATCGTCTTCATCGCCGGCAACCTGCCCGGGCAGACCGAGATCGCGGCCCTTCTGGCCTATATCCGGCTGGAGGAATACGACTACAACGGCGCCGCCGCCATCGCGCTGGTCCTGCTGGGCTTTGCGCTGGTGCTGCTGGTCCTGTCGAACATCCTGCAATCCTGGGCCGCCCGCCACCGCGAGGCCACACGATGAGCGCGCCCGACATGATCGCCCCCGGATCGGCCGCCACCGGCCACGGCCGCCCGGCCCGCACCATGGGCGCCCGCGCCCTGATCGCGCTGGCCGTCATTTTGACGCTGCTGATCGTGGTGGCGCCGCTGGCCTATATCTTCGCCCGCGCCTTTTCTGAAGGCTGGCGGGTCTATGCGTCGAACATCCTCGATCCCGCGACGCTGCACGCGATCTGGCTGACCAGCCTGGTCGCGGTGATCGTGGTGCCCCTGAACATCGCCTTCGGCATCGCGGCGGCCTGGGCCGTGGCCAAGCACCGCTTTCCCGGGCGCGGCATCCTGGTCACGATGATCGAGATCCCCTTCTCGATCTCTCCGATCATCGCGGGGATCTGCTATCTGCTGCTCTACGGGCGGCAGGGGCTGCTGGGACCGTGGCTGGGCGATCTGGACCTGCAGGTGATGTTCGCGCTGCCCGGCATCGTGCTGGTGACGATGTTCGTGACCGCGCCCTTCGTCGCCCGCGAGGTGCTGCCCCTGATGCAGGCGCAGGGCACCGCGCAGGAGGAGGCCGCCGTGACCCTTGGCGCCTCGGGCTGGCAGGTGTTCCGGCGCGTCACGCTGCCCAACATCCGGTGGGCGCTGCTCTATGGCGCCGTGCTGTGCACGGCCCGCGCGGTGGGCGAGTTCGGCGGCGTGTCGGTGGTGTCGGGCAACATCCGTGGCCAGACGAACACGCTGCCCCTGCATGTCGAGCTGCTGTTCAACGACCTGAACGCGGTGGGGGCCTTCGCCGCCGCCTCGACCCTGACGCTGCTGGCGCTGGTGGCGCTGGCGCTGAAGGCGGTGCTGGAGGCGCGGCGCGGCTGACCCGCGCCCCCGCCGCGCGGCCACCCGGCCCTTGCCGCGCGCGCTCAAGTCCTTGGGCGTGCAGCCCTGTCGCCCGCCTGCAACGTCGCGTCGCATCCCGCTCTGCCCGGTATCCCCGGCGGGAACCAATCCCATCCCCGGAACCTTGTCACGGGACTGACGCGAAAGCGTGGAATGGACGAGGACGGCACGTGGACGACAGGGACGACTGGACCCTCACCGAGGCACTGCATCACGAGCAGGGGCGGGGCGATCCCTTCGCGGCGGCGGTCCGGTCGACGCGCATGTCCATGATCATCACCGACCCCACCAAGCCCGACAACCCGATCATCTTCGCCAACGACGCCTTCCAGCGGCTGACCGGCTATGACCGCGACGAGCTGCTGGGCCGCAACTGCCGCCTGCTGCAGGGCGAACAGACCGATCCCGAGACGGTGGACCGCATCCGCGACGCCGTGACGGCGGGGACCGACATCGCCGTCGACATCCTGAACTATCGCAAGGACGGCTCGTCCTTCTGGAACGCGCTCTATCTCAGCCCGGTGCGCGACGATGCGGGCCGGATCCAGTTCTTCTTCGCCTCGCAGCTGGATGTGACCGACCGGATCGACGTGCAGGCGCGCATGGCCCGCGAGAAGGCCCGGGTCGAGACCGAGGTGACGCGGCGGGTGGCCGAACTGCGCGAGTCGCTGGATGCGCAGCGGCTGCTGCTGCACGAGGTCGATCACCGCGTGAAGAACAACATGACCATGATCGGATCGATCCTGCGCCTGCAGCTGCGCGAGGCGCATGACAGCCAGACCGCCGACCTGCTGCGCGCGATGATGACCCGGATCGACGCGCTGGCCACCGTGCACCGCCATCTCTACCAGTCCGAGGACGTGACGCGGTTCGACATCGGCTCCTACACCGTCAACCTCGCCTCGGACCTGACGCAGAGCCGGGCCGACTGCGACATCCGCATCCGCGCCGATCTGGGCCGGGCCGAGGTGCCCGCCGGGCAGGCCTCGGCCATCGGGCTGATCGTCAACGAGATCCTGTCCCACATGATCCTGCCCACCGATCACGGCGGCGCGCGGGTCTTCGACATCTCGTCGCGCGTGACCGGGGGCCGGGTCGAGCTGGGCATCCGCTTCGGGCGCGATGCCCGCGACGGCAGTTCCAAGAACCCCACGCTGCCGCGCTATTCCCCCTCGGGGGTCACTGAACAGATCATCTCCCGCTTGGCCGCGCAGACGCGTACCACCGTGTCCTGGGTCCAGGGGCCGTGCGGGTCCATCGAAGTCACCGTCGTCGTCGACACCGAGGTCTCATGAACCACCCCAAACCCCCGCTCTCGATCCTGGTCGTCGAGGACGAATTCATCATCGCGATGGATATCGAGATGATGATCGAGGATGCCGGCCACCGGGTCCTGGGCACCGCGGCCTCGCTGCAGGCGGTCGAGGCGCTGCCCGTCGGGGACCGGCCCGACGTGGCGCTGGTCGACATGCAGCTGGCCCAAGGCAGCACCGGGCTGGAGGTCAATGACGAGATCCGTCGGCGCTGGCCCGACACGATCGTCGTCTTCGTCACCGCCAATCCCAAGAAGATTCCCGAGGATTTTGCCGGCGCCCACGGCGTCATCGCCAAGCCCTTCTCGGCGGCGGGCTTCACGGCAGCGCTGCGCTATCTGGAGGAGGGGGTCTGCGATCCGCCCCCCGTCTCGCCCGAGCCGGGCAGCTTCGTGGCCTCGCCCGCCTTCGCCGCGCAATGGGGCTGAGCCGCGCCCGCGCCAGAGTCCGCCGTGCATAGTGCCCACGGAAAACGACCCTCCCCCGGACAGGGGAGGGTCGTTTTCAGTTTGTCAGTTCGTCGGGATGCGTCAGGCCGCTTGGGCGATGTCGCGGCCCTGCGTCTCGACCAGCGCGCCGTGCAGGGCGCGGATCGTGCCCGCCAAGGCGTCGCGTTCGACGATGAACTGCACGTCCACTTGGCGCGGGCCCTGCGTGGCGCCGATCGCCGACAGCCCGGCATCGGCCAGCGCGTTCAGCCCCCGGCTGAGCACCGCCAGCCCGTCCAGATCGCGTCCCACCGCCGACGCCATTGCCACCGCCCGCGAGGACACGCAGGCCGAGGGGAAGCGCTCGACCAGATCCTTCTCGACGCGGCGCAGCACCTTGAGGCTGCTGTCCACGTAATGCGTGATCGTGTTCGCGTTCGAGACCTTGCTGACGATGCGCACCTTGTGGCGTGTCAGCACCTCGAGGATCGCGGCGTCATAGCCCTTGGCGCCGACCATGTCCTGTTCGAACAGCTCCAGCGCGAAGACGTCCAGACCGGTGACGATCTCGACCGCCGGGGCATCCGCCGGCTGGTCGTCGATCAGCGTGCCGGGATCGTGCGGCTCGAAGGCGTTGGTCACGCGCAGCGGCACGCCCGACTGGCGCAGGGTCTTGGCGGCCTTGGGGTGGATCGCCTCCATCCCCAGGTTGGACAGCTGGTCGGCCACGTCGTAATTCGTGCGCCCCAGCTTGCGCACCGCATCGGCGCCCACCAGCTTGGGATCGGCCGAGGACAGATGGAACTCCTTGTGGATGATCGCCTCCTGCGCGCCGGTCAGCGCGGCCAGACGCGAGAAGGTCACCTCGGAATAGCCCCGGTCGAATTCGCGCATCAGCCCCTCGCGGCACTGGGCATAGCCGGTAACGATGGGCATCTCGGTCTGCGCGTCGATCCCGGACATGGCGCCCAGGATGCGCTCGTCCAGACTGACCTCTCCGGTGTCGCGCCAGCCCGACAGGTCGACGAAGCGGGCCGAGACCCCGGCGCGCTGCAGCATCAGCGTGGTGACGAAGGCCGAATGCGCCTCGCCCAGGCCCGACAGCAGCTCGCGTGTGTGCAGCATGTGTTCCGACAGCCGGAAATGGCCATAGGAGCACAGGCGCTGCAGGTCGATCAGGCAGTTCTTGGCGCCGATCAGGCGGTCGCGCACGAAAGCGTCGGCCCGCTCCAGATCGCCGGGATGCTCCAGCACCACGCGATGCGCGGCACCCATCGCCTCGCTGGCGCGGTCCAGCGCCGCCAGCCAGCCATGATCGCCCTCGCCGCTGGCGAAGGCCGCATAGACGCCGGGCTCGCCGGATTTTTTGTGCTCCAGCAGCAGGTCGGTGATGCCGCCAAAGGCCGAGACGACGAAGATCCGGCCATAGAGGTTCGGGCGGTCGCCGATCAGCAACGTGTCGCGCAGCTCATGGACCCGCGACATCGAGGTGCCGCCGATCTTCTCGACAGTATGGGTCGGTCCTGCCATGCTCAGGCCGTCTCGGCAGGCGCATAGCTGCCGTCTTCGCGATGGACCTCGGTCCCGGTGATCGGCGGGTTGAAGCAGCAGGCCATGACCAGCGTCTCGTCCGCGCGCAGCGTGTGGTGATCATTCAGGTTCAGCGCGTACATCACGCCGGGCGTGATCTGGTGCGTCTCGCCGGTGGCCAGATCGGTGATCGAGCCCTTGCCCGACATGCAATAGACGCTTTCAAAATGGTGCTTGTAGTGGAACGTGTGTTCCGAACCCGCCTCCAGCGTGGTGATGTGGAAGGAAAAGCCCATCCCGTCATCGGCCAGCAGCATGCGGACCGAGTTCCACCGGGCATCCGACACCGAACGGTCGGTGTCTTTCAGTTTGTTGAAATCACGAACGATCATGTGTCTTACTCCGCAGCAATCTTGGTGGCCAGAACGTCTCGGGCCGCATCCAGCAGGATGTCGAAGCCGCGCGACAGCAGATCGGTGGGCGTGGTCAGGGGGGCCAGCACCTTGACCACCTGATCCTCGTTCCCCGAGGTCTCGATGATCAGCCCGCCCTGGAAGGCGCGCTTGCAGATGGCGCCCGCCAACTCGCCGCCGCCCACATCGACGCCGCGCATCAGCCCGCGACCCTTCAGATAGGCACCGGGGATCATGTCGGCCAGTTCCGTCAGGCGCGTCTCGATCAGCGCGGCCTTCTGGGCCAGCTCGGCCTCGAAGGCCTTGTCCGACCAGAACTTCTCGATCGCCACGCGGGCGGTCACGAAGGCATGGGTGTTGCCGCGGAAGGTGCCGTTGTGCTCGGCGGGGCCGAAGACGTCATGCTGGGGCCGCACCAGGACCATCGCCAAAGGCAGGCCGAAGCCCGAGACCGACTTGGCCATCGGCACCAGATCCGGCATCACGCCCATCTCCTCGAACGAGAAGAACTTGCCGGTCCGCCCGCAGCCTGCCTGGATGTCGTCCAGAATCAGCAGCGCGCCATGCCGCTTGGCGATCTCGGCCACGGCCTTCACGAATTCGGCCGAGGCGGCGTTCAGCCCGCCCTCGCCCTGCACCGTCTCCATCATGATGGCGGCGGGGGCGTCGATGCCGCCCGAATTGTCCGACAGCATCTGGTCCAGCAGGGCGGCACTGTCCAACCCCTTGGCGTAATCGTCGAAGGGCACGCGGGTGACGCCCTGAGTCTCCATCCCCGCGCCGCCGCGATGATAGCCGTTGCCGGTGGCGGCCAGTGCGCCCATGGTCACGCCGTGAAAGCCGTTGGTGAAGGCCACGATGTTGGTGCGGCCGGTCACCTTGCGGGCGATCTTCATCGCCGCCTCGACGGCATTGGCGCCGGTCGGTCCGGTGAACATCACGCAGTGATCCATGCCGCGGGGCGCCAGGATATGCGTCTCGAACGCCTGCAGGAAGGCCGCCTTGGTCGTGGTGTGCAGATCCAGCCCATGCGCGATGCCGTCGCCCGAGATGTGCTCGATCAGCGCCGCCTTCATGTCGGGATCGTTGTGGCCATAGTTCAGCGACGAACAGCCGGCCAGGAAATCGATATGCTCGGATCCGTCCGCGCCCCGCATCACCGAGCCGCTGGCCGAGGCGAAGAGGGTGGGAATGCCCCGGCAATAGGACCGCGCCTCGCTTTCGCGACGGGTGAAGATGCCGGTGTCGGTGTCGGGTGTTGCCATGTCCTTGGCCATGAGAAGTCCTTTCGCACGATGTGCGTTATCAGCAGAATGGGGAATGCGCCGCAAAGGGATCAGGCGGCGCGGGCCTGACGGGCGGGCCGGGGCAGGGTGATCGTCACCATGTGCTCGGTCGCGTGGCGCCCGTCGAAATGTTCGTGGCGGGTGAAATGAGGATCGTCGCTCAGCTCGCCGCCCAGGGCGCGCGCCAGGCTGCGGAACAGCGCCCAGGAGGCGTCGTTGTCGCGCGTGATGGTGGTGTTCAGCCGGGTGGCGTCCGTGCATTCGTCGCGCTCGACCAGATGGGTCAGCATCTTGCGGCCCAGTCCCAGACCGCGCGCCCGTGGGCTGACCGCGACCTGCCAAACGAACAGCGCATCCTCGTTGGGGATCATGTGACCCGAGATCCAGCCCACGACATCGCCGTCCAGATCGGCGACCACGCAGGTGTCGCGGAAATGCTCGGCCTGCACCAGATTGCAGTACATCGAGTTCTCGTCCAGCGGCTTGCAGTCGCGCACCAGCTCCCACACGGCGGCGCCGTCGGTCGGGTCGGGCTTGCGCAGCACCAGCTGGCGGGGACGTTCGATGTCCTGCATATCCTTGGGCATGGGTCGGTGATCCTCGATTGCTTCGGGGCTCTAACTAACCGACCCGGGCGATGGTTTCAACCATTGCCCCGGATTTCCGCAAAGTTCCGGATAAGTAGTCACCCTGACTTGATAATTTTCACGTCTTTCACACGTGTCCGTGACCTTCACCCTTCGGCAGACGAATGACAGGTTGCCCCATTGCCCAGACCCCGCCGCCGGTGGCATACAGCCGTCCATGACCCAGGACGCCGCCATGACCCGCGATTCCGCCATTCCCCGCTCCGACGCGGCGCTGATCGCGCTGCGCCGCATCCTGCGCGCGACCGAGCAGTACGAGCGCGACCTCGCGCAGGCCGTGGGCCTGACCCCGGCCAAGCTGCGGGTGCTGCAGATCCTGGCCGCCCGCGACGACCGCACCGCCACCCCGACGCTTCTGGCCGCGCAGATGGGCGTCAGCCAGGCGACCGTGACAGCCTTGGTCGACCAGCTGGACAAGCTGGGCCTGACGCAGCGCCAGCGCTCCAGCACCGACCGCCGCCAGCTGCATGTCATCCTGACCGACAGCGGCGCCACCGCGCTGGCCGAGGCCCCCGACGCCCTGCAGCAGCATTTCGTGACGGGCTTTCACGCATTGCAGGACTGGGAACAGGCGATGCTGGTGGCCGCGCTGGAACGCGTCGCCGCCATGCTGAACGCGCAGGGCATCGACGCCTCGCCCGTCCTGACCCTGGGCGAGATCGGTCGCCCCCGCCCCCGCCCCTGACCTCCTGACCTCCTGACCCTTTCATCTTGGCCGAAATATCCCGGGGGGAGTCCGCAGGACGGGGGGCAGCGCCCCCCTGACGCCCTCTCAGTCCGTCCCGCCCCAGGGCCCGTGCCGGTCGGCGATCCCGTCCAGCCGCTCGAACCCATGCGCGCCGAAGAAGTCCCGCTGCGCCTGGATCAGGTTCGCCGTCCCGCGCGCCGTGCGCATCATGTCGAACCACATCAGCCCCGAGGCCAGCGCCGGCAGCGGATGCCCTGCCGCGATCCCCTGCGACACGACCTGCCGCAGGGCCGGCATCGCCCTGTCGATCAGCTCGGCGAAGAACGGCGCCAGGATCAGGTTGCGGCCCGGATCCTCGGCCAGCGCCTCGGCCATGTCGTTCAGCATGGTCGAGCGGATGATGCAGCCCGCCCGCCAGACCCGCGCGATCTGCGGCAGGTCCAGCGTCCAGCCGAAGCTGTCCGAGGCCGCCCCGATCATCGCGAAGCCCTGCGCATAGCACAGGATCTTGCCCGCGATCAGCGCCTGCTCCAGCGCCGCGGGCTCCAGCGCGCAGGGGCCCGCGCCGGCGCCGAAGCGCGCCTGGCCGGCATCCCGCTCGTCTAGCCGGGCGCTGACGTTGCGCGCCATGACGGCCGCCTCGATCACCGGGATGGGGGCCAACAGGTGCTGCGCCTCGATCGCGGTCCAGCGGCCGGTGCCCTTCTGGCCCGCGCGGTCCAGGATCACGTCGGGCATCGCGGCCCCCGTATGGGGATCGCGCGCGGCGGTGACGGCGGCCGAGATCTCGACCAGATAGCTGGACAGGATGCCCCCGTTCCAGCCCTCGAAGATCCGTGAGATGGCTGTGGCCTCCAGCCCCATGCCGTCGCGCATCAGGCCATAGACCTCGGCGATCATCTGCATGTCGGCATATTCGATGCCGTTATGGACCATCTTGACGAAATGCCCGGCGCCCGCATCGCCCATGCGGGCCGCGCAGGGGGCACCGTCCTCGGCTCGGGCGGCGATGGCGGTCATCACCGGCGCCACGCGGTCCCAGTCCGCCGCCGCGCCGCCGCCCATGATCGCGGGGCCGTGCCGCGCGCCCTCCTCGCCGCCCGAGATGCCCATGCCCAGAAAGCGGAAGGGCAGCCCGGCCTCGTCGCGGCGGTTGGTGTCGTGGAAATCGGCATTGCCCGCGTCGATCACCAGATCGTCGGCCTCCAGCAGCGGCGCCAGGGCATCCAGCTGCGCGTCCACCGCCTCGCCCGCGGGCACCATCAGGATGATCGTGCGGGGTCGGGCGATGGCGGCCACCAGCGCCTCCAGCGTGCCGGCGGGGATCACGCGGGGCGCCAGCGGTCCCGCCTCCGCGGCAAAGCGGCGGGTGACCTCGGTCGTGCGGTTCCAGACCGCAATGGGAAAGCCCTTCTCGGCGATGTTGAGCGCCAAGGCCGCCCCCATCGTCCCCAAGCCGATCAGCCCGATCCGTGCCTGTGCCATCTGCGCTGCCCCTTCTGCCTTCGGAAAATGCGGTTGCGGCCGTCTACCCGACCGCCCGCCCGCTGTCACGAGGGGGGAGTCGCTTGGGCGGGCCGGCCGGAGGAGGGGCGCGCGGCGATGCAGATCAGCGTCTGCAGGCCGGTCGCGACATGGGTGCGGGCCTCGCCCTCGACGGCAAAGACATCCAGCTGGCAGACGGTCAGCGTGCGCCCCGGCTTGAGGACGCGGCCCACCGCCTCCAGCCGCTCGCCTCGGGCGGGGTTCAGAAGGTTCAGCTTGAATTCGGTCGTCAGCACCTCATGGCCCTCGGGAAAGAGGGTGAGGGCCGCATATCCCCCGGCGGTGTCGGCCAGGGCCGAGGTGCCGCCGGCGTGGAAATAGCCCATCTGCTGGGTCAGCTCGGCGCGATAGGGCAGGTGCAGCACGACCTCTCCGGACCGGATCGCGGCGATGGTCGCGCCCAGATGGCGCATCAGGCCCTGCGCGCCGAAGCTGGCCTCGATCCGGGCGATGGTCCGGGGGGTGGGGTCCTGGGTCATGCGCGGCCTCTGGCAGGGTCCTGCAGCGGCGCGGGGCCGCAACGGACCCCGCGCCCGGCAAATCGGATCAGCGGCGGGTGCCGACCATCTGAAGCGCCAGCGCGCCGATGGCCACCTTGACCATGTCGCCCAGGATGAAGGGCGCCACGCCCACGGCCAGCAGCCGATCCGCCGGCACGAAGGCCGACAGCCAGATCAGGCCCGGCACATAGATGGCGACGGTGCCCGCGATCATCGCCAACGCCCGCATCCCCAGGCCGCGGCCCTGCGCCAGCGCGCCGGTCACGACCATGGCCAGCGCCATGCCGATCAGGAAGCCGGTCGTCGGGCCCGCCAGATAGGCCAGGCCCAGCCCGCGCTCGGGCGATCCGGCAAAGACCGGCAGCCCGGCCAGGCCAGCGGCCATGTAGGCGCCCATCGCCGCCAGCCCGAGGCGCGGACCCAGGCCCGCCGCGATGACCAGCACGGCCAGCGTCTGCAGCGTCATCGGCACGGGCCAGAACGGCAGCTGGATCTTGGCGCCAAGCGCGATCAGCGCGGCGGCGGCCAGCGTCAGGCCGGCCTTGGCGGCAAGGCTCTGTCCGGCGATGCGGTCCTGGGCAAGCAGCATGGGATGTCCCCTCGTTTGGAATGTGACGAATCAAGGACGGTCGCGCCGCCCGGAGCTGCCGCCATGAAACACTCAGGCCGGGCCTCGGGGCAAGGGGTCAGATGCCGGGGCCGTCCGTCGCGCCGTCACCGCCCCCCCAAGCCCATCGCCGCGTTGGGTTTCTCGGCCTCGCGACCTGCGTCAAGACGTCGCATCCTGGCGGCCGGGGCGGGCTTGACCCGAGGCCCCGATCCCCGCGCGCCGCTTGCGCCGACTTCTTTACACCGCGGGCGCGGGCCCGCGCCTGAGGCCCCGGGGCGGGCCCCGTCTTTTCGACCATGGCCGCGCATTTCCCGCATCCTGCCGTCTGTCGCCCTGAAAAAAAGGATGCTAAGACCCGTCGCCAACTGCATGCCGCGACAGAGGTTCGAGACATGGCTGACGACTATCAAAAAGTGGATCGCGTGATGGGTGGCCCGGCGGGCTGGGTGTCCATCGCCTTTCCCGGCATCCTGTTTCTGTACTTCCTCGGGCTCATGCCGCAGGTGGCGCTGGCGCCCGTGCTGGGCGGCATCGATTGGGTGCCCTCGCTCGGGATCCGGCTGGCGGTGCTGCTGGACGGGCTGAGCATGACCTTCGCGCTGCTGATCACCGGGATCGGCCTGGCGGTGACGCTGTATTCGGCGCGCTACCTGGGCGATCATCCCGATTATCCGCGCTTCGTCTGCTACCTGCTGATGTTCATGGTCGGCATGCTGGGCCTGGTGCTGTCGGACGACCTGATCATGCTGTTCGTCTTCTGGGAGGTCACGACGATCTCATCCTATCTGCTGATCGGCTTCAACGCCGACAGCGCCAAGTCGCGCCGCTCGGCGCTCCAGGCGCTGCTGGTGACGGGGACGGGCGGCCTGGCGATGCTGGGGGGCATGATCATCCTGGGCAATGTCGCGGGCACGTTCCAGCTGTCGCAGATCCTGACCATGGGCGACGAGATCCGCGCCCATCCCTGGTACATGGCGATCCTGCTGCTGGTCCTGGCGGGCACCTTCACCAAGTCGGCCCAGGTGCCGTTCCACTTCTGGCTGCCCAACGCGATGGCCGCGCCGACGCCGGTCTCGGCCTATCTGCACAGCGCCACGATGGTGAAGGCGGGCGTGTTCCTGATGGCGCGGATGAACCCGACGCTTGGCGGCACCGACGCCTGGTTCTGGATCCTGACGCTGTTCGGCGGCGTGACGGCTGTCTTCGCATCCGTCATGGCCATGCGGCAGACCGACATCAAGCAGGTCTTGGCCTATACCACGCTGATGGCGCTTGGCACGCTGACCATGTTCATCGGCGCGGGCACGCATTACGCGATCATGGCCGCGATGACCTTCCTGGTGGTGCACTCGCTCTACAAGGCGGCGCTGTTCCTGATGATCGGCATCGTCGACCATGCCACCGGCACCCGCGAGACGGCGGTGCTGGGTGGCCTGTCCAAGGCGATGCCGCTGACCGGGCTGGCCGCCGCGCTGGCCGCGATCAGCATGGCGGGCATCCCGCCCATGGTCGGCTTCATCGGCAAGGAATTCATGTACAAGGCCGGTCTGGGGCTGGAGGGCTTCGGCGCCTTCTGGGTCACGATGATGGCCTTCGCGGCCTCGGTGATGATGTTCGCGGTGGGCGGCATCGTCGCGCTGAAGCCCTTCCGGGGCGATCTGCGCCCGACGCCCCACGCGCCGCATGAAGGCCCCTGGCCGATGCTGGCCGGGCCGCTGGTCCTGGGCGCGCTGTCGCTGATCTTCGGCCTGGTGCCGGGCGTGCTGGGCCATTACCTGGTCGGCCCCGCCACCCATGCCGTCTTCGGTGAGGTGCGCCCCGTGGAGCTGTACCTGTGGGGCGGCATCAACATGGCGCTGATCCTGTCGCTGCTGACCTTCCTTGCGGGCTGGCTGGTCTATCGCCGGCACGAGGCGATCCGCGCCCGCCTGGCCGCCATCGAGGCGCGCAGCCGCGTCGATTTCGACGCGGGCTGGGACCGTCTGCTGGACGCGTTCAAGGCCTTCGCCGCCTGGCTGACCGGGCTGATCCAGACCGGCAGCCTGCAGCGCTACATGGCGGTGACCTTCGCCACCTTCGTCGTGCTGGTCGGCGGCACCTACATCCTCAAGGGCGCCTTCCAGGCCGGGCTCAGCCTGTCCACGGACGGGGTGCATCCGGTGCAATGGGCCGTCCTGGGCCTGATCGCCACCGGCGCGATCCTGACCGTCTGGACCCACAGCCGCATGACGGCGGTGGCGGCCATGGGCGTGGTGGGCATCGGCGTCGCGCTGATCTTCATCATGTTCAGCGCCCCCGACGTGGCCATCACCCAGCTTCTGGTCGAGGTGCTGGTCGTCGTGCTGGTCAGCCTGGCGATGCTGCGGCTGCCCTATCTGCCGCGCCGGTCCAAGATGGTGTTCCGCACCGGACATGCCGTCATCGCGGGGGGCATGGGCCTGATCACGACCTTCCTGACGATCTCGGTCCTGGCATCCGATTTCGACCGCCGCCTGACCACCTATTTCGAGGCGACCTCGTATCCCGAGGCCTTCGGACGCAACATCGTCAACGTGATCCTGGTCGATTTCCGCGCGCTGGACACGTTCGGAGAGATCACCGTGGTCGCCATCGCCGCCATCGCGGCCTTTGCCCTGCTGCGCGGGGCACCCCCCCGCCGCAAGCCCGAGGAGGAGAGCTGAGATGCAGTCGCTGATCCTGACCACGACGACACGCCTGATGGCGGCCCTGCTGCTGATGTTCTCGATCTATGCGCTGCTGCGCGGGCACAACCTGCCCGGCGGCGGCTTCATCGGCGGGTTGATCGGGGCCACGGCCTTCATCCTCTACACCATCGCCACCTCGGTCTCCGAGGCGCGGGCCGCGCTGCGCATGGACCCGTCGAACCTGGCGATGCTGGGGGTGGGGGTCGCCGCCTTGGGCGGCATGGGCGCGGGCTTCGCCGGAGAGCCGTTCTTCACCGGGCAATGGCTGTTCCTGTTCCAGGACGGCGACAGCTATGTGCCCCTGTCCACCGTCCTCGTGTTCGACATCGGAGTGTACATGGCCGTCTTCGGCGGAATCCTGACCCTGGTCTTTGCCCTGGAACAGGAGATCTGAGCGTGGAACTGCTGCTTGCCATCACCCTGGGCATCCTGGTGTCCACCTCGGTCTATCTGATGCTGGACCGCAACGTGCTGCGCTTCCTGTTCGGGCTGGTCCTGCTGTCGAACGCGGTCAACCTGCTGATCTTCGCGGGCGGCCGCCTGACCGCAGGCGCCCCGCCGCTGATCGCGCCGGGCGAATACGCGCCCACGGGCACCGTGGCCAACGCCCTGCCGCAGGCGCTGGTGCTGACCGCCATCGTCATCGGCTTCGGCCTTCTGGCCTTCACGCTGGCGCTGGTCTACCGGACCTTCATGACGCTCGGCACCGTCAACAGCGACGAGATGCGCATCGCCGAACCCATGGACGAGAAGGATCTGGACACCGGCAAGCTGGGTCTGGGCCGGGCCGACCCGCAACAACCCGCCACCGGGCAGGAGGCCGGAATATGAGTTGGCTTCTGGTCTATCCGATCCTCATCCCCGTGATGACGGCGGTGCTGTGCTATCTGTTCCGCAACACGGTCGCCGGGCGCTGGATCTCGGTCGCGGGCACCACGGCGCTGCTGCTGGCCAGCCTGATGCTGATGTCCGAGGTGCTGGACCAGGGCGTGCTGGCCGCGCAGATGTCGAACTGGGACGCGCCCTTCGGCATCACCCTGGCCGCCGACCTGCTGGGCGGCGTCATGGTGGTCATCACCGCGATCACGGGCCTGGCCACCGTCATCTATTCGCTGTCCGAGATCCCCGAGCGGCTGGAGCGTCTCGGCTTCCACGCCCTGCTGCAGACCCTGCTGATGGGCGTCTGCGGGGCCTTCCTGACGGGCGACCTGTTCAACCTCTATGTCTGGTTCGAGGTCATGCTGATCTCCAGCTTCGGCCTGCTGGTCCTGGGCGGCACGCGCGAGCAGCTGGACGGCGGCATCAAGTACGTGCTGCTGAACCTGGTCTCGACCATCATGTTCCTGTCCGGCATTGGCCTGCTCTATGGCCTGACCGGCACGCTGAACATGGCCGACCTGCATCTGGCGGTGCGCGGGGTGGAAAACACCGGGCTGCTGACCACCGTCGCGGTGATGTTCATGGTGGCCTTCGGGGTCAAGGCGGCGCTCTTCCCGCTGTTCTTCTGGCTGCCCGCCTCGTACCACACGCCACCGGTCGCGGTGTCGGCGATCTTCGCGGGGCTGCTGACCAAGGTGGGCGTCTATGCGCTGATCCGCATGTTCACGCTGGTCTTCGACCAGGACGTGGGCTTCACCCACACGCTGCTGTTGTGGCTGGCGGTCGTGACCATGGTCACGGGCGTCCTGGGGGCGGCGGCGATGAACGACTTCCGCCGCATCCTGTCCTTCCACATCATCAGCCAGATCGGCTACATGGTGCTGGGGCTGGCGCTGTACACGCCCCTGGGCCTGATGGGCGCGGTCTTCTACCTGGTCCACCACATCATCGTGAAGGCCAACCTGTTCTTCGTGGCGGGCGTCGCCAAGCGCATCGGCGGATCGACCGATCTGGCGCGGCTTGGAGGGCTTTACGCCCATGCGCCGCTTCTGGCCTTCCTGTTCCTGATCCCGGCCTTCTCGCTGGCGGGCTTTCCGCCGCTGTCGGGCTTCTGGGCCAAGTACGTGGTCGTCAAGGCCGCACTGAACCTCGAGATGTGGTTCGTGGCGGGCGTGTCGCTGGCCGTGGGCCTGCTGACCATCTTCTCGATGACCAAGATCTGGGGCGCGGCCTTCTGGCCCGCGCATCCGGACGGACTCAAGCCGCGCCTGTCGGACCTGCCGGTTGGTGACCGGGTGGCGCTGATGCTGCCGATCGTGGCACTGGCCGCGCTGACCTGCATCATCGGCCTCTTCCCCGAGCCCTTCGTGCAGTTCGCCGAACGCGCCGCGGGGCAGCTGCTGGATCCGACCGAGTATGTCACGACCGTTCTGGGGGTGCAGCCATGAACCTCTTTGCCGTCAATCTGGTGCTGGCCTTTGCCTGGGTCGCGCTGACTGGGGGGCTGACGCTTGGCGGGCTGATCACCGGCTTCCTGGTCGGCATGGCCGCCATGTGGCTGGTCCGCCCGCTGTTCCCGCAGACCGGCAGCTATTTCCTGCGGCTCTATTATTGGATCCGCCTGATCGTCATGTTCGTCTATGAACTGGTGGTCAGCTCGATCCCCGTGGTCAAGGAGGTGCTGACCCCCGGCCAGCGGTCCGAGCCTGCGCTGATCGCCGTGCCGATCACCGTGACCACCGACACGCAGATCACGCTTCTGGCCAATTTCATCTCGCTCACGCCGGGCACGCTCAGCCTGGACGTGTCCGAGGACCGCAAGACCATCTATATCCACGCGATGTTCGCGGACGATCCCGACGCGATCCGGGCGCAGATCCGCGACCGGTTCGAGGTCTGGGTGCGCGAGGCGACGGAGTAAGGCGATGACAGTTCTCGATTATGCAATCCTGCTGGGCTTCGTGCTGGTCATCCTGGGGGTGACGCTGGCGACCATCCGTCTGGTGATCGGGCCGACCCTGGCCGACCGGATCGTGGCCTTGGACATGATGACGGTGCAGCTGGTGGCCTTCGGCGGCCTGGCCGCCCTGCAGGCCCGCAGCGCGGCCTTCCTGGACGTGGCGGTCGTGCTGGCGCTGGTGGGCTTTCTGGCCACCGTGTGCCTCGCCCGCTATCTGGAACGGCGCATCCTGCTGACGGCGGAGGAACTGGCATGATCACCGAACTGATCGTTTCGCTGTTCGTGGTCGCCGGGGGCATCTTCTGCTTTGCCGCCGGGATGGGCGTGCTGCGCCTGCCCGACCTGATGCTGCGGATGCATGCCTCGACCAAGGCGGGCACGCTTGGCTCGGGCCTGATCCTGGTGGCGGTGGCCATCGCCTTCGCGGAAAGCACCGTCGTCGCGCGGGCCGTGGCGGCGATCCTGTTCCTGATCCTGACCGCCCCGGTCGCCGCCCACCTGATCGGGCGCGCGGCCTTCCGCACCGGCGTGCCGATGGTCGACGACACCGCCTGCGAGGAGGGGGTGGCCGAGGCCCTGCGCAAGCGTCCCCCCGAAGCCCATCTCGAGGCTGCCGCGGCCCCGGCCGTCGAGGCCGAACCCGAGGCCGAGGGCGGCACCCTGGCCACCGGCGGGGCGCCGCGGAAGGCCCCGTGAACGGGGCTTTCCAAACCCGCCGCTTGGGCGTAAATCTGTCGGGTTGGCGGACGAACCGCCGGATCTGAAAGAGCTGAATGAGCCAGGACATCCCCGCGATCACGCGCACCGAAGACCTCGCCCGCTTCTGCGAGGCCGCCAAATCCGCCCCCTATGTCACCGTCGACACGGAATTCCTGCGCGAGCGGACCTTCTGGTCCAAGCTGTGCCTGATCCAGCTGGCGATCCCGCCCGCCTCGACCGGCAAGACCCCCGGAGGAGAGGCCGTGCTGGTCGATCCGCTGGCCGAGGGGCTGTCGCTGGAACCCCTGTACGATCTCTTCCGCCATACCGGCACGGTCAAGGTCTTCCACGCCGCCCGCCAGGATCTGGAGATTTTCTTCCACGACGCGCAGCTGTTCCCCACGCCGCTGTTCGACACGCAGGTCGCGGCGATGGTCTGCGGCTTCGGCGAGCAGGTCGGCTACGAGACGCTGGTGCGCAAGATCGCCAAGGCCGATCTGGACAAGTCCTCGCGCTTCACCGACTGGTCGCGCCGCCCCCTGTCGGAGGCGCAGGCGGCCTATGCCCTGGCCGACGTGACCCATCTGCGGGTGATCTACGAGTTCCTCTCGGCCGAGCTGGTCAAGACCGGGCGCCAGGCCTGGCTGGCCGAAGAGATCGCCGTGCTGGAAGACCCCGAGACCTATATCACCCGGCCCGAGGAGGCCTGG
Organism: Paracoccus liaowanqingii; assembly: GCF_004683865.2. Lineage (NCBI taxonomy): Bacteria > Pseudomonadati > Pseudomonadota > Alphaproteobacteria > Rhodobacterales > Paracoccaceae > Paracoccus > Paracoccus liaowanqingii. The sequence goes on along the minus strand of NZ_CP038439.1, from coordinate 1,851,999 downwards.
CTGAAGGTGCGCACCCGCACCAACTCGCCGCGCTTCCTGGCGATCCTGCGGGAACTGGCGCGGTTCCGCGAATCCTATGCGCAGGACCGCGACATCCCGCGCTCGCGCGTCTACAAGGACGACGCGATGATCGAGCTGGCCTCGACCAAGCCGCTCTCCGAGGCCGATCTGGGCAAGTCGCGGCTATTGCTGCGCGAGGCCCGCAAGGGCGACATCGCCAATGGCATCATCGCCGCCGTCAAGGCGGGGATCGAGACGAAGGACCTGCCGCAGGTCAAGGCCGACGAGCCGGGCCGCCCGGGCAATGCGGCGCTGTCGGACCTGCTGCGCGTGCTGCTGAAGGCCAAGGCCGATGCGGCGGGCGTGGCCCCCAAGCTGATCGCCTCGGCCTCCGAACTGGACGCCATCGCCACGGGGCATCGCGACGTGCCGGCCCTGCAGGGCTGGCGGGCCGAGGTCTTCGGAAAGGACGCCCTGCGCCTGGCGGGCGGAGAGATCGCCTTGTCCGCGCAGAACGGCGCGGTCAAGGTCGTGCCGGCCCGCTAGGCCGATGCCACCGCCGGTCGTCCTGACGCGTCCCTGGCCCGAGGATGCCGAGGCGATCGCGGCGGCGCTGTCGAACTGGGACACCACGCGCTGGCTGTCGACGCCGCCCTGGCCCTACGGCGTCGCGGACGCGCAGGAGTTCATCGCGCAGGCCTCGCTGGACGAATATGCCATCCGCTTGGGCGACCGGCTGGCCGGGACGGTTCTGGCGGGGCGCGCCTTCGGGCTGTGGATCGCGCCGGATCTGCAGGGGCAGGGCATCGGACGCCGGGCCGGGGTGCTGGCGCTGTCGCGGCTGTTCCTGTCGGGCGCCGAGGGGGTCCACTCGCATGTGCTGCTGGGCAACGAGCGGTCCGAACGGCTTCTGGACTGGCTGGGCTTCGCGCCGCAGGGCCGTGCGACGATCCGGTCCCGCCCGCTGGACCGGCCCGTGGCGGCGACCGTCCTGCACCTGGACCGCGCCGCCTTCGAGGCCCGCCATGCCATCGCCCTGACCACGGCGCGCCTGTCGATCACCGCGATCACCCCGGCGGACATGCCCGCCCTGCACGCCATCGTCACGCAGCCGCAGGTCGCGCGCATGATGCTGCGCTTTCGCCCCGACATGCGGCTGGACGAGGCCGCCTCCCTGCTGGCCGATGGCGGGCTGCTGCCGCCCCTGCGCCTGGCCGTGCGCCATGCGGGACGGGTGATCGGCGCGGTGGGGCTCAGCGCGGGAACGCCGCCACGGCTGCATTATTTCCTGGACCCGCAGATGGCGGGGCAGGGCTTCGGGCAAGAGATGGTGGCGGCGGTCTTTCACGAGCTGGTCGCCCGCTTCGCCCCGCCCGAGATCATGGCCGATGTCTTCTTGGACAATCCCGCCTCGCGCAAGATCCTGAAGAACCTGGGCTTTCGCCGGGCCGAGGACGTGGCCCTGTTCGCCCATGGCCGCGACGCGCAGGCCGATGCGGCGCTGTATCGCTGGCGGCCGGGCCTGCTGCCCTGACCGTCGCGCGTCAGACGTCCTCGGGCGCCCTGGGGGTCTGCACCAGCCGGAAGCTCGCCCGCCGTTCCTCGGGCGTGGTCTCGCTCTGCGGGCGGCGATCGGGCGTCGGCCGGGCCTGTATGTCGGAGGGCGGCGCGCGCCTGCGGCCGGGCTTGGGCGCCTGCAGCAGGAATTCCGGCGCCTCTTCGGCAAAGCCGATGGTCGAGGGCGAGGGCGCCAGCGTCTGGCCCCCCTCGATGATCGGCATCACCTCGTCGCCCACCAGGTCGAAGCGGCGCGGCGCGACGCCCTGCTCTCCGTCGGCGACTAGGCAACCCAGGGCGCGCGTCACGTCGCCCAGATCCGAACGCAGCGGCAGCAGCAGCATCACCGCCGACAGCTGCGGGCGGGCATAGCTGGCCCCGGCCTGCAGGGTCAGCTGCGCGATCTGCGGGGCCTTGAAGACGCTTTCCAGCACGTCCGAGAACCGCCCGCGCGAGCTGGTGTTGATCAGCGCGCAGACCGGCATGCCGCGCACCTCCATTCCCATCAGGTCGATCAGGTGGCGCCCGGCCAGACGCAGGCGGCCCGCGCCCGGCGCGATCCGTTCCAGGATGAAGGCATGGTCCAGGATCCGGGCGATGGCGCGCGGGTCGACATCGGCGCGCGCGGGCACGGCACGACCCTGCCGGATGCTGTTCCAGTAGTTGCGCATCTCGCGCAGCATGCGCTCGGGGCGCGGGGGCTCGTAATCCTGCAGATGCAGGACACGCCCCGTTCCGGTGCCGGAGGGCGGCTCCGGTTTGGTTTCTGATCCGTCCTTCAGGTCCGACAAGGGCACCTCTTCTGGTTCCGGCATGACCGGGCTATACCCATGTCTGCAAACCATCTTTAGGCGAAAGGGATCCCCGCGCCGAGTCATTTCGTGAACGAATGGTTAAGATGCGCTGCAATCTGGGCAGGACTTGACCGCCGCGCCCTGCCGGGGCATCCCACGGGCAGCGAGACGCGGCAAGGGGACACGCAACCATGATCGACCGGACCGGCCTGATGGTCATCCTGTCCTCGCCCTCGGGCGCGGGCAAATCGACATTGGCGCGGCGGCTGATGGACTGGGACGACAGCCTGCGCTTTTCCGTCTCGGCCACGACGCGGGCGCCGCGCCCCGGCGAGGTGGACGGGGTCGACTATCACTTCACCTCGCAGGAGGGCTTCCTGCAGATGGTGGCCGAGGATCAGATGCTGGAGCATGCCGAGGTTTTCGGCAACCTTTACGGCAGCCCGCGCGGCCCGGTCGAGCGGGCGATGCGCGAGGGGCGCGACACGCTGTTCGACGTCGACTGGCAGGGCGGCCAGCAGATCCGCGCCTCGGCCTTGGGCGGGCATGTGGTGTCGATCTTCGTGCTGCCGCCCTCGCTGCCCGAGCTGGAGCGGCGCCTGCGCGCGCGCGGCCAGGACAGCGAGCCGGTGATCGCGGGCCGGATGCTGAAGAGCCGGTCCGAGATCAGCCACTGGGCCGAATACGACTACGTGCTGGTCAATGACGATCTGGACCAGACCGAGGCGCGGCTGCGCGCCATCCTGACCGCCGAGCGGCTGCGCCGCGACCGGCAGGCGGGCCTGGGCGGCTTCGTCAAGGCGCTGATGGCCGAGGAGGAGGTCCGATGACCGCCACCTTCCCCCGCATGGCGGGCTGAGCGCATGGCGCCGGCTGCCGGCATGCGCCGCCTTGCGGGGTTCCTGGACGGGGTGCCGGTGCCGATGCTGGCCGTGGACCGCGACGCCCGGGTGATCGCGGCCAACGGGCTGGCGGGCGGGCTTCTGGGCGCCGACCTGCCGGGGCGTCCCTTCGTCACCGTGCTGCGCCATCCCGCGATCCTGCAGGCGCTGGACTGGGTGCTGGACCCCACCGTCATGCCCGCGCCGACGCCAGACCCGGCCCTGCCCACGGCCCCCGAGGGGGTGGCGGTGCTGCGCGCCGCCTGCGCCGCCGACGGGCGCGAGATCATGGCCGAGATCACCATCGCGCCGCTGCCCGCGCCCTTGGGCCGCGGGGCCACCATCGCGGTGATCGACCGCTCGGTCGCGGAAGAGGCCGAGCAGATGCGCCGCGATTTCGTGGCCAATGTCAGCCACGAGCTGAAGACGCCCCTGACCGCCATGACCGGCTTCATCGAGACGCTGCGCGGCCCCGCCCGCGACGATGCCCGCGCCCGCGACCGGTTCCTGGACATCATGGAGCGCGAGGCCGGGCGCATGAATAGGCTGATCACCGAACTGCTGACGCTGAGCCGGGTGCAGGCCGAGGAACGGCGCCGTCCTTTGGGCCGGGTCGATCTGCCGGGCATCCTGCGCGGCGTGCTGGCCACCCTGACGCCGCGCGCCGAACTGGCCGGGGTGACGGTCGAGACCCTGGGGCTGGACCAGCCGCTGCGCCTGCCGGGCGACGGCGACCAGCTGACGCAGGTGTTCCAGAACCTGATCGAGAACGCGCTGAAATACGGCGCCTCGGGCGGTAGCCTGCGCGTCACGCTGTCGCGCATCGCCCACGAGCCGCTGCTGCGCGGTCCGGCCTGGGCGGTGGTGGTCGAGGATCGCGGCGAGGGGATCGAGGAGCAGCATCTGCCCCGCCTGACCGAACGCTTCTACCGGGTCGACACCCACCGCGCCCGCAGCCAGGGCGGCACCGGGCTGGGGCTGGCCATCGTCAAGCATATCGTCAACCGCCACCGGGGCCGGCTGCGGATCGAGAGCCGGCTTGGCGAGGGCAGCCGCTTCACCGTGATCCTGCCCGAGGGGCTGTCGCGCGGCTGACGGGCGCCGGGTTTTCGGCGGGCGGGGTCGGGGGGGCTGTCCGCCCCCCGGCCCGTGCCGGGCCTCCCCCCGAGGATATTTTCGTGAAGAAGAGGGGGTCCGGGGACGGGGCAGGGGCCTGCTGCCCCTCGCCCTTCGGCGGCGCTTGGCCTATAAGGCCGCCAGGTATCGGTGAAGGGATGTCGTCATGTCGCAATCGTCGCAGGCCGATCCGGCCAAGCTGGCCGCCGCCCGGGCGGCGGTGGCGCTGGTCCGGGACGGGATGAGGCTGGGCCTGGGCACCGGCTCGACCGCCAGCATCATGGTGCGCGAACTGGCCGCCCGCGTCGCGGCCGAGGGTCTGGGCCTGCGCTGCGCGGCGACCTCGACGGCCACGGCGAAGCTGGCCGAGAGCCAGGGGCTGACGGTCGAGAGCCTGGATGCGATCGGCTGGCTGGACATGACCATCGACGGCGCCGACGAGGTCGATCCGCAGCTGCACCTGATCAAGGGCGGCGGGGCGGCCCATCTGCGCGAGAAGGTCGTGGCCGCCGCCAGCGACCGCATGGTGGTCATCGCCGATCCCGGCAAGGTGGTCGAGGTGCTGGGGGCCTTTCCGCTGCCCGTCGAGGTGCTGCAGTTCGGCTTCGAGACGACCCGCAAGCTGATCCGCCGCGCGCTGGAGGGGCTGGATCTGGGCGAGCGCGACGTGCTGCAGCGCCTGTCGGGCAGCGACGCGCTGGTGACCGACGAGGGGAACTTCATCCTGGACCTGCATCTGGGTCAGATCCCCGATCCCGCCGCCCTGTCGCGCGCGCTGCAGGGCATTCCCGGCATCGTCGAGCACGGGCTGTTCTTGGGCATGTGCGATCTGGTCATCGTCGGGCGCGAGGATGGCAGCGTGGTCGAGCTGGCCCGCGACGCCGATATCGACGCCGACATGCTGGCCCATGAAGGAGAGTGAGACCGTGAGCTTCGACTATGATCTGTTCGTCATCGGCGGCGGCTCGGGCGGCGTGCGCGCCGCGCGGATCGCCGCATCCGAATACGGCGCCAAGGTGGGACTGGCCGAGGAAAGCCGCATGGGCGGCACCTGCGTCATCCGCGGCTGCGTGCCCAAGAAGCTGATGATCTTCGCCGCCCAGGCCGGGCTGATGGCCGAGGAGATGCGCGGCTATGGCTGGTGCGACGCGCAGGCCGGCGCCTTCAGCTGGGAGGTGTTCCGCGAGAAGCTGGATGCCGAGCTGACGCGGCTGGAGCTGATCTATCGCGCGGGGCTGAGCCGCGCGGGCGTCGAGGTCCATGACCAGCGCGCCCGGCTGGCGGGGCATCACGAGATCGAGCTGGCCGACGGCACCCGCAAGTCCGCCCGCCACATCCTGATCGCCACCGGCGGACGCCCGGCCCTGATCGGCATTCCGGGCGAGGAGCTGGCGATGGTCTCGGACGACCTGTTCGTCATGGATAAGCTGCCGGGGCGCGCGCTGCTGGTGGGCGGCGGCTTCATCGCCTGCGAATTCGCCACAATTTTGGCGGGTCTGGGCGTGGACACTGTGCAGGCCTATCGGGGCGACGCGGTGCTGCGCGGCTTCGACCGCGAGGCGCGCGATCTGGCGACGCTGCAGCTGAGCGCGGTGGGCGTCGATCTGCGTCTCGGCCTGACGCCGGTGGCGCTGGAACGGGCGGGCGCGGGCATCCGCGTCACCTTCGACGACGGCACCCGTGAGGAATTCGACGCCGTGCTGATGGCGACCGGTCGCGATCCTTATACCAAGGGGCTGGGGCTGGAGACGACCGAGGTCCGGCTGAAGCGCAACGGCGCGATCGAGGTGGACGAATGGTCGCAGACCTGCGTGCCCTCGATCTTCGCGGTGGGCGACGTGACCGACCGGGTCAACCTGACCCCGGTGGCGATCCGCGAGGGACACAGCTTCGTCGACACGGTGTTCGGCGCCAGGCCCCGCAAGGTCGATCATTCGGTCGTGGCCAGCGCCGTCTATCTGCGCCCGCACGAGCTGGCCACGGTCGGGCTGACCGAGGAGGAGGCGCATGCCCGGGGCGCCGTCGATGTCTATTCGACGGTCTTCCGGCCCATGCGATCGATGTTCGCGGGCAGCGATGCCAAGGTGATGATGAAGCTGCTGGTCGATCCGGCGACCGACAAGGTGCTGGGCTGCCACATCTTCGGCCCCGAGGCCGGAGAGATGATCCAGCTGGCCGCCATTCCCATCGGCATGGGCGCGACCAAGGCGCAGTTCGACGCGACCATCGCCGTCCACCCCACCGCCGCCGAGGAGCTGGTGACGATGCGCACCCCCTCGCGCCGGTTGCAGGCGCTGTCCGGGACCGGACTGGCCTGACAATCGCGTGGGCGCGGCCCCAGGTCGCGGCCAGAGGCCGGGCGCAGGCTTGCATTTCAGGTCTGGGCGCCCCAATTTTCAACTCACGGAAATACCAACGAAAGAAGGTCTATCGGATGGCAAATCAGGGCCCCTGGGGCGGAGGCGGCGGCGGAAACGGCGGTCGGGATGACGGGGATCGTGACAAGAAGCCCGCAGGTCGTCCCTGGGGCGAACAGCCGCCGCAGGGCGGCCCGCGCCGTCCCGGACCGGGAGGAGAGCCTCAGCGTCCCGAGATCGAGGATCTGATGAAGAAGGGCCAGGAGCGCCTGCGCGTCCTGATGGGCGGGCGGGGCGGCGGTGGCGGCACCGGCGGCGGCAATGGCGGCGGGGGCAGCCCGATGGGGCCGAACTTCGGGCTGAACCGCTCGACCCTGGCGGTGGCCGGTCTGGTCGCGGTCGGCCTGTGGGCCTTCGCCAGCTTCTACCGGGTGCAGACCAACGAGCAGTCGGTCGAGTTCCTCTTCGGCCGCGCCGTGGACGTGGGGACCGAGGGTCTGAACTTTGCCCCCTGGCCCTTCGTGACCGCCGAGGTCGTGCCCGTCACCAACGAGCGCGTGACCGAGATCGGCACCGGCCAGGGCGGCGAGATGGACAGCGGGCTGATGCTGACCCGCGACCAGAACATCGTGGACATGGAATACCAGGTCGTCTGGAACATCCGCGATCCGCAGGCCTACCTGTTCAACCTGGCCGATCCCGCCGACACGATGCGCGCGGTTGCCGAAAGCGCCATGCGCGACATCATCGCCCGGACCGAGCTGGCGCCGATTCTGAACCGCGACCGGGGCGCCATCGCGTCCGATCTGCAGACCTCGGTCCAGTCGACGCTGGACGCCTATCAGTCGGGCATCAACGTCGTCCGGGTCAACCTGGACCGCGCCGATCCGCCCGAGGAGGTGATCGACGCCTTCCGCTCGGTCCAGGCCGCGCAGCAGGAGCGCGACCGTCTGGAGAACGAGGCCGACGCCTATGCCAACCGCGTCCTGGCGCAGGCCCGCGGTAACGCGGCGCAGGTGCTGGAGCAGGCCGAGGGCTATCGCGCCGAGGCGGTCAACACCGCCGCGGGTGAGGCCGCGCGCTTCAACTCGATCTACGAGGAATACGTGAACGCCCCCGAGGTGACCCGCCGCCGGATGTATCTGGAGACGATGGAGCAGGTCTTCGGCGACGTGAACAAGATCATCATCGGCGAGGGCGTCGGTGGCGAGGGCGGATCGGGCGTCGTGCCCTACCTGCCGCTGGACCAGCTGCGCGGCAGCCAGACCTCGTCCGAGGACACGGGCAGCGTGCGCAACGCGACGACCGGCCTGCTGAACACGACGACGGGCACGTCGTCGACCACCACGCCGGGCACGACCAGCACCCCCGCAACCACCACCGGAGGGACGAACTGATGGCCGCACGGACCAAGCTTCTGACCACACTGGCCATCCCGGCCCTGATCCTGGTGGCCGTCGTGGCCGCCTCGTCCATCTTCATCGTCGACGAGCGGGAAAAGGCGCTTGTCCTGCGGATCGGTCGAGTCGTCGACGTGCACGAGACGCCGGGCCTGGGCTTCAAGCTGCCCTTCGTGGACAATGTCGTGAAATATGACGGGCGGATCCTGGGCATGCCCACCAGCCCGCTGGAAGTCACGCCGCTGGACGATCGCCGCCTGGTGGTCGATGCCTTCGCACGCTGGCGGATCACCGATCCGGTCCGCTTCCGGCAGGCCGTCGGCGCGGGCGGGGTGCAAAGCGCCCAGATGCGGCTGGAGCCGATCGTGCGGAACTCGATCCGCGAAGTGCTGGGTACGGTTCCCTCGACCGCCGTGCTGTCGGACGACCGCACGACGCTGATGAACCAGATCCGCGACGAGGCGCGCGGCAATTCGGGCGGCCTGGGGATCGAGATCATCGACATCCGCCTGACCCGCACCGACCTGCCCGAGCAGAACCTGGCCGCGACCTATGGCCGGATGCGCGCCGAACGCGAACGCGAGGCCGCCGACGAGATCGCACGCGGCAATGAGGCCGCGCAGCGGATCCGCGCGGCCGCCGACCGGACCATGGTCGAGCTGACCTCGGAAGCCGGGCGCCGGGGCGAGATCGTCCGAGGCGAGGCCGATGCGCAAAGAAACGCGATCTACGCCGATGCCTATGGCCGCGATCCCGAGTTCTTCGCCTTCACCCGGTCGCTGACCTCGTATCAGCGGTCGCTCAGCGGTAACAACAGCTCGTTCGTGATGCAGCCCGACAGCGAATTCTTCACCTATCTGTCGGGGGACGGCGGCGCGGATGCCAACCCTGCTTCGACCCCGGTGCCCGCCGGCACTTCGGCGGCCCAGTTCGACACGCCGGAACCCACGGTGATCGAGGACGAGGAAGGGCTGGTCACCCCCGAGGTCACCGACCGCGAGGGCAACCCCTTGGGCGAAACCTCGGGCGTGCGGCTGACGCCGGTTCCCGAAAGCCTGGCCACCCCGCCGCAGGAACCGGCCGAGATCCTCTCGCCCGATGCCGAGGTGCAGGGTGCCGCACCGACCGAGGCGCCCGCGACCGACGCCCCGGCCGCGGATGCGGATGCCCCCGCCGCCGAGGCTCCGGCCACCGAGGCGCCCGCCGCCGCGGCACCGGCCGAGGCCGCGCCTGTCGAAACGGCGCCGCAGACCGCTCCGGCGAACTGATATCGGAGCGGGCGGGGTCATCCCCGCCCGCCTTCGGATCGCGGGCTGCAATGAAAATCACGATCTGTTCACGACCCGAGAGCGTGGTTTATTTGCAACGACACCCCAGATAGCGTTCATAGCCATCAGGCAGCCAGGGGCGTCTCGTCCCGCCGCGCTGCCCTCGAGAGATGAGGACATCCAGCATGAAACCGCTTTTCCATGGCCATATCCTGACCGCATCGGCGCTGGCGCTGGCGGTGGGGCTTGGTTCCGCGGGCGCCCAGCAGGTCGTCGACCCCGCCAATTCCGACCTGCCGCCCGAAGTGAGCGAACAGGCGCAGGAGGCCGCCGAGGCCAACCGCCCCCTGGGTGCCGACGCGGCGCAGGCCGAGGCCGCGCAGGTCATGCCCGGCAGCTTTGCCGATCTTGCCGAACAGGTCTCGCCCGCCGTGGTGAACATCACCACCACCTCGGTCGTGTCGCAGCCCACCGGCGGACCCGGCTTCCCCGAGGGCAGTCCCTTCTCTGACCTGTTCCGCGAGTTCGGCATGCCCGGGATGCCCGGCGGCCCCGAAGGCGGTCCGACGCAGCGCAGCCCGCAGCGGTCGAACGCGCTCGGCTCGGGCTTCGTGATCTCGGCGGATGGCTACATCGTCACCAACAACCACGTGATCGAGGGCGCCGACCAGATCGAGGTCGAGTTCTATGCCGGCGAGCGCCTGCCCGCCGAGGTGGTGGGCACCGATCCCAACACCGACGTGGCGCTGCTCAAGGTGGAAAGCGACGCAGCGATCCCCTTTGTAACCTTCGGCGACAGCGACAGCGCCCGGGTGGGCGATTGGGTGCTGGCGCTTGGCAACCCGCTTGGGCAGGGCTTCTCGGCCAGCTCGGGCATCGTCTCGGCCCGCAACCGCGAACTGTCGGGCACCTATGACGATTACCTCCAGACCGATGCAGCGATCAACCGGGGCAACTCGGGCGGACCGCTGTTCAATCTGGACGGCGAGGTGATCGGCGTGAACACCGCCATCCTGTCGCCCAATGGCGGCTCGATCGGCATCGGCTTTTCCATGGCCTCGAACGTGGTGTCGCAGGTCGTGTCCCAGCTGCAGGAATTCGGCGAGACGCGGCGCGGCTGGCTGGGCGTGATGATCCAGGACCTGACGCCCGAGATGGCCGAGGCGATGGGCCTGCAGGCCTCCAGCGGGGCGATGATCACCGACGTTCCGGAAGGCCCGGCCCGCGAGGCGGGATTGCAGACCGGCGACGTGATCACCCGCTTTGACGGCTCCGAGGTCGAGGATACCCGCGGCCTGGTGCGCCGCGTGGCCGAGGCGCCCGCTGGCGAGACGGTGCAGGTCGTGGTCATGCGCGACGGCGAAGAACAGGTGCTGGACGTGACCCTGGGCCGCCGCGAGACCGCCGAGGGCGAGGCCCCGGCCGCCGCCGAGGAACCGGCCGAGACGGACGTGCTGGGCATGTCGGTCACCGCGCTGACCCCCGAGATGGCCGCCGAACTGGGCGCCGCCCGCGACGCGCGCGGTCTGGTCATCACCGAGGTCGACCCCGAGGGGCCGGCCGCCGACAAGGGCCTGTCGCCGGGCGACATCATCACCGATGTGAACCAGCAGGCGGTGACCTCCGTCGCGGATCTGGAGGCGCGCGTCGCCGAGGCCCGCGAGGCCGGGCGCCAGTCGGTGCTGATGCTGATCCGCCGGGGTGGCGATCCGCTGTTCGTGGCGCTGCCCCTGTCCGCGGACGGCGAGGGCGAGGCCGAATAAGGCCCGCACCCCGACACGACGATCACGACGGGGCGGCCCTTGGGCTGCCCCTTTTCAATCCGGCCCCGATCGCCTAACTGCGGCGGGACACCGAAACCGGGCATCAAGGGAACGAGCGACATGGCGAAGATTACCTATATCGAACACAACGGCACCCGGCACGAGGTCGAGGTCCGCCCCGGCATGACGGTCATGGAAGGCGCGCGCGACAACGGCATCCCCGGCATCGACGCCGATTGCGGCGGCGCCTGCGCCTGTTCGACCTGCCATGTCTATGTCGATCCGGCCTGGGTCGACAAGCTGACCCCGCGCGACGCGATGGAAGAGGACATGCTGGATTTCGCCTACCAGCCCAATCCCGAACGCTCGCGCCTGACCTGCCAGATCAAGGTGACCGAGGCGCTGGACGGTCTGGTCGTGCAGATGCCCGAGCGCCAGATCTGACCGGCATGGCCGCCCTCCGGCGCAGCGGGGCGCAGCGTCTCTGGGTGGCGCTGGCCGCCCTGCTGCTGCTGGCCGCGCCCGCATGGGCCGACCGGCTGGAGGTGCTGGTGACCGGCGTCCCCGACGACCGGGGCGTGGTGGCCTGCAGCCTGCACGGCGATCCGGGCGGCTTTCCCCAAGGCGTGCCGCTGGCCGCCGACCGGGTGCCGCCGCGCGGCGGGCAGGCGCGCTGCGTCTTTTCCGGCGTGGCGCCGGGCCGCTATGCGGTCGCGGTGATGCATGACGCGGATGCCGACGGGCGGCTTGGTACCAATGTCTTCGGCATCCCGACCGAGGGCTGGGGCGTGTCGGGCAACGCCGCGCCGCGCCTGCGGGCGCCGCGCTTCGACGAAAGCGCCTTCGACATGGGGCCGGACCCTGTGGGGCTGCAGGTCGTCCTGCGCTGACGCCGGGGTTTCGCCGCCGCGCGATCCATGGCAGCAAGCGGGGGACCTGACCGGAAAGGACCCGCCCGGATGCGCTTTCGCTGCCTGCACAGTTCCGACCTGCATCTGGGCAAGCCCTTCGGCGGCTATCCCGAGGGCATCCGCAACCGCCTGCGCGAGGCCCGCCACGGCGCCATCGGGCGGCTGGCGCAGGCCGCGCGGGATCACGGGGCCGGGGTCGTGCTGCTGGCGGGCGACAGCTTCGACGCCGAGACGCCCGCCCCCGACACGCTGCGCCAGGCCCTTCGCGCCATGGCCGAGGCCGTCGACATCCGCTGGATCCTGCTGCCGGGCAACCATGACAGCCTTGCCGCCTCGGAACTGTGGCGCCGCATCGGCGCGGACGGCCCGCCGAACCTGCAGCCGATCCTGAACCCCGAGCCGGTGGCTTTGGCCGAGGGCGTCTGGCTGCTGCCCGCGCCCTGCACGCAGCGCCGCGCGGGCCGCGACCTGACCGAAGCGATGGACGCGCCCACGCCCTCGGGCGCGCTGCGCATCGGGCTGGGCCACGGGCCGATCCTCGATTTCGACGAGGGCGGGGGCCGCGCGGGGATCATCCCGCCCGACCGGGCGGCGCGCTCGGGGCTGGACTATCTGGCGCTTGGCGACTGGCACGGGCAGATGCCCGTGGGGCCCGCCACCTGGTATTCCGGCACGCCCGAGGCGGACGGCTTCAAGCATGACACCCGCCCCGGCGCGCTGCTGGTCGATCTGGCGGGCCAAGGCGCGGCCCCGCAGGTGCAGCCGCTGCCCCTGGGCCAGTTCCGCTGGCTGCGCCCGCATCTGGACCTGTTGCCCGGCGATGCGGCGACGGACAGTCTGGACCGCGTCCTGCCCGCGGATGCCCGGCGCGACCATCTGGTCAGCCTGACCGCCTCGGGGCGGCTGGCCTTGGCGGATCGCGCCACGCTGGATGCCGCGCTGCAGGACCTGGCCCCGGATTTCGGCTGGTTCGGCGCCGACCTGTCGGCCCTGCAGGTCGAGGCGCGGCCCGACGATCTGGACCTGATCGACCGTGCCGGTGCCCTGCGCCACGCCGCCGAGGCGCTGCTGTCGGACAGCCAGGCGCCGCAGCTGTCGCAGGCCGACCGCGACATCGCGGCGGCGGCGCTGTCGCGCCTCTACAGCTTCGCGCAGGAGGTGCAGGCATGAAGCTGCGCGGGATCGAGCTGACCAATGTCCGCCGCTTCGCCGGGCGCCGGGCCATCCTGTCGGATCTGGGCGACGGCGTCACCGTGCTGTCCGAGCCCAACGAGTTCGGCAAGTCCACCTTCTTCGACGCGCTGCATGCGCTGTTCTTCGAACGCCATCGCAGCAGCCGGGCGCCGGTCAAGGCGCTGCAGCCCCATGCCGGGGGCGCCCCCGAGATCTCGGCCGAGATCGAGCTGCCCGAGGGCCGCTTCCGCCTGCACAAGCGCTTCCTGTCGCGCCCGCAGGCCCGCGTCACAGACGCGGAGGGCCGCCTGATCGCGCAGGAGGACGAGGCCGAGGCCTGGATCGACCGGCTGATGGGCGGCGATCTGGCGGGCCCCTCGGGCCTGCTCTGGGTGCGGCAGGGATTGCTGGGGCTGGAGCCCGAGGGCGCCAGCGCGGACGAGCGGCGCGAACGCGAGCGCGGCCTTGGCGCGCGGCGCGAGCTGCTGTCCTCGGTCGCTGGAGAGATCGACATGATGACCGGGGGGCGGCGCATGGATCTGGTGCTGGCGCGCGTCACGGACGAGATGGCGCGGCTGGCCACCGCCACGGGCCGGCCCCGGGCGGGCGGCGAATGGGCCCGCGCCATCGAGGAGGCGGCGACGCTGGCACAGGCCGAGGCCGAGGCGCAGGACAAGGCGCAGCGCCTGTCGGGCGACCTGACGCGCCGGGCCGAGGTGCAGCGGCGTCTGGCGCGGCTGTCCGATCCGCAGGCGGCCCGGCTGCGGGCGCAGGCGCTGGCCGAGGCACAGGCCGCCCATCAGGCCGCCCGTGCCCATGCCGACCGTACCCAGCAGGCCGAGCGCGACCTGAAGCTGGCGCAACTGGACGAGGCGGGCGCGCGGGCGCGCATCGATCAGGTGCAGCAGCTGACCCTGCGCCTGGATCAGGCCCGCGCGGCCCGGGCCGAGGCCGAGGCCCGCGCCGCCTCCCTGCAGGCGCGCGCCGAGGATCTGGCGCAGCGCGACCGCCGCGCCGCCGCGGATCTGCAGGCCGCGGCCCAGGCCACGCGTGCCAGCCGGGCGCGTCTGGCCGTGGCGCAGCGCGCTCGGCTGGCCCAGGCCGCCCGGTCCCGCGCCGCCGACCTGACCCGCAGCCTGGAGCGGGCCGAGGCCCTGCAGGCGCAGATGCAGGCGGACCGCGCGGAACGTGCGCGCCTGACCGTCACCCCCAAGGCGATGGCGGCGCTGGAGGCCGCGCAGACGGCGCTGGACCGCGCGCAGGCCCGGGCCGAGGCGCAGGCGGTCTGCATCGAGGCGCTGCCGGACGGTCCCCCGGCGACCTGGCCCGATGGCGCGCCGCTCGGGCCCGGGATGGTGCCGGTGATGGCGCGGACGCGGCTGGACCTGCCGGGCTTCGGCGTGCTGATCGTGGATCCCGGCCTGGGGCAGGGGGCGGTTGCCGCCGTGGCGCAGGCGCAGGACGCGCTGGACCGGGCGCTGGCCCAGTGCGGGGCGGCGGACCTGCCCGAGGCGCGGCGCCAGCTGGCCTTGGCACAACGGCTGGACGACGCCACCCGGCAGGGCGCGCAGACGCTGGAGGGGCTGGCCCCCGAGGGGTTGGAGACGCTGCGCACCGCCTGCGCCACCGCTTTGGCCGAGGCCGACAGCGCCCCCGCGGAGGCCGAGGACCCTGCGCCGCTGGAACGCGAGCTGGCCGCCACCGAGGCCGCCGAAGCCGAGGCGCAGGCCACCGCGCGCGGCGCCCACGAGGCCGCCATCGCCGCCGGAGAGGCCCGTGCCGATGGCGAGGGCGAACGCCGATCCGCCGAGCGGGCGCTGGCCGAGATGCAGGACGAGGCGGGCGCGCCCGAGGATCTGGCCGCCCGGCTGCAGGCGCTGCAGGCTGACCTGCCCGGCCTGTCCGCCCGCCACGCGGCGGCGGCCCTTCAGGTGCAGGACCTGGCGGCCTCGGCCCCCGACCTGACCACCGCCGAGGCCGCCCTGACCCGCGCCGCCAGCGCCGCCGAGCAGGCCCGCCGGGATCTGGAGGGGCTGCGCGAGGAGCTGGCCGCGCTGAACATGCGCATCGAGATCCTGGCCGAGGAGGGCATCGAGGAGCTGCGCGACGACGTGACCGGCCGCCGCATCACGGCCCAGGCCCGGGCCGCGCGCTTCGAGGCCGAGATGGCGGCGCTGACCCGCCTGCGTACGGCGCTGGACCAGGCCCGCAGCCGCCAGCGCGACGCCTATTTCCGGCCCGTGCTGCGCGAATTGCAGCCGCTGCTGGCGATCCTGCATCCGGGTGCGGCGCTGCAGATCGACGATGACAGCCTGCTGCCCCATGCGATGACCCGCGACGGCCAGGCCGAGACGCTGGACATCCTGTCGGGCGGCACGCGCGAGCAGGTGGCGATCCTGACCCGGCTGGCCTTCGCGCGGCTGTTCGCGCAGGCGGGTCGACCGGTGCCGGTGATCCTGGACGACGCGCTGGTCCATACCGACGACGACCGGATCGAGGCGATGTTCACCGCCCTGCACCGGGTGGCCGCCGACCAGCAGGTGCTGGTCCTGACCTGCCGCCAGCGGGCCTTCGAGAGCCTGGGCGGCGCGCGGGCGCAGGTGCGCATCGAAGCGGTGTGAGGCGTCAGTCCTGCGCGACCTGCGCCTCGATCCAGGCGCGGAAGCGGGTAAAGGCCGGGTCGCCCTGCCGCCGGTCGGGCCAGGCCAGCCAATAGGCGCCCTCGCCCGGGACGGCGGGGCGCAGGATCGGGACCAGCCGCCCCTCGTCGATCTCGGGCTGCGCCAGATAGCTGGGCAGCAGCGCCACCCCCAGGCCCGAGATCGCCGCCTGGATCATCATCGAGAACTGGTCCATCACCATCCCCGACACCGCCACGTCCGCGCCGCCCTGCGCCGCGACCCAGGCCTGCCAGCCCGAGGGGCGCGTCTCCAGCTGCAGCATCGCAAGCCCGGCCATGTCGGCGGGGGCGGCGATCTGGTGCCGGGCCAGGAAGGCGGGCGAGGCGCAGGCGGTCAGCCGTTCGTCGAACAGCTTGACGTGATGCGCGTCCGGCCAGTCGGGCTGGCCGAAATAAATCACCGCATCAAAGGCTTCGCTGGCAAAGCTGAAGCGCTGGATCTTGGTCGACAGGTTGATCGAGATGCCCGGATTGTCCGCCAGGAACTGCCCGATGCGCGGCGCCAGCCAGCGCGTGGCGAAGGTGGGCAGCACCGACAGCGACAGCACGCCCCCGCCGGGATTGGCGATCAGCCCCATGCTGGCGCGCTGGATCAGGTCCAGCCCTTGCGTGACCGAGGCCGCATAGACCGCCGCCTCGGCCGTGGGGGTCAGGCGCTTGCGGTCGCGGGTGAACAGCGGCTTGCCCAGCTGCCGCTCCAGCGAGGCGACCAGCCGGCTGACGGTGCTTTGCGTCAGGTGCAGCTCGTCCGCCGCCGCCGTGACCGAGGCGTGGCGCATCACCGCCTCGAAGGCGATCAGCTGGGACAGCGAGGGCAGAAACCGGCGTTGGCGCATACGATCATTCATAGAATGCATGATGCCATGAGGAAATAGGGTTTTTCGGGGGGCGCCGGATCGGATAGGCTGTGCCGAACAGTCACCCGATGCAGGAAGGCGCCATCATGCTGGACAAGACCACCGTGGACCACAAGGGCACCACCTTTGCCTGGGAGGATCCGTTCTTGCTGGACGACCAGCTGGAAGAGGACGAGCGGATGATCCGCGAGACCGCCGCCTCCTTCGCCGCCGACAAGCTGGCCCCGCGCGTGCAGGCGGCCTATCTGAACGAGCAGACCGACCCCGAGATCTTTGCCGAGATGGGCGCCAGCGGGTTGCTGGGCGTCACCATCCCTGAGGAATACGGCGGGGTGGGCGCGTCCTACGTGGCCTATGGTCTGGTCGCGCGCGAGGTCGAGCGGATCGACAGCGGCTATCGCAGCATGATGTCGGTGCAGTCGAGCCTGGTGATGTTCCCGATCCATGCCTACGGATCCGAGGAACAGCGGATGAAATACCTGCCCAAGCTGGCCTCGGGCGAATGGATCGGCTGCTTCGGCCTGACCGAGCCCGATGCCGGGTCCGACCCCGCCGGCATGAAGACCCGCGCCGTCAAGACCGAGGGCGGCTATGTGCTGAACGGTGCCAAGATGTGGATCTCGAACAGCCCGATCGCGGATGTCTTCGTGATCTGGGCCAAGTCGGACGCGCATGGCGGCAAGATCCGCGGCTTCGTGCTGGAAAAGGGCATGAAGGGCCTGTCGGCGCCCAAGATCGGCGGCAAGCTGTCCCTGCGTGCCTCGATCACCGGCGAGATCGTGATGGAGAATGTCGAGGTCGGCGAGGATGCCCTGCTGCCCAATGTCAGCGGCATGAGCGGGCCCTTCGGCTGCCTCAACCGCGCGCGCTATGGCATCAGCTGGGGCGTGATGGGGGCGGCCGAGGATTGCTGGTTCCGCGCGCATCGCTATGGCATGGACCGCAAGCAGTTCAACCGTCCGCTGGCCGCCACGCAGCTCTACCAGAAGAAGCTGGCCGACATGCAGACCGAGATCGCCTTGGGCCTGCAGGCGTCCCTGCGCGTGGGTCGGCTGATGGACGAGGGCCGCTTCGCGCCCGAGATGATCTCGCTGATCAAGCGCAACAATTGCGGCAAGGCGCTGGACATCGCGCGGATGGCCCGCGACATGCATGGCGGCAACGGCATCCAGATCGAATACCATGTGATGCGGCATTCGCAGAACCTGGAGACCGTGAACACCTACGAGGGCACCCATGACGTGCATGCCCTGATCCTGGGTCGGGCGCAGACCGGGCTGGCGGCCTTTGGCTGAGGGGCCTCTGGCGGGCCTCAAGGTCGTCGAGCTGGCCCGCATCCTGGCCGGTCCCTGGATCGGCCAGACCCTGGCCGATCTGGGGGCGCAGGTCATCAAGGTCGAGGCGCCCGAGGGCGACGACACCCGCCGGTGGGGGCCTCCGTTCATCGACCGCCCCCGCGCGGACGGCACGGTGGAGACGGTCGCGGCCTATTTCCACGCCACCAATCGCGGCAAGACCAGCGTCACCTGCGACTTCAACGATGCGGGCGATCTGGCGCGGCTGCGGGACCTGATCGACGGCGCCGACGTGGTGATCGAGAACTTCAAGCAAGGCGGGCTGGCGCGGTTTGGGCTGGATTATGCCAGCGTCTCGGCGCGCAATCCGGGGCTGGTCTATGCCTCGGTCACGGGCTTCGGGCAGACCGGGCCGCGCGCCCGACAGCCGGGCTATGATTTCCTGATCCAGGGCATGGGCGGGATCATGGAGCTGACCGGCGATCCTGCGGGCGAGCCGCAGAAGGTCGGCGTGGCCTGGATCGACGTCTTCACCGGGCTTTACGGCGTGATCGGCATCCAGGCGGCGCTGGCGGAACGGGTGCGGTCGGGGCGGGGGCAGCAGGTCGATCTGGCGCTGTTCGACTGCGCGATTGGCGTGCTGGCCAATCAGGCGGCCAATCACCTGCTGGGCGGGGTCGAGCCCGCGCGGCTTGGCAATGCCCATCCCAATATCGTGCCCTATCAGGTCTTTCCGGCGTCGGACGGGCATCTGATCGTCGCCTGCGGCAATGACCGCCAGTTCCGGTCGCTGTGCCTGGCGCTGGACCTTCCCGATCTGGCGCAGGATCCGGCGCTGGCCACCAATGCCCTGCGCGTGGCGGGGCGCGAGGCGCTGTGCGCGACCCTAGCCGAGGCCACGGCCCGACGCAGCCGCGGCGACCTGATCGCGGCGCTGACGCAGGCGGGGGTGCCGGCGGGGCCGATCAACCGGGTGTCAGAGGCGCTGTCCGATCCGCAGGCAGGGGCGCGAGGCATGGTCGTGGCGCCCGAGGGGATTGCGGGGCTGCGCACGCCGATCACCCTGTCGCGCAGCCCGACCGTGGCCGACGGCGCCGCCCCCGCCCTGGGCGAAGGGCGCTGGTCCTTCGATCCGGCCTGAGGTCGCGGCCCTAGTTCGCAGCGGTGACCTGCGCCAGCGGCGCCGCATCATGCAGCGGCAGCGCCGCGTGGCTGGCCCGGTCCCCAAGCGCGCAGTCGAAGACGATGTCCGTGCCCATGCCGAAGACCCGCATCTCGGGGCGCAGCGCGTCCTTCAGCCGGTCCACGGGGGACAGGCTGGTCAGGCCCTGCGGTCCCGCCCCGATGATCAGCGGCGCGACCGAGACCTGCAGCCGGTCCAAGAGCCCGGCCTCGAGGAACCCGGTGATGGTCAGCCCGCCGCCCTCGATCAGCAGCGATCCCAGCCCCATGCCGCGCAGGCCCTCCAGGATCTGCGCGGGGTCCAGCCGTCCATCGGGGCTAGGCAGGCGCAGGATCTCGATGCCCGGGGCGCGGGGGCGGTCGGTGCCGGTCACGACGATGCGGCGCGCGCCGTCCGCCGCCAGCACCAGCGCGTCGTCGGGCAGGCGTCCGCGCGGATCGATGACAATGCGCGCGGGGTTGGCGCCGCTGCACAGCCGCACCGTCAGGCGGGGCTGGTCGTGCAGCGCCGTCCTGACGCCGATCACCACGCCGTCGACCAGCGCGCGCAGCCGGTGCAGATGCGCCAGCCCCTCGGGGCCCGACACGTCGCGCGCATCGCCCGAGGCGGTGGCCACGCGCCCGTCCAGCGACTGCCCGATCTGCGCCAGCGTCACCGCCCCCAGATCGCGCCGCGCCACCGGACCGTAGAGGTCCAGCGCGGCGCGCTCGCCGGGCGAGAAGCGCCCGCAGCAGGCGCAGGCCATGCCGTTGCGGACCGACAGGATGCGGTCCCAGACCCGGGGGGTGACGTCGACGACCTGCATGGCTCCTCTCCTCTCTGGTCCGGTCAGGTCTGCCGCGCGGGCAGCGCCAGCAGATCGCGATGGCCGATGACGCACAGGCTGCCCTCGGCAGCGGCGGCGCGGCGGTCGCCCCATGCGGCGGCACCTGTCGCGCCCATCTCGGCGGCGGCGCCGGCGATCCCCTCCAGCAGCGCGCGCTGCAGGGGGGCAGTGTCGGCATCCAGGCGCCACGGGCTGTCGCCCTCGGTCACGCGAAAGCCTGCGGCGGCGAAGATCGCGGCGGCGCGGGTGGCGGCATCGGGGCCAAGCGCGGGGCCCAGGCCCTTGTCCCCGCGCTGGTGGTCGTTGAAGGCGCGGGTGATCTGGGCGTCCTCGGGAAAGGCCGGATCCCAGGTCATCACGCCGTCATAGGACAGCGCGCCATAGAAGGGCAGGCCGGCCTTGGCCAGATGCGCGGCCAGCGCCGCGATCCAGGGGGCGGGCATCAGGTCCAGCAGCGCCGAGGCGGTGACCAGCGTCACCCCCTCGAACAGCAGGGCGTCCAGATCGCGCAGGTCCAGCGCATGGGTGTCAGCCCGGCCCGGCGCTTCGGTCGCGGCCCGCTCCAGCAAGGCAGGGTCGTTGTCGACCAGATGCCAGCGCGCATGGGCGGGCAGGTGCGGGGCCAGCGTGCGCAGAGTCGATCCCGTGCCGCAACCCAGATCCAGGATCACCGGATCCGCCCCGGCCGCCGCGACGGCACCCGCCAGCAGCCCGGCATCGCGGGCGGCGATGTCGGCGGGTTCGCGCAGCGCCAGCCAGTCGGCGGAAAAGCCCATGACTAGAGGTCCCCCTCGAACCAGGCGCGGGCCATGTGGCTTTCGTGCAGAAGGATGCGCAGCTTCTTCACGCGCCCGCCATCGGACAGCCCACCCGCGCGCACCTTCTCGGCCATCCGGTCGAAGATATGCTTGCACAGGAATTCGGTCGTGGTCATTTTTCCCGCGAATTCAGGGATCTCGTCGAGGTTCTTGTAGCGAAGTGGAGCCAGCGTCTCGGCCAGCGCCTCGGTGGCCAGACCGATATCGACGACCAGGCTCTCATGGTCCATCTCTTCGGCGAAGAAGGCGGCGTCGACCGTGAAGGTCGCGCCGTGCATCCCCTGCGCGGGCCCGAAGGTGGGCGAGGGGAAGGAATGGGCGATCATGATATGGTCTCGGACTTCGACGGCGAACATGGGGACTCCTGATAAGGTCAGTAACGGATACGGTGGCACAGCGTGCCAGGATCGGCGAGGATGCCGGGATAGGCGGCGGGCAGGTCGGTAAAATCGCTCTCGCCCGAGATCAGCGCGTCCAGCCGGTCATCCGCCAGCAGGTCCAGCGCCACCGCCAGGCGGCGGCGATAGGTCCAGCGGGGCGCGCGGTCGGGCGGGATGGTCCCCACCTGAGAGCTGACGATCTTCAAGCGGCGGCTGTGGAAGGCCCCGCCCAGGGGCAGCGCGATCTGGGCCGCGCCATGCCAGCTGGCCTCGGTGATCTGGGCCTGCGACCCGGCCAGCGACAGGGCCAGGGTCAGCCCGGCCTCGGTCGCGCTGGTGTGGATGACGACGTCCTGATCTTCGGGCGCATCCTCGGGTGCGGCATGGGCGCAGCCCAAGGCCTGCGCCAGCGGGGCGCGGTCGGTCTGCGGATCAATGACAGTGACATTTGCGCCGGGCAGGCGGGCGGCCAGGCTGGCGACCAGCAAGCCCACCAGCCCGCCGCCGATCACGGCGATCCGGTCGCCCGCACCTGCGCCGCTGTCCCACAGGATGGTCAGCGCGGTTTCCATGTTCGCCGCCAGTACGGCCCGTTCAGGGGCCAGCGCCTGCGGCAGCGGGGTCAGCGCCGCCTCGGGCAGGCGGAATTCGGTCTGGTGGGGATGAAGGGCGAAGACATGCCGCCCCTGCAGCGCGCCCTCGGTGACAAGACCCACGGCGGCATAGCCGTATTTCACCGGGAAGGGGAAATCCCCCTCCTGATAGGGCGCGCGCATGCGGTCATGTTCGCTGGCGGGAACGCGGCCCGACAGGACCAGCCGTTCTGTCCCCCGGCTGATGCCGGAGAACAGCGTGCGGACATGCACGCCCTCGCCCATCGCGCCGGGGCGGGTCTGGACCTCGCCCGGCCCGGTGCACCACAGGGCGGGGGCGCTCATGCGAGCAAGTGCCCGGACTTGCGGGCCTTGGTGTCCAGATAGCGGGTGTTGTCGGGGCCGCGCCCGATCTTCAGCGGCACGCGCTCGGCCACCACGATGCCCTCGTCGGCCAGCCGGGCGATCTTGGCGGGGTTGTTGGTCATCAGCCGGACCTGGCCGATCCCCATCTGCCGCAGCAGGGCGGCGCCGGTGCGGAAATCGCGCTCGTCATCCTCGAAGCCAAGGCGGTGGTTCGCCTCGACCGTGTCCAAGCCCTGATCCTGCAGGCTGTAGGCGCGCATCTTGTTGGCAAGCCCGATGCCGCGCCCCTCTTGGTTCAGATACAGAAGGATGCCCGCGCCCTCGGCCTCCATCGCGGCCAGGGCGGCCTGCAGTTGCGGGCCGCAGTCGCATTTCAGCGACCCCAGCACGTCGCCGGTGAAGCAGGCGGAATGCAGGCGAACCAGCACGGGGCTGGCGCGGTCGGGCTGGCCGACCTCGACCACGTAATGCTCGGCCCCGCCATCGGGGGCACGGAAGACATGCAGGCGCCCGTTGCGCGCCGCCAGCATCGGCACGCGGGCGTTCGAGATCGGGCGCGGATCGCGCGGCAGTTGCAGCTGCGTCAGCGCATCGGCGGCGGGCAGGATGCACAGGTCATGGCGCAGGGCGGTGGCGATGACGTCGGGGCCGGTGGCGACCAGTGCGGCGGGCAGCAGCTCGGCCGCCTTGACCAACCGGATCGCGGCGCGGTGCAGCATGTCGGGCGCACGCTGCGACGCCTGCGGCAGGGCACCGGAGGGGGGCATGCCGTGCGAGGGATCGGCCAGCGCCTGGATCCATTCCAGACGGGCGCCGGGCGGCACGGGCAGCAGCGCCACCTCGCCCTCGTGAGGGCGATGGCGCAGCGCCTCGGCCCGACGCGAGGTCACGACCAGCTGGCAGTCGTCACCACGCTCGGCAAAGCGTTCGGGGGAGAGTGTCTCGACGGGATAGACCATCGCGGGACCCTCGGCGCCGGTCAGCACGACCGGCAGGCCAAGCCGCAGGTCCGAGACCATCCGGGCCACGCGTTCCGACAAGCGAAGGGCCAGAGGATCCCCGCCCAAGGCGGTCATGGGAGAGGCGGGCGGAAATGCTTTCATAGGTCAACCTTCGGCCCACAAACTGGACTTTTGTAAATGTTCCAACGTTGGCAGTCACGTAACAGTTCCTGAAAGGTTGCAGGGCCGTGGCACGATGTCGCAATGATTTCAATGGTCCCGCAGCGACCTCATTGTCATCTGGACGTCGCGTCTCGGCATGCCATAGTCTTGCGTTCGGGTTCAACGGAGGTTTCCCCATGCAGTTGCGCGCCACTCTGGGGCTGATCCGGTCGCTGGCCATCTACTACAATCCGTGGCGGCGCCGGCAGCTGCACGCCTTCTACGCGGGGATCCTGGCGCCCGGCGCGCTGGCCTTCGACATCGGCGCCCATGTCGGCAGCCGGGCGCGGGCGATGCGGGCTGCGGGCGCCCGCGTGGTGGCCTGCGAGCCGCAGCAGCCCTTCGCGGGCTTCCTGCGCCGCAGCCTGCCGCGCGACATCATCCTGGTGGAAAAGGCCGTGGGCCCGTCCGAGACGGTGGCGCGGATGTCGGTCTCCTCGCTGCATCCCACGGTGTCCTCGCTCAGCACCAGCTTCACCGGCGAGGCAGCCTCCAAGCCGGGCTTCGGCCATGTGCGGTGGGACAGCAGCCAGGAGGTGCAGGTGACCACGATGGACCGGCTGATCGCCGATCACGGCCTGCCCGATTTCGTCAAGATCGACGTCGAGGGGTTCGAACTGGACGTGCTGGCAGGCCTGGGCCAGCCGCTGCCGCTGTTGTCGGTGGAGTACCTGCCGGCCTTCATCGACCGCACGCTGGCGGTGATCGACCGGCTGGAGGGGCTGGGCCGCTACAGCTTCAACCCGGTCGCGGGCGAGGAGGGGCAGTTCCTCTGGGCGGAGTGGCGGGGCCCCGAGGCCGCGCGGGACTGGCTGCGCGGGCTGGACGCCCAGGGGGGCTCGGGCGACCTTTACGCGCGGCTGACCTGAACAGGCGCGCGCAGGGCTGTGGCGAAGGCGTCGAACAGGGCCGGGCTGGCCGCGATGACGGTGCCGCTGTCCTCGGGGCGTTCGGCCGGGGTCCAGCCCTCGACCCGGGCACCCGCCTCTCGCAGCAGCACAAGGCCCGCGGCGATGTCCCAGGGGCGCAGGCGGCGTTCCCAGAACCCGTCCAGCCGTCCCGCCGCGACATAGGCCAGATCCAGCGCCGCAGCCCCCATCCGCCGCACCCCCGCCGATTGCGGCAGGATCCGCGTCAGATCGCCGGCATGATCGTCGATATGGGGCATGTCGCCGAAGGGAAGGCCGGTGCCATAAAGCGCCGCATCGAAGCCCGGCGGCGGGGCAGGGGTCAGGGGCACGCCGTTCAGATGCAGCCCGCCGCCGATCCGGGCGCTGAAGGTCTCGTCCTTCAAGGGGTCGTGGACGACGCCCAGCACCAGCCGCCCGTCCTCCTCCAGCGCGATGGACACCGCCCAATGCGCGATGCCGCGCAGGAAATTCGTGGTGCCGTCCAGCGGATCGACGATCCAGCGCCGCGCGCCGGGGCGGGCTTCGGTCTCCTCGCCCAGCCAACCGTCGGTCGGGGAGGGGCCCAGCAGCCGGTCGCGCAGCAGCGCCTCGGCACCAAGGTCGGCCTGCGACACGAAGTCGCCCTGCCGCTTGGCGTCGATCCGGAGCGCGCCGCGGTCGGCCCATGCGGCGCGCAGCCCCTCTCCGGCCTCGCGGGCGGCGGCGATGGCCAGGGTCAGATCGTCTTGCGTGCCCACGGGCGGTCCTTTCGACAGGTCGGGCATAGCTGCCCGGCAGCGCGGCACAGGGGCCGCAAGGGTCGGGCCACACGGGATTATCAGTTGCGGCCCGCGCCCGATCGGGCAATCTGCCCGCAGCCATGGAATTCGGCAAGCCCGCGCGGGTCGATTTCCGCCACCCCACCGGAGGTCTTCGACCATGCGCTTTCTCAAGGCGGTCATCGGGGCCATCGTCATCATCGGTGCCGGTGTGCTGGGTCTGACCCTGTCCGACCGGCTTCTGGCCGCCCCCGACACGCAGGTGCGCGGCGGCGACGGCGTCCGCGCGCCGGTCCCGGTCGAGACGGTGCCGGTGCGGCTGGAGCGATTCGTCGACAGCGTCCGCGCCGTGGGCACCGCCCGCGCCCGGCGCGCGGTCGACCTGATGCCCGAGGCCAGCGGCCGCATCACCCGTATCGGATTTCGTCCCGGCGCCCGCGTCGAGCAGGGCGCCGTGCTGCTGGAACTTGACGACCGCGCGCAGCAGGCCGACCTGGCCGCCGCCGAGGCGACGCTGGCCGAGGCCGAGGCCGCCTTCGATCGCCAAGAACAGCTGAACCGCACCGGCAACGCCTCGGACGCCGCCTTCCAGACCGCTCGCGCCGCGCTGCTGCGCGCCGAGGCCGAGCGGGACCGCGCTCAGGTCCAGCTGGACGACCGCCGCCTGCGCGCGCCCTTCGCGGGCGTGATCGGACTGACCGATCTGGTCGAGGGGCAGATGCTGGACAGCGGCACCCCCATCGCCTCGCTGGACGACCTGGACATGATCGAGGTCGATTTCGCCGTTCCCGAACAGCTGCTGCCGCGCCTGGCTGAGGAACAGGAGGTGCGGCTGCGCTCCTCGGCCTGGCCCGACCGGGTGTTCCAGGCCCGGCTCAGCCTGATCGACACGCGGGTCGACGCGGCCACCCGGTCCATCGCGCTGCGGGCCGAGATGCCCAATGCCGACCGCGCGCTGGCGGGCGGCATGTTCCTGCAGGTCGAGCTGGTCCTGGATCAGGGCGACCGCCCCGCCGTTCCCGAAGCCTCGATCAGCGTCGAGGGCCCCGTCCACCGCGTGCTGGTCCTGCAGGACGGGCAGGCGGCCTGGGCCGAGATCGAGGTGGGCCAGCAGGCCGACGGGCTGATCGAGGTGCTGGGCGGCATCGAGGTCGGCACCCAGATCATCGTGTCGAACCTGCACCGGGTCGAGCCCGGCACCGCCGTCGAGGCCACACCCCGGGTCGACCGCACCGCCGTCGCGCAGCCGGGGACGGGCGGATGAGCCTTCCCGACTTCGCCCTGCGCCGCCCGGTCTTCGCCACGGTCATGAACCTGCTGATCGTGCTGATCGGCGCCGTCGCCGTCACCCGCCTTCCGGTCCGCGAGCTGCCCTCGGTCGAGGCGGCCGAGGTGACGGTGCGCGTCGACTATACCGGCGCCGCCCCCGATGTCGTCGACAACCAGCTGGCCAGCGTGATCGAGGGCAGCCTTGCCGGCGTCAGCGGCGTGACCGCCATGCAGACGAATTCCGACCGGGGCGGCATGCGCACCCGGCTGACCTTCGACACCTCGCGCGACATCGACGCCGCCGCCAACGACGTGCGCGCCGCCGTGGACCGGGTGCTGAACGACCTGCCGGACGGGGCGGGCACGCCGCGCGTCGAGAAGAACGACGACGAGGGCGATCCGGTCATCCGCATCAGCATGTCCAGCCTGTCGATGACGCCGCTGGAGCTGTCGGACTACGCCAGCCGCTTCATCACCGACCGGCTGGCACGGCTGCCGGGCGTGGCCAATGCCTCGATCTTCGGGGAACGCGCGCCGTCCATGCGGATCTGGCTGGATCAGTCGCGCATGGCCGCCTATGGCATCACCACCGGCGACATCATCTCGGCCCTGCAGGCCAACAATGTCGAACTGCCTGCCGGCCAGATCGAGACCGGCGCCCGGCAGCTGCAGGTGCTGGCGCAGACGCGCTTCACCAGCGCCGCCGTCTTCGGCCAGGTCGTGCTGCGCGACGAGGGCGGGCGCCCGCTGCGCCTGTCCGATGTCGCCCGCATCGAGGAGGGTGCCGAGGAGACCGACACCATCTATCGCGCGAACGGCGTGATCGCCCTGGGCCTGGGCGTGCAGCCGCAGGCGCAGTCGAACACCGTCGCCATCTCGACCGCCGTGCGCGAGGAGCTGGACCGCATCCGCCCGACCCTGCCCGACGGCATGCAGATGCGCATCACCACCGACGAGGCGGTGTTCATCGAAAGTTCGATCTCGCAGGTGATCAAGGTCTTTGCCGAAGCCGTGGTGCTGGTCACCGCCGTGATCTTCCTGTTCCTCGGCTCGTTCCGGCTGTCGCTGGTGCCGGTGGTGACGATTCCCATCTCGGCGCTCGGCTCGCTGCTGGTGATGCTGTTTCTGGGTTTCTCCATCAACATCCTGACTTTGTTCGCCTTGATCCTGGCCATCGGTCTGGTCGTCGACGATGCCATCGTGGTGCTGGAGAACATCCAGCGCCACCGCGCGATGGGCGCCAGCCGGGCCGAGGCGGCGCGGCGCGGCGCCGGTCAGGTCAGCTTTGCCGTCATCGCCACCACCGCCGTGCTGATCGCCGTCTTCCTGCCGGTCAGCTTCATGGAGGGCGAGCTGGGCCAGCTGTTCGCGGAATTCGGCATCGTGATGGCCGTCGCGGTCGCCGTGTCGGGCTTTGTCGCGCTGACCCTGTCGCCGGTGCTGGCGGCGCGGGTGATGCCGCGCGAGGATCGCCCCAACCTGCTGACCCGCAGCGTCAACCGGGTGATCGGCTGGCTGGAGCGCGGCTACGACCGGGTCCTGGGCCATCTGATCGCGCATCCGGTGGCCATTCTGGCGCTGACCGTCTTCACCGTCGCGGGCGCCGTGTCGGTCTATCAGGCGCTGCCGCGCCAGCTGACCCCGGACGAGGACCGGGGCGGGTTCCGCATCGTGCTGAATTCGCCGCAGGGCTCGAACCTGGACTATACCGATGCCGCCACCCGCCGGGTCGAGGCGATGCTGGACGAGCTGCGCGCGGAGGGGGTCGTGGACAACGCGACCTCGATCGTGGGCATCTGGGGTGACACGCGCCGGTCGCTGATCTTCGTGACGCTGGTGCCGTGGGACGACCGCGAGGTCGGCGTGGACGACGTGATCGCCGGCCTGCGCCCGCGTCTGGATGCGCTGACCGAAGTGTCCAGCTCGATCCGGCCCTCGGGGGCCTGGGTCTGGGTGGCGGCAGCGGCAGCATCAGCTGGTCCATCGGCGGCCCCGATCTGGAACGCGCCGCCCTGTGGGCCGAGGATGTGGCCGCCCGTCTGGCCGATGCGCCGGGCCTGTCGGGGATCGAGGTCGACTATGCCGCCAACCAGCCGGGCGCCTCGCTGTCCATCGATCGCACCCGCGCGCAGGACCTGGGGCTGGACAGCGAGACGGTGGCGCAGACCCTGCAGGTGCTGTTCGCCTCGCGCACGGTCGGCGAATACAGCAGCGACGGGCGGCAATATCCCGTCATCCTGCAGGCCGCCGCCGAG
This sequence comes from Paracoccus liaowanqingii, assembly GCF_004683865.2. Taxonomy (NCBI): domain Bacteria; kingdom Pseudomonadati; phylum Pseudomonadota; class Alphaproteobacteria; order Rhodobacterales; family Paracoccaceae; genus Paracoccus; species Paracoccus liaowanqingii. The sequence continues at coordinate 1,823,425 of NZ_CP038439.1, read as the reverse complement.
GATCGCGATTCGGTGCAGGACATGCTGTCGGTGATGATCCGCAACACGCGCGGCGACCTGATCCCGCTCTCGGCCTTCGCCGAGATCGCGACCGGCGCCACGGTGCCCGAGATCAACCGCTACGACCGCCTGATCTCGGTCGAGACCGAGGCCGATCTGGTCGAGGGCACCGATCTGGCCCGCGCCATCGCCACCGTCGAGGCCGCCGCGGTGGACCTGCCTGCGGGGGCGCTGCTGGTCTGGCGCGGACAGGCCGCCGACTATCAGGACAACCAGGGCGGCGTCGCCACGGTCTTCGCCATGGCGCTGATGATCGTGTTCCTAGTGCTGGCCGCGCAGTTCGAAAGCTTCCGCACGCCGCTGACCATCATGCTGACCGTGCCCCTGGGTCTGGCCGGGGCGGTGGCGACGCTGTGGCTGACGGGGGCCTCGGTCAACATCTTCTCGCAGGTGGGGATGATCCTGCTGATCGGGATCATGGCCAAGAACGGCATCCTGATCGTCGAATTCGCCAACCAGCTGCGCGAGGAGGGCCGCGATCTGGTCTCGGCCGCGCGGGAAGGGGCGGTGACGCGCCTGCGCCCGGTCCTGATGACCACCATTGCCACCGTGCTGGGCGCGGTGCCGCTGGCCACGGCCTCGGGCGCGGGGGCCGAAAGCCGCCGCGCCATCGGGGCGGTGATCGTGGGCGGGCTGTCGCTGGCCTTCATCCTGACGCTGCTGCTGACGCCGGTCATCTACGTGCTGATCGAGCGGATCGGGCGCCGGGGCGATGCCGTCGACGCGGCATCCGACCCGCAGCCCGCAGGTCCGCGGCAAGCGGCGCCCCAGCCTGCCGAATAGGCGCGGGGCGGTCAGTCCCGCGCCGCCAGCATCTCCAGGATCACGCCGAGGGCGGCGCCCATATGCGCCCGCATGGCGCCTGCCGCGCCGTCCGCATCGCGGGCGGTGATGGCCGCCAGAATGGCGCGATGTTCGGCGCGCGAGGCGTCGACGCGCTCGGCCCGCGCCTCGAACTGGGCGTTGCGCCAGGGCAGGCTGCGGCGGTTCAGATCCTCCAGTACCTCGGCCAGCACGTCATTGCCCGCCCCCTGCCGCAGGATCTGGTGAAAGCGCATGTTCAGCCCGGCATAATCGGCATCGGGCGCGTCGGCGCGCTCCAGCACCCCGGCCAGCATCGCGTGATCGGCGGGGGTCATGCGCAGGGCTGCCATGCCGGCGCACAAGGCTTCCAGTTCCGCCAGCGCCTCGAACAGGTGGCGCAGCGCCTCGGTGGACATGCGGCGCACGGCGAAGGCGCGGCGCGGGCCGCGTTCGACCAGCCCCTCGGCGGCCAGACGCTGCAGGGCCTCGCGCACGGGCGTCCGCGACAGGCCGAACTGCCCGGCCAGCGCCGTCTCGGCCAAGGCATCGCCGGGGCGCAGACCACCGGCCACGATCTGCGCGGACAGCGTGGCATGGATCTGATCGGCCGAGCGGGGGGCGGACATGGGCATTTCCATCAATTGTATTCCGGACGTCCTCACCTGTATACATGTCGCCAGACACTCACCACCGATTCCGTCACCTCCGGAGAGCCCATGACCCGTTTCGATTTCCTGTCGGGCCGCCGCGCGCCCAGCTATGGGGCCCGTGCCATGATCGCGACCTCGCACCCGCTGGCCAGTGCGGCGGGCCTGGCGGTTCTGGCCGAGGGGGGCAATGCGGTCGATGCCGCCATCGCCGCCAGCACGGTGCAGGCGGTGGCCGATCCGCTGATGACCGGGATCGGCGGCGACTGCTTCGCGCTCTACGCCCCGGCGGGGGGCGCGGTGCGGGCGCTGAACGGATCGGGCCGCGCCCCTGCCGCCGCCAGCGTCGCGGCACTGCAGGCGGCGGGGCTGACCGACCACATCCCGCAGACCAGCCCCCATGCCGTGACGGTGCCCGGCGCGATCTCGGCCTGGTGCCGGCTGCATGCCGATCTGGGATCTCTGCCCCTGTCGCGGCTGTTCCGCGATGCCATCGGCTATGCCCGGGACGGCTATCCCGTCACCCCCCGCGTGGCGCAGGACTGGGCCGATGCCGCCGCGCTGATCGGCGGCGATCCCCATGCGGCGGCGGTCTTCCTGCCCGCCCCGGCGGCGGGGGCGCGTCATGCCCAGCCCCTGCTGGCCGACCGGCTGGAGGAGATCGCGGCGCAGGGTGCGGCGGGCTTTTATCAGGGCGACACCGCCGCGCAGATGGTCGCGCATCTGGCGTCCCTTGGCGGGCTGCACACGGAACGGGATTTCGCCGAGGCCACCGAGGGCGCCGAATGGGTCGCGCCGATCAGCGCCAGCTATCGCGGCTTCGAGGTGCATGAATGTCCGCCGAACGGGCAGGGGGTGGCGGCGCTGCTGATCCTGAAGATCCTCGAGGGCTTCGACATGGCTGCCCTGTCGCCCGCCGACCGCATCCATGTCGAGGCCGAGGCGACCAAGCTGGCCTATCACCACCGCGACGCGCTGCTGGGCGATCCCGACCACTGCCCCGGCCTGGCCGAGGCGCTGCTGTCGGACCCCGCCATCGCCGCGCTGCGGGGCCGCATCGACATGGCCCGCGCGCAGCCTCCGGTGCTGTGGGACGAGCCCGAGCACAAGGACACCATCTATCTGTGCGTCGTGGATGCCGAGGGCAACGCGATCTCGTTCATCAACTCGATCTTTCACGGCTTCGGATCGGGGCGGCTGGATCCCGCGACCGGAGTGCTGTTTCACAGCCGGGGCGCGTCCTTCTGGCTGATCCCGGGCCATCCCAACGCCATCGGGCCCCGCAAGCGGCCCATGCACACGATCATCCCCGGCATGGTCACCCAAGGGGGCCGCGCGGTCATGCCCTTCGGCGTGATGGGCGGGCAGTACCAGGCCACCGGCCACGCGGCCTTCCTGTCGGCGGTGATCGACCGGGGCCTGTCCCTGCAGGCGGCGATGGACGAGCCGCGCAGCTTCGCGACCGAGGGCGTGCTGCAGGTCGAACCGACGATGCCGCAGGACATCTGCGACGATCTGGCCGCGCGGGGCCATGTCATCAAGCGCCTGGCTGGCCCGATGGGCGGCGCGCAGGCGATCCGGATGTCGGACGGCCTGCTGGAGGGCGGATCGGACAGTCGCAAGGATGGCATGGCCATCGGATTCTGAAGGGTAACCACGATGAGACGCTTTCTGGGACGGATCGGGATCGACAGCTACATGCTGATGCTGCTGGGCACGGTCCTGCTGGGGCTGGTCCTGCCCGCGCGCGGGGTCGCGGCCGAGGGGCTGGGGCAGGTCACCTACTGGGCGGTGGCGCTGCTGTTCTTCCTCTATGGCGCCAAGCTGGACCCGGCCTCCGTCAAGGCGGGGATGCTGAACTGGCGGCTGCAGGGGCTGACCTTCGGATCGACCTATCTGGTCATCCCCGCTTTGGGTCTGGGCTTCGCTGCCGTCTTCGGCGGGATCCTGGGGCCGCAGGTGACGATGGGGGTGGTCTTCCTGGCGGTCCTGCCCTCGACGATCCAGAGCTCGATCGCCTTCGTGTCGATGTCGGGGGGCAACGTGCCTGCCGCCATCTGCGCGGCCTCGCTGTCCAATCTGGTGGGCGTGGTGCTGACGCCCGCGCTGGTCGCGCTGCTGCAGCAGGCGGGCGAGGGGGGCGTCAGCCTGGACGCGGTGATCCGCATCGGCACGCAGATCCTGCTGCCCTTCGTGCTGGGCCAGATCCTGCGCCCCTGGGTCGGGCATTTCGTGCGCACCCGCAAGCGGCTGACGTTGGTCGTGGACCGGGGCGCGATTCTGCTGATCGTCTATTCGGCCTTCAGCGCGGGCACCGTCTCGGGCCTCTGGGCCGAGATCCCGCCCGTCAGCCTGATCGTGCTGATCGCGGTGATGCTGGCGATGCTGGTGGTGGTCTTCGCGCTGATCGGGGGCTTGGGCCGGCTTTGCAAGCTGCCGCCCGAGGACCGGTCGGTCCTGTTCTTCTGCGGCTCGACGAAAAGCCTGGCCTCGGGCCTGCCCATCGCGGCGGCGCTGTTTCCGTTCGAGACGGTGGGGGCCACGGTGCTGCCGGTGCTGATCTATCATATGGCGCAGCTTCTGATCTGCGCGATGATCGCGCAGCGCCATGCGCGGGCGGCGCAGACGGCGCTGGTGTCGTGACCCCGCCGTCGGCCTGACGGGGGAAAGATAGGCCCCCCGTCAGGGAACCGCGTCTGCCGGGTCACGTTGCCCCTGACCCAGCAAGCGGTTCAAGGAGCCCCCATGGCACATCGCCCCGCAGCCAGGTTGTCCATCAATGGCCAATCCCAAGACTTCCAAGGCGATCCCCGCCGCACCCTGCTCGATTTCCTGCGTCTCGACCTGGGCCTGACCGGCACCAAGAAGGGCTGCGACCACGGTCAATGCGGCGCCTGCACGGTCATCGTGAACGGTCGCCGGATCAATTCCTGCCTGTCCCTGGCCGCCATGCATGACGGCGACGAGATCACCACCATCGAAGGTCTGGGCACGCCCGAGGCGCTGTCGACCCTGCAGAAGGCCTTCGTGGCCCATGACGGCTTCCAGTGCGGCTATTGCACGCCGGGCCAGATCTGTTCCGCCGCCGCCATGATCGACGAGATCCGCGCGGGCTGGCCCAGTGCGGTCAGCGACGATCCCACCGCCGCGCCCGCCCCCATCGACGATGCCGAGATCCGCGAACGGATGAGCGGCAACCTGTGCCGCTGCGGGGCCTATGACAACATCGTCTCGGCCATCCGCGAGGCGATGGCCGCCGAAGAGGTGGCCCAATGAAGGCGTTTGACTATAGCCGGGCCGAGGCCACCGCCGATGCCGTGGGCCAGTCCGCCCGCCTGATCGCCGGCGGCACGAACCTGCTGGACCTGATGAAGCTGGAGGTCGAGACGCCCGAGGCGCTGCTGGACATCACCCGCATCGGCCTGAACGCCATCGACGCCGAGGGCGAGGGCCTGCGCATCGGCGCGCTGGTCAGCAATTCGGACGCCGCCGCCGATCCGCGCATCCGCCGCGACTGGCCGCTGCTGTCCGCCGCCATCCTGGCCGGGGCCAGCCCGCAGCTGCGCAACAAGGCCACGATGGGCGGCAACCTGTGCCAGCGCACGCGCTGCGGCTATTTCATGGACAACCGCTCGGCCTGCAACAAGCGCGAGCCGGGCTCGGGCTGCGCGGCCATCGGCGGCGTGAACCGCAACCATGCGATCCAGGGCGCCTCGGCCGACTGCATTGCCACCTATCCCGGCGACATGGCCGTGGCCCTGTCGGCGCTGCAGGCGGTCGTGCATACCGAACGCCCCGAGGGCACGCGCGAGATCCCGATGCGGCATTTCCACCGCCTGCCGGGCGACACGCCCCAGCAGGACAACCATCTGGAGCCGGGCGAGGTCATCACCTCGATCAGCCTGCCCGCGCCCTTGGGCGGACGGCAGATCTATCGCAAGGTGCGCGACCGGGCCTCCTATGCCTTCGCGCTGGTCTCGGTCGCCGCGGCGCTGCGGATGGAGGAGGGGCGCATCGCCTCGGTCCATCTGGCCTTCGGCGGCGTGGCGCATACGCCCTGGACGAACGACCATGTGGACGCGCTGCTGACCGGCGAGCGTCCCTCGCCCGCGCTGTTCGACAAGGCCGCCGACCTGCTCTTGGAAGACGCGCAGGGCCAGGGCCACAACGATTTCAAGATCCCGCTGCTGCGCCGCACCCTTGCGGCCGTGCTGGCGGAAGCCACGGGGGAATGACCATGAGCGATACCTATGACACCCCCGATACCCGCGACATGCTGGACCGCACCCGCCAGGGCGTGATCGGCAAGCCGCTGGACCGTCCCGAGGGCGGGCTGAAGGTGGCCGGTCAGGCGACCTATGCCGCCGAATATGCCCGCGAGGGCTGCGCCGAGGGTGTGCTGGTCGGGGCGACCATCAGCACGGGCCGCGCGACCGCGATCCACAAGGACGAGGTTCTGGCGATGCCCGGCGTGCTGGGCGTCTATGCCGCCCCGCAGATGCTGCGCCGTCCGGCGCAGGGTACGGCGGGCGAGGCGCCCTTGCAGGACCCGTCGCGCGTCGATTACCCGTTGCAGCCCGTGGCGCTGGTCGTGGCCGAGACCTTCGAGCAGGCCACCACCGCCGCCAAGGCGCTGCGCATCGACTATGACGATGCCTCGACCTCGGCCCGCTTCCTGCCGACGCACGAGACCGCCGAGGCGGCCAAGGAGCCGGTGACGGCGGGCGATCTGGAGGCCGCGCTGCGCGACGCCGCCCATGTCATCGACGCGAACTTCACCACGCCCGGACACGCCAGCGCGGCGATGGAGCCGCATGCGGCGATCGCGGAATGGGACGGGGACGACCTGACCCTGTGGGGCAGCTTGCAGATGATCGCCTTCAACGTGGCCGAACTGGCCGACAGCCTGGGCATCGATCCCGAACATGTTCGGATCCTGTCGCCCTATGTCGGCGGCGGGTTCGGGTCCAAGCTGGGGATCTCGCACGAGGCCGTCGCGGCCTCGCTGGCGGCGCGCGAGCTGGGCCGTCCGGTGCGCGTGGTCATGAGCCGCCAGCAGGTGTTCCAGTCGATCATGCGCCGGTCGGAAACCGTCCAGCGCATCCGTCTTGGCGCCGGGGCCGATGGCCGCCTGACCGCCTTCGGTCACGAGGCGCTGGTGTCGAACCTGCCCGAGGAGTCCTTCTCGGAGCCCGTCACGCAGGCCTCGGAATTCCTCTATGCCGGCGACAACCGCCTGCTGGCGGTGCGCAAGTCCGACATCACCCGCCTGACCGCCGGATCCGTCCGGGCGCCCGGCGAGGCCGTGGGGATGCAGGCGCTGGAGGTGGCGATGGACGAGCTGGCCATCGCCTTGGACATGGACCCGGTGGAACTGCGCAAGCGCAACCTGCCCGAGACGGTCCCGGGAGAGGGCACGCCCTATTCCTCGCGCCGTCTGGTCGAGTCGCTGGATGCCGGGGCCGCGGCCTTTGGCTGGGACCAGCGCAGCCCCACCCCCTGCGCACGGCGCGAGGGCGAATGGTGGATCGGCATGGGCATGTCCTCGGCCGCCCGCGTCAACATCCTCGCCAAGGCCGAGGCGCGCGTGACCCTGACGGCCCAAGGCCATGTCGTGGTCGAGACGGATCACACCGACATCGGCACCGGCAGCTATGCGATCTTCGGCCAGATCGCGGCCGAGATGCTGGGCCAGCCCATCGAGCGCACCACGGTCAAGCTAGGCGACAGCCTGCTGCCCGCAGGCTCGGGCTCGGGCGGCAGCTGGGGGGCCTCGTCGACCGGATCGGCGGTCTTCTACGCCTGCGAGGCGATCCGCGCGACCCTGGCGCAGGCGCTTGGCTGCAGCGCGGACGACCTGATCCTGCAGGACGGCAAGGCCTGGGCCGAGGGCGTGGAGGCACGCCCCGTCACCGACCTGCTGACCGAGGATCTGACCCGCACCGGCAGGATCGAGCCGGGCGAGCTGATGGAGAAGGTCAACCAGTCCACCTATGGCGCCTTCTTCTGCGAGGTCGCGGTCAATGCCTTCACCGGCGAGACTCGGCTGCGGCGCATGACCGGGGCCTTCGGTTTCGGCCGGGTGCTGAACGCCAAGACCGCGCGGTCGCAATGCATCGGCGGCATGGTCTGGGGCATCGGCAGCGCGCTGACCGAGGAGCTGTCCTTTGACACCCGCGACGGCCATCTGGTGAACCACGATCTGGCGGAATACCACGTGCCGGTCCATGCCGACATCCCGCCGATGGAGGTGATCCTGCTGGAGGAGCGCGATGCCGACGCATCCCCCCTGCAGTCCAAGGGCGTGGGCGAGCTGGGCATCTGCGGCGCGGCGGGCGCGATCGCCAACGCGATCTACAACGCCTGCGGTGTGCGGCTGCGCGACTTCCCGATGACGCCGGACAAGCTGCTGGCCGACCTGCCCGATCCCTTCGCCCCCGCCGCCTGAGGATCGTCCCCTGACCCAAAGCACCCGGGCGCGCGCCATCCGCGCGCCCGGGTCCATCCGACAGGAGCCTTTCCATGCCCGACGACATGCCCCCCGCCGACCGCGACGCCCAGACCTCGTCCTATGACGGCCCGGTCGGGGGATGGGGGTCGGCCAAGGGCATGGCCGCCATCGCCCGCGTGGCCCGCCCCGGTCCCGGCGCCTTCGAGACGCTGCGCCGCCAGAACAAGCCCGGCGGGCTGATGTGCTCGTCCTGCGCATGGGCCAAGCCGCCGAACCCCCATGTCGTGGAATTCTGCGAGAACGGCGCCAAGGCCACGCTGTGGGACCTGACCAGCGCCCGCTGCGGCCCCGGCTTCTTCCGCGATCACCGGGTGACCGAGCTGGCCACCTGGTCGGAATACGACCTGGAGCGTGCCGGGCGCCTGACCCATCCGCTGCGCTATGACGCCGCCACCGACCGCTATGTCGAGACGACCTGGGACGCGGCCTTCACCCAGATCGGGCGCGAGCTGCAGGCGGCCGACTCCAAGGCCACGACCTTCTACGCCTCGGGCAAGGCGGGGCTGGAGGCGTCGTTCCTCTATGGCCTCTTCGCCCGCGCGATGGGGCACAACAACCTGCCCGACAGCTCCAACATGTGCCACGAGACGACCTCGGTCGGCCTCAAGGAGGTCATCGGCTCGCCCGTGGGGACCTGCGTGCTGGAGGATTTCGACCATTGCGACATGATCCTGCATGTCGGCCAGAACCCCGGCACCAACAGCCCGCGCATGCTGCATCCGCTGCAGCAGGCGGCCAAGCGCGGCTGCTGCATCGTGGCGATCAATCCCCTGCGCGAGAAGGGCCTGCTGGAATTCGCCAATCCGCAGAGTGCCTGGCAGATGACCGTGGGCGCGCCGACCGAGATCGCGGACCGCTATCTGCAGGTCCGCGCGGGCGGCGACATCGCGGCCCTGACCGGCATCGCCAAGCATGTGCTGGCGCTGGAGAAGGCCGGGGGCGGGGTCTTGGACCACGCCTTCCTCGACGCGCATTGCCACGGGCTGCAGGACTGGATGGCTTGGGTCGATGCGACCGATTGGGCCGATCTGGAACAGGTCAGCGGCCTGACCCGCGCCGCGATGGAGGGGATCGGCGCGATCTATGCCCGGTCCAAGGCGGTGATCGGCGTCTATGGCATGGGGCTGACGCAGCATGTCCACGGCTCGGACGCGATCGCGGCGCTGGTGAACCTGCTGCTGCTGCGCGGCAATATCGGCCGCAAGGGCGCCGGGTGCAGCCCCGTGCGCGGCCATTCCAACGTGCAGGGCCAGCGCACCGTGGGCATCACCGAAAAGCCCGAGCTTGTCCCCAACGAAAGGCTGCGCGACTTGTTCGGGATCACACCGCCGATGGAAGAGGGCTGGAACACCACCGTCTTCGTCAAGGCGCTGCTGGAGGGCCGCGCCAAGGTCTTCCTGGGTCTGGGCGGCAACCTGGCCCGCGCGGTGCCCGATACCGACCGCGTGGCCGAGGCCTGGGGCCGGATGGACCTGACGGTCCATGTCGCCACCCGCCTCAATCGCACGCATCTGATGCCGGGGCGGTCCTCGTGGCTGCTGCCCTGCCTCGTGCGCGCCGAGGAGGACATGCAGGACGGCACCAACCAGCAGGTCACCATCGAGGACAGCTTCAGCCATATCCACGGCTCGATCGGCAAGCGCGGTCCCGCCAGCCCGCATCTGCTGTCCGAGACGGCCATCATCGCCCGGCTGGCCGAGGCGACGCTGCCGGTGAACCCCAGGATGCCCTGGGGCCACTGGACCCGCGACTATGGCCGCATCCGCGACCTGATCGAGGCGGTCTATCCCGACGATTTCCGCGATTTCAACGCGCGCATGGACCAGCCCGGCGGCTTCTATCGCGGCAACCCCGCGCGCGACCGCGACTGGCAGACCGACAGCGGCAAGGCGCAGTTCACCGTGCCCGCGGCCCTGGACGCGACCGGGCTGGGGCGCGATCCGGGCCTCTATCGCCTGATCACGCTTCGGTCGAACGACCAGTTCAACACCACGGTCTATGGCATGTCCGACCGGCTGCGCGGGATCGAGGGCGACCGCATGCTGGTGATGATGTCGCCCGAGGACATGGCTGCCGAGGGGCTGGTGGCAGAGCAGCGCATCGCCTTGGCGGGCGACGCCGAGGACGGGATCGCGCGCCGGGTTGCGGGGCTGCGCATCATCCCCTATGACCTGCCGCGCGGCTGCATCGCGGGATATTTCCCCGAGCTGAACCCGCTGTCGCCCCTGTCGCGGGCCGATCTGGCCTCGGACACGCCGGCGACCAAGGGGATCCCCGTCCGGCTGGACCTGGCCTGATCGGGCGCGACCCGACCCGAAAGGCCCCTTCCCATGCCGCAATTGCTGGCGTTCACCCTTCTGGCGCTGATCCTGTGGATCGGCGACATCGTCTCGACCCGGACGCGCTCCTGGCTGCCCTCGGTCTTCGTCTGCGCGCTGCTGTTCCTGGCGGGCTACTGGACGTTCTTCCCCGAGGACATCGTCCAGACCGCGGGCTTCGAGACGCCCATCGTCTTTCTGGCGATGTATCTGCTGATCACCAACATGGGCACATTGCTGTCGGTCGAGGAGCTGGGCCGCCAGTGGCGCACCGTCGTCATCGCGCTGTCGGGAATCGGCGGCATCCTGGCGCTGCTGTTCACAGTCGGCCTGACGGTTCTGGACTGGCAGACCATCGTCGTGGGGGCGCCGCCCTTGGTGGGGGGCGTCGTGGCCTCGCTGATCATGTCGCAGGCGGCGGCGGACGCCGGGCTGCAGGCGCTGTCGGTGCTGGCGATCCTGATCTATGTGATGCAGGGATTTGCGGGCTATCCCCTGACCGCGATCATGCTCAAACGCGAGGGGCGGCGCGTGCTGGCGGCCCATCGCGCGGGCGACTGGCAGGCCCCGGCGATGGCGACCGAGACAGCCGAGGCGCCCCTTCCGCCGCGCCTGTTCGCCAGCCTGCCCGCCGCCTATGACACCGCCTATTTCAAGATGCTGCGGTTGGGCGCGGTGGCCTTTGCCGCATGGGGCACCTCGGAACTGGCGGCGCCCGTCGTCACCCTCAGCCCCTTCGTGCTGTGCCTGGTCTTCGGCGTCGTTGCCACCTCCGTGGGGTTCCTGGAACGCGAGCCCTTGCGCAAGGCCAATGCCTTCGGCTTCACCGTGCTGATCCTGATGGTCTTCATCTTCGACGGGCTGAAGCGCGCCACGCCCGAGATGCTGGGCCAGCTGATCGTGCCGCTGGTGGCGATCATCGGCATCGGCTTGCTGGGGATGTATCTGGCCTCGTGGAACGTGGGGCGCCTGCTGGGCGTGACGCCCGCGATGGCCTTCGCCTGTTCGCTGACCGCGCTTTACGGCTTTCCGGCGGATTACATCATCACCAAGGACGTGATCGACACGCTGACCGAGGACGCGGCCGAGCGCGAGGTCTTGACCGCCCATCTGCTGCCGCCGATGCTGGTGGCGGGCTTCGTGACCGTCACCATGGTGTCGGTCGTGTTGGCAGGGATATTCGTGGGGATGATTGCATGACCGGATTTGCCGATGCGCGCCGGGTCGAGGCGCTGATCGAGGGGATCGACCGGTTCAACGCCACGCCGGGGCAGGGGACGACGCGGCTGACCTACAGCCCCGCCTATGCGCAGGCGCGCAACTTCGTCGCCTCGCAGATGGTCGAGGCGGGGCTGGCCGTGCGCGAGGATGCCGTGGGCAACGTCTTTGGCCGGATCGAGGGCACCAATCCCGGTCTGGCACCGATCCTGGTCGGCTCGCATCTGGATTCGGTCCCGAATGGCGGGCGCTTCGACGGGCCTGCGGGCGTGGTCGCGGGGATCGAGACGGCGTTCCTGTTCCGCGATCTGGGCCTGCGCCCCGAACGCCCCGTCGAGGTCATCGCGATGATCGAGGAGGAGGGCGCGCGCTTCGGCGGCGGTCTTTTCGGGTCGCGGCTGCTGACGGGGCAGGTGGACCCCGCCACGCTGGAGGATCTGCGCGACGATGACGGGATTTCCGCCGCCGCCACCATGCGCGACTATGGGCTGGACCCGGCGGGGGCTGCGCAGGCGGCGCTGGCACCGGGCGCCATCCACGCCTTCCTGGAACTGCATATCGAGCAGGGCCCGGTGCTGGAGGCCGAGGGCCGCGACATCGCCATCGTCGACCGCATCGTCGGGCTGGCGCAGCTGAAGGTCACCGTGCGGGGCCGGGCGGGACATGCGGGCACCACGCCCATGGACCAGCGCTGCGACGCGCTGGTGGGCGCGGTGGGCATCCTGTCGCAACTGCCCGATCTGGCGCGGCAGGTGGGCCGCGACAGCGTGCTGACCGTGGGCAAGATGGAGGTGCTGCCGGGCGGCGCCAATGTCATTCCCGACCATGTCTGGTTCTCGGTCGATCTGCGCGCGCCCGCCGAGGCGGATGTGCGCCAGCTGATCGACATGGTCCGCGCTACCGCCGCCCATGCGCAAGGCAACGGCCTGACCTGCACGGTCGAGCAGCAGCTTTACGCAGCCCCCACGCCCCTGTCGGGCCAGATCCATGCCGCGCTGACGGGGCAGGCGGATGCCTTGGGCGTCTCGCACAGGGTGATGGTCAGCGGGGCGGGGCATGACGCGATGATCATGGCGGGGGTCGCGCCCACCGGCCTGATCTTCGTGCCAAGCCGGGGCGGGATCTCGCACGCGCCCGAGGAATGGACCGATTACGTGCAGCTGGCGCGGGGCATCGACGTGATCTTCGCCACGATCCGGCAGATGTCGAACGCCCGCCCGGGCTGAGGCGCCGCAGTCAGCGCTCCAGCACCAGCAGGTCGCCCTCGAAGCTGACGCGGGCGAAGCGGCGCAGGTAGGACATGCCCAGCAGGCTGTCCTGCAGCTCGCTGTCGATGACTACGGCGGGCACGTCGCGGTCCACCGCATCGCCAAGCGCGAATTGCGCGATGGTGACGGGCGCGGTGCCAACGCGCCCGTTCGCCGTCACCGCCTGCCCCGAAAATCGCAGTCGGCCCAGGTCCATTCCGATGGCCTCGGCATCGCTGCGGCTGAGCGCGACGGTGGTCGCGCCGGTATCGACGATGAAGTCGACGGGCGTGCCGTTCAGCAGCGCCTCGAGATGGAAATGCCCGCCGGGGCCTGCCGGGATCTCGATCCGGGCGCCGCCCTCCAGCACCTGCTGGCGCGGCGCGTTGGCCCCCTGCCACCAGTCATAGCCCAGGGCCAGCCCGGCGATCACCACGCCCCACAGGAACAGCTGGCGCAGCGCCCGCCCGCCGCGGCCCGACAGCTCGACCAGCATCGCGCCCCCGATGACCACCAGCAGCAGGCCATAGAAGGCCAGGCGCGAGACCTCGTCCCCGCTCATGAGAACAGCCCCGAGCCCTGCAGCCCGTCGATGACGAACTGCACCGACAGCGCCGCCAGCAGCATCCCCAGCAGGCGCGTGACGACCATCGTGCCGGTCCGGCCAAGGGCGCGGGCCAGGGGCGTGGCCAGCACGAACAGCACCATGCAGATGCCCAGCACGGCCAGCATCATCAGGTGGATCATCGCGACATGGGCGATGCCCTGATTCTCGCCGGCCAGCAGGATCATCGTGGCCAGCGCGCCGGGCCCCGCCAGCAGCGGCATGGCCAGCGGAAAGACCGACGGATCGTCCGCGCCGCCCTCGTTCTCGGCCTGGCCCTCGCGCCGCTCGGTGCGCCGCTCGAACAGCATGTCCAGCGCGGTCAGGAACAGCAGAAGGCCCCCCGCGATGCGGAAGGCCGAGATCGAGATGCCGATGCCCGACAGGATCGCCTCTCCGGCCAGCCCGAACAGCGTCAGCAGGATCGCGGCAATCACAAGCGATCTCAGGCCGATGCGCAGCCGGGCGGGCGCGTCCATGCCCGGGGTCAGGGCGATGAAGATCGGCGCCAGGCCGATCGGGTCGATGACCACGAACAGGGTGACGAAGGCGGTGACGTAGAGGGACATGTCCATGCCCCCTTATCACCCGGCCCGGGCGCGCTGCCAAGCGCCGCTGTCCCCGCAGGTATCCCTGCGGACAGCCGCCGATCCTCACGGGAATGGGCTTTGCATTCCCCCGGGCAAGGGGGTAAATGTCAGCGGCGGGTGGCCCGACCACCCTGCAAGGGAGTTTCTCATGCTGAACAACATTGGCCTTCCGGGCATCCTTCTGATCGCGGTCGTCGTGCTGGTCCTTTTCGGACGCGGCAAGGTGTCCTCGCTGATGGGAGAGGTCGGCAAAGGCATCACCGCCTTCAAGCGCGGCGTCAACGATCCCGCCAATGACGTGGAAACCGCCGCCGACATCGACCGCACCCCAACCCGTCAGGTGCCGGGCGAGGCCGCGCGCAACGTGACCCCGCATGGCGCCATGCCGGGGACCACCTCGGTCGGTCCCGACGGATCGCCCGTTCCCGGCCCGCGTCCGACCGACCGCAGCTGATCGCCGGAAAGGCAGGGATCCCATGCTGGACGTCGGCTGGACCGAGCTGCTGCTGATCGGCATCGTGGCCCTGATCGTGGTGGGTCCCAAGGACCTGCCGCACCTGTTCCACGCCCTGGGCCGCTTCACGGCCAAGGCGCGGGGCATGGCGCGGGAATTTTCGTCGGCCATGGAGGATGCCGCCAAGGGATCGGGCCTCGACGAGGCGTCGAAATCCCTGCGCGACGTCAAGAACCTGACCTCGAAGAAATCGCTCGGCCTCGACGCGCTGGACCGCGCGGCGGACCGGTTCGAGAAATGGGACCCCAAGCGCCCGGCCCCCAAGGGCGCGGGCCTGCAGCCCGATCCCGATGCACCGGCGACCCCGCAGGCGGTGGCAAAGGCCGCCGCCCCCGTGACGGGCCCGCTGCCCGCCGCGGCAGGGGCATCGGCGGCGGCTGCAACCCCGGTCTTGGCCGCGCCGCAGGCCACCCCCGCCGCATCCCCGGCCGGGACCGGCGACGCCCCGGCTTCGGCACGGCGCCTGCATGCGGTGCGCCGCCGCGACATGAAAGACGACTGAATTGGCCAGCAAGACCAAGACCAAGCCGCAGACGGACGACGATCTGGACGACAGCTCGGCCCCGCTGATCGAGCATCTGACCGAGCTGCGCACCCGCATCATCTGGTCGATGGTCGCCTTCATCGTGGCGATGGTGCTGAGCTACACGATCTGGAACCCGATCTACAACGTCCTGACCCAGCCCATCTGCCATGCGCTGGAGGAACGCGGCCAGGAATGCGGACTGATCCTGCTGAAGCTGCAGGAGGGCTTCTTCGTCGCCGTGCGCATCTCGCTTCTGGGCGGGTTCGTGCTGGCCTTTCCGATCATCGGCTACCAGATGTGGCGTTTCGTCGCCCCGGGCCTCTATCGCAACGAGAAGGCCGCCTTCTTTCCCTTCCTGATCGCCTCGCCGGTCATGTTCTTCATTGGCGGGTCGTTCGCCTTCTACGTCATCCTGCCGATGGCCTACGACTTCTTCCTCAGCTTCCAGCAGGGACCGCTGCAGCTGCCCGACGATGCGACGGCCGCGGGTGCGGCGGCGGCCCCGGACGCCAGCGCGCTGGCGGCGATCGTGTTCCAGGGCTCGGTCGACGAATACCTGTCGCTGACCA
This sequence comes from Paracoccus liaowanqingii, assembly GCF_004683865.2. Classification (NCBI taxonomy): domain Bacteria; kingdom Pseudomonadati; phylum Pseudomonadota; class Alphaproteobacteria; order Rhodobacterales; family Paracoccaceae; genus Paracoccus; species Paracoccus liaowanqingii. The sequence goes on along the minus strand of NZ_CP038439.1, from coordinate 1,807,817 downwards.
TCAAGTTCATCCTGGCCTTCGGCCTCAGCTTCCAGCTGCCCGTGCTGCTGACGCTGATGGGCAAGGCGGGGCTGGTCTCGGCCGAGGGGCTGGGATCGGTGCGCCGCTATGCGGTGGTGGCGATCCTGGCGCTGGCGGCGGTGGCGACGCCTCCCGACGTCATCTCTCAGGTGGTGCTGTTCGTGGTGATCTATGGCCTCTACGAGGTCTCGATCCAGCTAGTCGCCCGGATCGAGCGCAAGCGCGAGGCCGAGCTGCGCGCCCAGGGCCTGTGGGTCGATGACGACGAGGACGAGGGCGACGACAAGGAGCCGGCGCGGTGACCCGCCCGATCCTGGACCGCATCGCCGAGGCGCTGGAACGGATGGCCCCGCCGCCCGTGCCGGCCCCCGATTTCGGCAAGGCCGCGGCCTTCGTCTGGCACCCCGATCCCGACCGGCTGGAGCCGGTGGACCGGGTCGACCGCGTGGCGCTGGACCAGCTGATCGGCATTGACCGCGCCAAGCAGGTGCTGCTGGACAACACGCTGCAATTCGCCCGCGGCTTCGGCGCGAACAACGCGCTGCTCTGGGGTGCCCGGGGCATGGGCAAGTCGTCGCTGGTCAAGGCGGTCCATGCCGAGGCCGTGGCGCAGGGCCTGCCGCTGGTCCTGGTCGAGATCGCGCGCGACGACTTGGCCTCGGTGTCGCGCCTGCTGGCGGTGCTGGGACGGGCCTCGACGCGGCGCTTCCTGCTTTTTTCCGACGACCTGTCCTTCGGCCAGGAGGACGTGCAGTACAAGTCGCTGAAGGCGGTGCTGGATGGCGGGATCAGCGGGCGGCCGAACAATGTCATCCTCTACGCCACCTCGAACCGGCGCCACCTGATGCCGCGCGAAATGATCGACAACGAACGCGCGACCGCGATCCATCCCGGCGAGGCGGTCGAGGAAAAGGTCTCGCTGTCGGACCGCTTCGGGCTGTGGCTGGGCTTTCACCCCTGCGACCAGGATCAGTTCCTGGCGATGGTGCGGGGCTATTGCGCCATCCACGGGCTGGACATCGACCCCGACCGGCTGCGGGCCGAGGCGATCGAATGGCAGGCGACGCGGGGCGCGCGCTCGGGCCGGGTGGCGTGGCAGCTGTTCACCGACCTGGCGGGGCGGCACGGCCTTGCGGTCTGATCCGCGATGACCGGGCGCAGCGCGAATGTCCTGACCGGAACCCGCATCCGCGAGCGGCGCCTGGCCCTGTCGCGCCGGCAGGCCGAGGTGGCGCGGTCCATCGGCATCTCGGCGGCCTATCTGAACCTGATCGAACACAACCGCCGCCCCGTCGGCCCCGACCTGATCGCGCGGCTGGCCGCCGAGCTGGAGGTGCCCGCCGACGAGCTGGCCGAGGGCCGCGAGGAGATCCGCATCGCCGCCCTGCGGGAGGCGGCGGCCCATCCCGTGGCCGTGGGCACCGCGCCCGAACTGGATCAGGTCACCGAATACCTGGCGCGCTATCCGGGCTGGTCGGCGCTGCTGATCGCCCATGCCCGGCGCGCGGGCGGGCTGGAGCGCCAGCTGGTCGACCTGTCGGACCGCATGACGCAGGACCCCTATCTGCTGACCACGCTGCACGAGATCCTGTCGGCGGTGACCGCCGTGCGCTCGACCGCCGCGATCCTGGTCGAGGAGGGCGAGATCTCGCCCGAATGGCGGCGGCGCTTTCACCAGAACCTGCATCAGGACAGCCAGCGCCTGTCGCTGACCGCGCAGGCGCTGGTGGCCCATCTGGACAGCTTCGAGGCCGAGGGCCACGCCTGCACCCCCCAGGAAGAGGTCGAGGCCTGGCTGGCCGAGGCCGGGCATCAGGTGCCCGACCCGTCCGTGCTGGCCTCGGATGCCGCGCGGGCGATGGCGGCCGAGCTGCTGGACGGGCTGCAGGCGGATCGTGCGGCGCTGCCCGACGCGGTGCTGGCGGGGGCGGTGGCCGATGCCGGGCGCCCGGCCGATCCGCTGCGGCTGGCGGGCATCCTAGACCTGCCGCTGGATCTGGTGATGCGGCGGCTGGCCGATCTGCGCCCGCCGGGCTTCGAGGGGGCGGGCCTGCTGGTCTGCGACGGCTCGGGCGTGCTGACCACGCGCCGCGCCGCGCAGGGCTTCGCGCTGCCGCGCCCGGGCGACAGCTGCGCGCTCTGGCCGCTGTATCATGCGCTGGCGGTGCCGCAGGTGGCGCTGGCCCGCGCGGTCGTCACCCCCGAGGGGCGGGGCTTTCGGACCCTGTCCTATGCGCAGCGCCACCAGCCGCGCGGGCTGGACGGGCCGTTGCTGACCGATGCGCTGATGCTGCTGATGCCCGTGGACGGGCCCGCGCCCGCCGACGCGCTGCCCATCGGCCCGGCCTGCCGCATCTGTCCGCGCATCGACTGCCCGGCCCGTCGCGAGGTCTCGATCCTGATGCCGCAGGCAGGGCCGGGCGGCAGGGCGTGACCTGACCGGACAGGCTTGACCGGCCACGCAAAATCGTGGCAGCGGACCTTTGACAGCGGGCCGCGATCCGGCCCATGATCCCCGCGCGCGCCCGGGGACGCGCGGGACCGCAGGCGGGGAGGCTTGGCCGGATGCAGATGGACATCCTGATGATCGAGGACGAGCCCAACATCGCCGAGGCGGTGCGCTTCCTGCTGACGCGCGAGGGCTGGCGGGTCGGGCTGCATGCCGATGGCGCGGGCGCGATCGAGGCGATCCGCGCCGCCGCGCCGCGCCTGGTGATCCTGGACCTGATGCTGCCCAACCGCTCGGGCGCGCAGATCCTGGACGACCTGCGGGCCGAGGATCACGCGGCCCTGGCCACCACCCCGGTCCTGATGCTGACCGCGCGCGGCCAGAGCCCGGATGCCGGGGCGCGGGCCGATGCGGTGCTGGCCAAACCCTTCGACAATGACGAGCTGCGCCGGACCGTGCGCCGGATGCTGCCATGAGGCGCGGGCCGTCGCCCGGTCGGGGCAGGGGGCGCTGATGCCCGACCGGCCGCTGTTTCTGGAACGCGCCTCGTTTCATCGCCGCCGCCTTGGCGATGCGGCGCGGGTGCTGCCGGTCCTGACGATGCTGCTGATCCTGGTGCCGGTCTGGTGGATGCCCGCCAGCCTGTCCTATGCGGGCGGCGCGGTCTGGATCTTCGGGCTGTGGGCCGGGCTGATCGTCGTCGTGTGGGCGCTGCACCGCGCCCTGCTGCGCGCCGAGGCCGCCACCCTGCGCGCCAGCGAGACGCCGCCCCCTGCGACCGAGACGCCGCCCCCTGCGACCGAGACGCCGCCCCCCGCGACCGAGACGCCGCCCCCGCGACCGAGACGCCGCCGCCTCGAACCGAGGGGCCCGCCGATGCCCTTTGAGGCGCTGCTGGCCACGTGCCTGGGCTATGTCGCGCTGATGTTCGGCGTGGCCTATGCCGCCGACCGCGCGGCGGCGCGGGGCCATGTGCGCTGGCTGGACCATCCGCTGGTCTACACGCTGTCGCTGTCGGTCTATTGCTCGGCCTGGACCTTCTACGGCGCGGTGGGCTACGCCTCGCGCTCGGGCCTGGAGTTCGCCACGATCTATCTGGGGCCGACGCTGGTCTTCACCGCCGCCTGGTGGGGCTTGCGGCGGCTGGTGCGGGTCGCACGGATGCATCACGTCACCTCGGTCGCGGACCTGATCTCGGCCCGGTTCGGCAAGTCGAACCGGCTGGCGGCCATCGTGACGCTGATCGCGGTCATCGCCTCGACTCCCTATATCGCGCTGCAGCTGCAATCGGTGCGCCTGTCCTTCGAGGTCTTCGCCACTAACGCCCCGAACGGCCCCGACATCGACGGCGCGCTTGGCGGCACGGCGCTGTGGGTGGCGGCGGGGCTGGCGCTGTTCACCATCCTCTTCGGCACGCGCAACCTGGCCGCCGACGAACGCCACCACGGCGTCGTCACCGCCATCGCGCTGGAGGCGGTGGTCAAGCTGGTGGCCTTCATCGCGCTTGGGGTCTTCGTGGTCTGGGGACTGGCAGACGGCCCCGGCGACATGCTGGACCGCATCGCGCGCACCGCCGCCGATCCGCAGGTGGCCGAGGGCTGGCTGCTGCGGCCCGACCGCTGGACGGCGCTGATCCTGGTCTCGGCCGCCGCGATCCTGACCCTGCCGCGCATGTTCCAGGTGATGGTCGTCGAGGCTGCCGACGAGGAGCGCCTGCATGTCGCGGGCTGGGCCTTTCCGGCCTATCTATTCGCCATGTCGCTCTTCGTGCTGCCCATCGCGGTGATGGGGCGCGAGCTGCTGCCCGCCGGGTCGAACCCGGACCTGTACGTGCTGACCCTGCCGGCGGCGGCGGGGCAGGACATGCTGGCGCTGCTGGTCTTTCTGGGCGGCTTCTCGGCCGCGACATCCATGGTGGTGGTCTGCGCGATCGCGGTGGCGACGATGGTGTCGAACCACTGGCTGGTGCCCGCCTGGCTGGCGCTGCGCCGCATTCCCTCGCCAGACGAAAGCGACGACCTGCGCGGCTTCGTGCTGAACGCCCGGCGCGTGGCGATCCTGGCCGTCATGGCGGCGGGCTGGGTCTATCATCAGGCCTCGGGCGGGACCGCGGCGCTGGCGGCGATGGGGCTGGTGGCCTTCACCGGCATGGCGCAGGTGCTGCCCGCGATGCTGGGGGCCTGCTGTGGCGCGGCGCCAACCGCAAGGGTGCCTATGCGGGGATCGGATCGGGGCTGGTCCTGTGGATGGCGCTGATCTTCCTGCCCTCGGTAGGGGTCGGGGGCGATCTGCCGGTGCCGCCGGGGGTCGACCCGTGGACGGCGGCGGTCATGGGGTCACTGGTCGTGAACACGCTGGCCTTCATCGGCATGTCGATCTTTGGCTTTCCCGATCCGGTGGAACGCCTGCAGGGCCTGTCCTTCGTCTCGGCGGTCGAGCCCATCCGCCACAGCCGCATGATGCGTGGCGACGACCGGGCCGAGCCGCTGTTGGCGATGGCGCGCAAGGTCTGGGGGGCCGATGCCGCGCTGCGCTATTTCCAGGCCGAGGCGCGGGCGCAGGGCCGCTCGGGCTATCTGCCCGACCTGACCCCGCGCTTCCTGACCCGGCTGGAGCGGCGGCTGGCGGGGTCCATCGGCTCGGCCACCGCGCATGCGATGATCGACCGCGTGGCGGGGGGCGTCGCGCTGACCGTGGCCGACCTGCTGCAGGTTGCCGACGAGGCGCAGCGCGCCAAGGAGGAGACGCAGCGGCTGGAGGCCGCGCAGGCCGAACTGACCCGCACCGCACGGCAGCTGCGCGAGGCCAATGACAAGCTGACCGACCTGTCGGTGCAGAAGGACGCCTTCCTGGGCCAGATCAGCCACGAATTGCGCACGCCCATGACCTCGGTCCGGGCCTTCTCGGAGATCCTCAAGGAGCCCGACCTGACGCCCGAGGAGCGCAGCCGCTTTGCCGGCATCATCCATGCCGAGGCGGGGCGGCTGACGCGGCTTCTGGACGATCTGCTGGACCTGTCGGTGCTGGAAAGCGGGCGGGCGCAGCTGAACGTGTCGGTCGTGAACCTGCACGACCTGATCACCCGCGCGCTGGCCGCGGCCTCGGCCACCCGGCCCGAGCGGGGGTTCCTGATCGACCGCGACCTGCCGGCCGAGCATCTGGGCCTGATCACCGATCCCGACCGGTTGCTGCAGGTGCTGATCAACGTCATCACCAATGCCCGCAAGTATTGCGACGCGGCCCATCCGGTTCTGATCCTGCGCACCCGCCGTCCCGAGGCGGGCGGCGCGGTGATCGACATCGTCGACAATGGCAGCGGTATCGACAGCGGGCGCCAGTCCCTGATCTTCGAGAAGTTCGCCCGGCTGAACGATCCGGCCCGGGCCGGAGGGGCGGGCCTGGGCCTGGCCATCTGCCGCGAGATCATGCTGACGCTTGGCGGCGACATCAGCTATCTGCCGGGGCAGGGCGGTGCCGCTTTCCGCATCACCCTGCCGCAGCGCCCGCCCGCATCGGCCGGGTCCGAGCTGCCCGGTTAACCCTTTTTCAATCGAGACCGCCCAGATTGGGACGTGGCGAGCAAGCGATTCGGACCCGACATGATCCCTTCTGACCCCAACGATCGCGGCGATGGCGTCCTGCGCCGCATGTTGCGGGTGCGCAGCCAGGCCAGGCTGGGGCAGGGCGGGGCGCCTCAGCTGCCTTCGCCCGCGGCCCCCACCCCGGCGCGGGCGGCGGCCACGGCGATCGGGCGGGCGGCGGACCGGCTGTACAAGCTGCCGGTGCGGACGCTGTCGGTCCGGCCCGGGGCGCTGACGCTGGCCGAGCTGCCCGAGATGCTGTCCGACCTGCCGCTGATCGCGGTGCTGCAGGGCCCGGGCGACAGCCTAGGCGCCATCGCGCTCTGTCCGCAGGCCGTGGCGGGGCTGGTCGAATGGCAGGCTTTGGGCCGGGTGACCTCGCGCGGGCTGGAACGCCGCCGCCCGTCGCGCAGCGACGCGCTGCTCTGTGCCGAATTCATCGACACCTTCTTGAAGGAACTGCCCGCCGAGATGGCCGGGGTCGAGGGGTTCGAGGCGGTGGCGGGCTTCAGCTTCATGACCCATCTGGATGATCCGCGCCCGCTGTCGCTGATGCTGGACGACGGGCCGTTCCGCAGCCTGTCCTTCGATCTGGGCATCGGCGCCCCCGACATGCGCGAGGGCAAGCTGCTGCTGGCCCTGCCGCAGCCCGCGGGCCTGGCCCGCCCCCGGACCGAAGCGCCCGCCCCCCCGCAGGTGGCCGCCCCCGCGGCCCCGTCCCCGCCGCCGCCGTCCCCGCGTCCGACCCTTGCGGCCGCCATGCAGGACGCGCCGGTCCAGCTTTCGGCCATCCTCTGCCGCCGCCGCATCTCGCTGGCCGAGCTGCGCGGATTGACGCAGGGGCGGCTTCTGACCCTGCCGCGCAACAGCCTGGCGCAGGCCACCTTGGAGACCGCCGACGGGCAGGTCCTGGCCACCGGCAAGTTCGGCGAGGCCGAGGGATGCCACGCACTGCGCCTGCGCGATCCCGCCCTGCCCCTGGCAGGGGACGAGGCCGATTTCCCCGCCCGCCACGCCCCGGGCGATCTGGACGGGATGCCGGGCGTCGCCCCGCCGCAGGACCTTGCGCGGCCCGATCCCTTCCGCGAGACCGGCGCCGGGGCACCCGTCGTCAGCTTCCCCGCCATGACCGGCCTGACCATGCTGGGCGGCTAGGGCGGCGCTTTCTCCTTGAATCTCCCGCGCTGCCGCCGCATGTAACGGCGGTCCCGAATCCTGCGGGACGATTATGATGGAGTGACCATGGCCAAGGAAGAAATGCTCGAATTCCCCGGCGTCGTGAAAGAACTCCTGCCCAATGCGACATTCCGGGTCGAGCTTGAAAACGGCCATGAGATCATCGCACATATGGCAGGAAAGATGCGCAAGAACCGCATCCGCGTTCTGGCCGGCGACAAGGTGCAGGTGGAAATGAACACCTATGACCTGACCAAGGGGCGGATCAATTACCGCTTCAAGTAAACCCGCTGCCGGGGCCCTGGCCCCGCCGGCCGCCGAGACGGCAGACGGCCCGGTCCCCGCGCCGTCCCGCCCGCCCCGGCTGATCCTGGGATCGGCCAGCCCGCGACGGCTGGACCTGCTGGCCCAGATCGGCATCACCCCCCACGCCCTGCGCCCCGCCGATATCGACGAGACCCCGCGCAAGGGTGAGGTGCCGCGCGATTATGTCCGCCGCATGGCCGCCGAGAAGGCCGCGGCGCTGGACCTGGCGCCCGACGAGGCCGCGCTGAGTGCCGACACCACCGTGGCCGTCGGCCGCCGCATCCTGGGCAAGCCCGCCGACCGCGACGAGGCCGCGGCCTTCATGCGCCTGATGTCCGGGCGCCGCCATGTCGTGCTGACCGCCGTCGCGCTGCGCCACGGCAGCCGCCTGTCGCAGCGCCTGGTCGAGACCAAGGTCCGCATGCGCCCGATCGCCGCGCCCGAGTTGCAGCGCTATCTGGACATGGGCGACTGGCAGGGCAAGGCCGGGGGCTATGCCATCCAGGGCGCCGCCGCCGCCTTCATCCCCTGGCTGCAGGGATCGTTTTCCGCCGTGGTGGGGCTGCCGCTGGCGGAAACCGCCGCGATGCTGGCCGCCATCGGCATCCACCCCATTCCGAAAGGAGATGCCCGATGAAGGGTCGCCAAGTCGTTCTGGGCCATCTGTTCGGGCTCGAATCCGCCGCCCTGATGGAGGATGGCCAGCTGGTCGACCTGATGGTCGCCGCCGATCCCCTGACCGCGCTGGCGCCCGGCGCCATCTGCCGCGCGCAGACCGACCGCTTCATGAAGGGGCAGGGCGGGGTCTTCCTGCGCCTGCCCGACGGGCAGACCGGCTATCTGCGCGACCGCAAGGGCGTGTCCGAGGGCAAGCCCCTGCTGGTGCAGGTCGCGGGCGTCGCCGAGGAGGGCAAGGCCGTGCCCCTGTCCACCCGGCTGATCTTTCGCGGCCGCCACGTGCTGGTGACGCCCGGCGCCCCCGGCGTGAACGTCTCGCGCCGCATCCGCGACGAGGATCGCCGCGAGGCGCTGGAGGCCCTGGGCCGCACCGCCCTGGGCGACCGCGACCACGGCCTGATCCTGCGCAGCGCCGCCGCCGAGGCCGAAGATGACGAGATCCTGGCCGAACTGACCGAGCTGATCGATCTGACCGACCGCATCTGCGCCGAGACCTCGGGCGGCCCCGAGCTGCTGCTGGACGCCCCCACGCCGTGGGAGCAGGCCTGGATGGACTGGGCCGACCCGGTCCCCGACGCCGTCGAGGAGGGCGCGGACAGCTTCGACCGCTGCGGCGTGCTGGACGCCGTCGACGCGCTGCTGGCCGATCGCCTGCCTTTGCCGGGCAGTGGCGATGCGCATGTCGAGGTGACCCGCGCGCTGGTGGCCGTCGACGTGAACACCGGCAATGACAGCTCGGCCGCAGCCGGGCTCAAGGCCAATATCGCGCTGGCCCGCGAACTGCCGCGCCAGCTGACGCTGCGGGGCCTGGGCGGCCAGATCGTCATCGATTTCGCCCCCATGCCCAAGCGCGACCGCGCCACGCTGGACCAGGTCCTGCAGGCCGCCTTCCGCCAGGCGGGGACCGAGGCGACGCTGGTCGGCTGGACCGCGATGGGTCTCTACGAGCTGACCCGCAAGCGCGACCGCGTGCCGCTGGCCCGTCTGGCCGCCGCCGGCGGGGGCACCTGATGGCCTGCCCGATCTGCAGCAAGGACAGCACCCCGCGCTATCGCCCCTTCTGTTCCAAGCGCTGCGCGGATGTCGATCTGGCGAAATGGCTGCGCGGCGCCTATGTCATCCCCGGCCCCCCGCTGGAGGAGGTCCCCTCGGACGATCCCGACCGGGACTGACAGTCCGAGCAAAAAAAACCGCGGATTGGGTCTGGACAGTCGCCCCTCCGCTTCGTAAATACCGCTCACTCGGGCGCCAGAGATGGCGCCGTCCGGGGCCCGGATAGCTCAGTTGGTAGAGCAGCGGATTGAAAATTCGCGTGTCGGCGGTTCAAATCCGTCTCCGGGCACCATTAATTTCCCAGATTATCGTGCTGGCCTCCGGCATTCGGAGTTGTCCCTGGTCGCGCGACATCTGCCTCATGCGCATCCTCCCTCACGCAGTCTTGAGCGCGGTTTGCCGCCTCCGTCGCTTCGGTCGCATCGGTTTTGGCCGGGATCGCGCTATGATCGGTCCGAAGCCACGCCGGGCGCCCCCCGCATCGGCCCTCGCAGGAGAATGCCTGATGACGACCCATCGCACCACCCGCCGGACCTTGCTGCGCGTCGCGGGCGCCGTTGCCGCCACCGGGATGACCGGCCTGCTGGTCCCCGCCCGGGCGCAGGGGCTGGCGCCGACGCCCTCGATGCGGGGCGGGGCCAACAACTACCGTCCCGGGGCGCCGGTCGTGGCGCGGATCGGCGGGGGCGGCTTTTGGATGACCGGCACCGTGCGCCGCGCGGGCGACGGGGCGCCCTTGGCCGGGCAGCGCATCCAGATCTGGGCCCACACCACCGAGGGGCAGGAACGTGACCCCCAGAGCCACGGCGCCACGCTGACGGATGCGGAGGGGGTCTTCCGGCTGGAAATGCCGCAGATCATCCCGGCCTTCGGTCAGGCCCACGGCCATCTGGCCTATGACGGCGCCGAGTTCCAGACCGTCTTCCTGCGCCCCGTCATGGCACGGGCCAGCGACACCAGCCTGAGCGCGGACTTCGTCCTGCAGCCGGTCTGATCCGCGTGCCGTCAACAGGCGCGATCCGCCGGCGGACGGCGCTGGTCTGGGCTGCCCTGCTGGCCGCCCTCATCGTGCCGATCCTTGCCGCCGCCGCCAGCCCGCTGCTGGCGTGGCGCGACCCGGTCTATATCCTGGCGGGGCTGGCCGGGGTCGCCGCCTTGGCGCTGCTGCTGGTGCAGCCCCTGCTGGCCGCGGGGCTGCTGCCGGGCCTGACGCTGGCCGCCTCGCGCCGCACGCATCGCTGGATCGGCGCGGGGCTGGTCGCCGCCGTCCTGATCCATGTCGCGGCCCTCTGGATCACCAGCCCGCCCGATGTGGTCGATGCCCTGCTGTTCAGGTCGCCGACCCCCTTCTCGGTCTGGGGGGTCATCGCCATGTGGGCGGTCTTCGGCGCCGCGCTGCTGGCGGCGACCCGCCGCCGCCTGCGCCTGCGACCCCTGCTCTGGCGGCGGGCCCATCTCACCCTGGCCGCCGTGATCGTCTCGGGAACGGTCCTGCATGCGGTGCTGATCCAGGGGACGATGGAGACGGTGTCGAAGCTTGCGCTCTGCGCGCTGGTCGTCGCCGCGACGGTGCGGGTGGTGGCGGGGCGACGCGGCCCTGCGGCCAGGCCGCGCTGAGGGGGCGCTGTCCCCCGCCACCCCTGCCCGCCTCAATCCTGCCGGGAACCACCCCGGTCGACCAGCCGCACCTCGCGTTGCGGGAAGGGGATGGTGACGCCGTGGGCCTTGAACGTGTCCCACAGCGCCAGGAAGACCTTGCCGCGGATGTTGGTCAGGCCGCCGGTCGGGTCCTTGATCCAGAAGCGCAGCACATAGTCGACGCTGGAATCCCCGAAGCCGGTGATGTGGCAGACCGGGGGGCGGGTGCTGAGGACCCGCTCGTCGGTCAGGGCGGCCTCGGTGGCGATGCGGCGCACCAGATGCGGGTCGTCGTCATAGGAGGCGCCGAAGCGGATGTCGAGGCGGACGAACTCGTCGGAATGGGACCAGTTGACGACCTGGCCGGTGATCAGGTCCTCGTTCGGGATCAGGTATTCGCGCCCGTCGCGGGTCGAGATCGAGGCATAGCGGGCGCCCAGCTCGTTGATCCAGCCGAAGGTCTCGCCGATCGAGATGACGTCGCCCGGCTTGATCGACTTGTCCATCAGGATGATCACGCCCGAGACCAGGTTCGACACGACCTTCTGCAGCCCGAAGCCCAGCCCCAGGCCGATGGCGCCGGACAGGAAGGCCAGCGCGGTCAGGTCGACGCCGATGGCGCGCAGCCCGATGATGAAGGCGGCCAGGAACAGGCCCGTCTGCAGCAGCTTGACGGCCAGCACGCGCATGGAGGGGGTCAGGTCGTCGCTGGCGGCGATCCGCGCCGACAGCCAGCGCGAGGCGAACTTGGCGACCAGGAAGAAGACCGTGAGGATCGTGACCATCTGCAGCAGCATCAGGACCGAGATGCGGACCTCGCCCATCTCGATGGCCATGCGGTCCAGGAGCCGGGCGGTCTGGTCGGTCAGACCGAGCGCGTTCAGCGTGACCCAGCTGAGCGCGCCCCACCGCACCGCCTTGCGCAGCAGCGGGTTGCGGATCAGCCGCGTGGTGAAGACGATGATCAGCCAAGCCAGCGCCACGTTCGCCAGCAGGACCAGCAGGTAGGACCGGCTTGGCCAGGTCACCTCGCGCATCACCATGACGGTCAGCCAGACAAGGGCCACGAACAGGATGCCGCGCAGGCGCCGGTGGACCACCACCAGGAACCGCATCCGCCACATCGGCCAGCCCTCGCGGCTGTGCATCCAGGCCCGCAGCCGCGGCGCCAGCACCCGGCCCAGCAGATGCGCGACGGCCAGGACCGCCAGCGCGATCAGCAGCTGATAGATGTTCCAGGGTCGCAGCAGGCCCGTGGCAAAGGCGTGCCATTGGCCGGCCAGCCCCTGTCCCAGTTCCACCACGTCGCGCGCCAATGCCTGATCGATCTGCGGCTTCCTTTCCGTCCGGCGCCCCGGGGGCGGGGCAGGGGATCAGACTGCCCCGGACCGGCGGGGCAGGCAAGCGGCCCGCCGCGCCGTCGGGCAGGCGCAGATCACGCCTGCTGCAGCGTCAGGCTGGCCTGCAGCGCCGCCAGATGGCTCAGGCCCTGGGGCATGTTGCCCAGCCAGGCGCCGGTCGTGGGGTCGATCATCTCGGGCAGGATGCCGGGGCCGTCCGCGATGGTCTGGCGCAGGCCCGCCATCAGCGCGCGGGCCTCGTCCCTCTGGCCCAGAAGCGCGCGGGCCTCGACCATCCAGAAGGAACAGGCCAGGAAACACCCCTCTTCCTGATCCATGCCCGTGTAGCGGTAATGCAGATGCCGGTCTGCGCCGAGCGTCCGGTCGATGGCGTCCAGCGTCCGGCGCAGGCGGTCATGGCCGTCGAAATCGAAGCGCACTGCCAGGGTCAGCGACGCGTCCAGCCGCGTGGTGCCCGGATGCATGACATAGGCGCCCAGATCCTCGTTCCAGCAATTCGCGTCGATCCAGTCGGCGATGCGCTGGCGCTCGCGGCTCCAGCGGTCGCGGCAGGTGGTGGGCAGCTGGCCCGCATCAGCCAGCTCCACCGCGCGGTTCAGGGCCTGCCAGCAGCTGATCTTGGACATCGTGTAATGTTCCAGCTCGGGCAGTTCCCAGATGCCGGAATCCTTCAGCTTCCAGCGGTCGGCGCATTCGTCGGCCAGGTGGGACAGGGTCTCGGCGCTGCGGGCATCGATCAGGTTGCCCGCGCGGGTGAAGACCGACACCGTCTCGAAGATGTCGCCATAGATGCCGTGCTGGTGCTGATGGGCGGCGCGGTTGCCGGCCAGGACCGGGCGCGAGTGGCGATAGCCGGGCAGGTCGACCTGCCGCACCGTCTCCTCGACCCCGCCATCCAGCCGGAAGCAGACGCGGGCCCCGTGGGCACAGAGCTGGTTCAGCAGCCAGGTCAGGGCGGCCTTGGCCTCGATGACCACGCCAAGCCGCAGGAACGAGGCGATGACATAGCCCGCGTCCCGCACCCAGGCAAAGCGGTAGTCGTAGTTCTTGTCGCCGCCGATCCGCTCGGGCAGCGAGGTCGTGGCCGCCGCGGCGATGGCCCCACTTGGCGCGTAAAGTAGCATCTTCAGCGCCAGCGCCTGGCGGACCAGGAAATCGCGGTCCGGGTGGTCGGGCGCGAAGGACCCGCACCAGTCGCGCCATTCCCGGTCCGACAGGTCGATCCGCGCGTCGATATCGGCCAGCGCCGGCACGACCAGCGGCTCGCTCGCGCCCGCGACGATGGCCAGGATCTCGCGCTGGCCCGCCGCCAGGTCCAGCCGGGCGGTGACGCGGTCGTCGCCCTGATCGGTGATCTTGACGCCGTCGCCATGCAGGAACAGGCCCAGCACCGATCCGACATGAAAGGTCTCGTGCGGGCCGCGGCAGGACAGGTAGGGGCTGCGCAAGCCGGCGCGATGGCCCAGCTGCAGGGTGATGTCGAAGCTCATCCGCCCCTCCAGCACCTCCACCCGGCGGGCCAGCTCGCACCAGGGCAGCCGCCCCGCCGTGCCGCTGTTCAGCGATTCCGTCAGCAGGGCCACGCCCCCGGGTCCGCGGAAGCGCGTCTCCAGCACGTTGCTGTCGGGGCGATAGCGCCGGTCGACCTGACGGGCGTCGCGGGGCGTGATGTCGAAGAAGCCCGCCTGCGCGCCGTTCTGCAGCGGGGCCGAGCCGGCCAGCAGGCGGTCGAACAGGGGCGGGCTGTCCATGTTCGGGACGCACCACCAGTCGATGCCGCCATCCGTCCCCGACAGCGCGATCGAGCGCCCGTCACCCAAGGCGGCATAGCTGTCCAGATCGGCGAATCCCGCCGCGTCGCGCGCCACGGGGATCAGGCCCCCTGGCCCAGATTGATCGACAGGCCGCCGTCGATGAAGAAGCTTTGCCCGGTGATGTAGGAGGCCGCGTCCGAGACGAGGAAGGCGATCAGCGCGGCGACCTCCTCGGGCTGGCCCGCGCGACCCAGGGGGATGTTGCTTTCCATCTGCCGCCGCAGGTCGGGATCGTCCTGCGCCTCCTGGTTGATGGGGGTCATGATCATGCCGGGGGCCACGTTGTTCACCGTGATCGACGCCCCGGCCAGTTCCAGCGCCAGCGTGCGGGCCAGCATCCGCAGCCCGCCCTTGGCCGCGTCATAGGCCGACGATCCGGCACGCGGCACCTCCTGGTGGACCGAACTGACATTGACGATGCGCCCGCCATGCCCCGCAGGCACCGCCCGCCGGGCGAAGGCGCGGCACAGAAGGAAGGGGCCGGTCAGGTCGGTGGCGACCGTTTTCAGCCAGTCGTCATCCTCCATGTCGACGGCATGGGCACCGCTGGCGTCGATCCCGGCATTGTTGATCAGCACATCGGCCCGCAGCCCCTGCTCGTCGAGATAGGCGAAGAGCGCCTCGACCTGGGCGGGGTCGCTCTGGTCGAGCCCCTGGACATGGACCGTGCGGTCCAGAGCCCGGAGGGCCTCGGCGGTCGCCTCGGCCCCGTCGCGGTCGCTGTGATAGGTGACCAGGATGTCGTGCCCGGCCCGGGCCAGCGCCTCTGCCGTGGCGCGGCCGATGCCGGAATCCGATCCGGTGACGATGGCGATGGGGGCGTGGGGGCTGTCTGACATGTCGGGTGATCCGGCGTTGCTGCGTTGCCCGCCAAACGCCGCCGAGGGTTGGGCGTTCCTTGGAGCTTGCGCAGGGCACCGGTCACGATCGCGGCAGGGTGCGGATGATGGGACGGGATGCGGCAGGTGATCTGCCGCCACGGCGCGCACCGGCACGGTTTGGGGCAGGGATCTGTCGACCAACACGCTGGCATGACAGGCAATTCAGGACATGGGATGACCTGGTGCTGTGAGAGAGGATTGAACTCTCGACCTCACCCTTACCAAGGGTGTGCTCTACCACTGAGCTACCACAGCGCCGATGAGGGGGCGTTTAGACAATGGCCGGGGGGCGCGCAAGGGGCATTTGCGCGAAATCGGGCGAAATGTCGGATTGCCGCCGTCGCCCGTCGGCTTTGCTGGACGAGGCCCTCGCGCGGCGGTAACAGGGCAGGCATGACCGACCGACGCGACGACACAGCCGGGCCCGACAGCCGCGACCAGCGCCTTGGACAGGCGCTGCGCGCGAACCTGGCGCGGCGCAAGGCGCAGGCGCGGGCCCGCTCGGCCGGCAGTGCCGCCGATCCGGCACCGGACGGCCCGGCCGCGGAGGACAATGCCGCGGACAACGCTGCCGCAGGCGATACCCAGAACAAGACCGCCCCGCACGCGGGCGGCGAGACAGGCAAGGACAGCTGATGGACCAGATCATCGTCGCGGGGAACGGCCCGCTGAGCGGGGAAATCCCGATCGCCGGGGCCAAGAACGCCTGCCTCACGCTGATGCCCGCCACGCTGCTGACCGACCAGCCGCTGACGCTGACCAACGCGCCGCGCCTGTCGGACATCCGCACGATGACCGCGTTGCTGGGATCCCTGGGGGCCGAGGTCGCCAGCCTGCAGGACGGCCAGGTGCTGGCCCTGTCCAGCCATGCGCTGACCAGCCACCGGGCGGATTACGACATCGTGCGCAAGATGCGCGCCTCGATCCTGGTGCTGGGGCCGCTGCTGGCCCGCGACGGCGTGGCCGAGGTGTCCCTGCCCGGCGGCTGCGCGATCGGCGCGCGGCCCGTCGACCTGCATCTGCGCGCGCTGGAGGCGATGGGCGCCAGCCTGGATCTGCGCGAGGGCTATGTCCACGCCAAGGCGCCCTCGGGCGGCCTGCGCGGCGCGGTCTTCGACTTTCCCGTGGTCTCGGTCGGCGCGACCGAGAACGCGCTGATGGCCGCGACGCTGGCGCGGGGCACGACCGTCCTGAAGAACGCCGCGCGCGAGCCCGAGATCGTGGATCTGGCGCGCTGCCTGCGGGCGATGGGCGCGCTGATCGAGGGCGAGGGCACCGGCACGATCACCATCGAGGGCGTGCAGGCGCTGCATGGCGCGACGCACCCGGTGGTCACCGACCGGATTGAACTCGGCACTTACATGCTGGCGCCCGCGATGTGCGGGGGCGAGGTCGAGTGCATCGGCGGGCGGATCGAGCTGCTGGCGGCCTTCTGCGAGAAGCTGGACGAGGCCGGGATCAGCGTCGAGGAGACCCCGCGCGGCCTCAAGGTCGCGCGCAGAAACGGCCGCGTGCGCGCCGTCAACGTCACGACCGAGCCCTTCCCGGGCTTCCCGACCGACCTGCAGGCGCAGTTCATGGCGCTGATGTGCATGGCCGAGGGCACATCGGTGCTGGAGGAGACGATCTTCGAGAACCGCTTCATGCATGCGCCCGAGCTCACCCGGATGGGCGCTCGGATCGAGGTGCAGGGCGGCCACGCGACCGTCACCGGCGTCGAGAAGCTGCGCGGCGCGCCGGTGATGGCCACCGACCTGCGCGCCTCGGTCAGCCTGATCCTGGCGGGGATGGCGGCCGAAGGCTCCACCATTGTCAGCCGCGTCTATCACCTGGACCGGGGCTACGAGCATGTCGTGCGCAAGCTGCGCGGCGTCGGCGCCCATATCGAACGCGTGAAAGAGGAGGCCTCATGACCGGCGACGCCCGTTTCTCGGATGCCGACCCCCGCCCGCTGGCCCTGAAGGCCGAGGACGAGGTCGATCTGCGCATCCTGTCCTCGCTGCTGCAGGACGCGGTCCTGACCGGGGCCGACATCACCCATGATCGCAGGGCGCGGCGGCTGGCGCTGCTGGTCACCCGCTTCCGGTGGGAGGATGCCGAGGCCGCCCGGACCGAGGGCCGCAGCTTCGAGCGGGTGCGCGCGATCCTGGTGATCGGCGACGTGACCCGGGTGGTCAGCGACGGCGTGGGGCGCGCGGGCGACACGGTGCTGTCGCTCTTGGCCCTGCGCTGGCAGCCGGGGCCCGACGGCACGGGCCGCCTGTCGCTGGATTTCGCGGGCGACGGGACCATCATCGCTGAGGTCGAGTGCATCAACCTGGACCTGCGCGACGTGACGCGGCCGCATGCGGCGGTCTCGGGCCAGGCGCCGCGGCACCCCGAGTGAGGGATCTGGATATTTGAGTGAAGAAGAAGCCCGTCCGGATCGCCCGGGGCCGACCCTGCGGGTCGGGACGGCGGCGGGCGGGGCGTTTCAAAGGGGATGCGTATGCCGGTCTTTCTGAACACGCGCGATGCCGGTTTCGAGGCCGGGTTCGGGCGCATGCTGTCGGCCAAGCGCGAGGATTCGACGGATGTGAACGACGCGGTCACCGCGATCATCCGCGACGTGCGGGCGCGGGGGGATGCGGCGCTGTGCGAGCTGACCTCGCGCTTCGACCGGCTGGACCTGACGCCCGGGACGCTGCGCTTCTCGGCCGAGGAGATCGCGGCGCAGGTTGCGCTTGTGTCGCCCGAGGATCGCGCCGCGCTGATGCTGGCGGCCGAGCGCATCCGCGCCTATCACGCCCGCCAGATGCCCGAGGATGCCAGCTGGACCGACCCCGAGGGCGCGACCCTGGGCTGGCGGTGGTCGGCGGTGTCGGCGGCGGGGCTGTACGTGCCGGGCGGGCAGGCGGCGTACCCGTCCAGCGTGCTGATGAACGCGATCCCCGCGCGGGTGGCGGGGGTCGAGCGGCTGGTGATCTGCGTGCCCACGCCCGACGGGATCATCAACCCGCTGGTGTTGCTGGCGGCCCAGCTGTCCGGCGTGGACGAGATCTATCGCATCGGCGGCGCTCAGGCGGTGGCGGCGATGGCCTATGGCACCGATACGATCCGCCCCGTGGACAAGATCACTGGGCCGGGCAATGCCTATGTAGCGGCGGCCAAGCGGCAGGTCTTTGGCCGGGTCGGCATCGACATGATCGCGGGCCCTTCTGAGGTTCTGGTCATCGCGGACGGGGATCAGAATCCCGACTGGCTGGCTTGGGATCTGCTGGCGCAGGCGGAACATGACGCGGATGCGCAGTCGATCCTGATCACCACCGACGAGGCCATGGCGCAGGCCGTGGCGGCCGCGGTGGACCGGATCATCCCGACGCTGGACCGCGCGGCCATCGCCGGGGCCAGCTGGCGCGATTACGGCACGCTGATCGTCGTCCGAGATCTGGACGAGGCGGCAGCCCTCTCCAACCGCATCGCGCCCGAGCATCTGGAGCTGTGCGTCGACGACCCCGAGGGGCTGGCCGCGAAGTGCATCCATGCGGGCGCGATCTTCCTCGGCGCGCACACGCCCGAGGCGGTGGGCGATTATGTCAGCGGGCCGAATCACGTGCTGCCGACGGCGCGCTCGGCACGGTTCAGCTCCGGCCTGTCGGTGATGGATTTCGTCAAGCGCACGACCATGGCGCGGCTGACGCCGGGCGCCTTGGCGGCCATCGGCCCCGCCGCCGTGCGTCTGGCCGCATCCGAGGGCTTGCAGGCGCATGGCGCTTCGGTTCAGGCTCGGTTGGGGACCCTGAACGAAAGGCTGTCGGAATGAGCCGCATCACCCGCATCGAGATCGACGACAGCGCCATCGCGCCCGCCACCCCCGAGATGGAGCAGGAGCGGCGCGTGGCGATCTTCGATCTGATCGAGGACAACAGCTTCACCGTCCCGGGCCGCGATGGGGCACCGGCGCCCGACGGGCCCTTTATCCTGGACCTGTCCATCCGCGAGGGGCGGCTGGTCTTCGACATGACCGACGAGGCGGGCGCCAAGGTGGCCGAGTTCCACCTGTCGCTTGGTCCCTTCCGGCAGGTGGTCAAGGATTACTTCCAGATCTGCCAGAGCTACTTCGACGCGGTCAAGCGCCTGCCCCCCGCCCAGATCGAGGCGATCGACATGGCCCGGCGCGGCATCCACAACGAGGGCGCGCGCACCCTGCAGGAGCGGCTGGAGGGCAAGGCCACCCTGGACATCGACACCGCGCGGCGCCTGTTCACCCTCATCTGCGCGCTGATCCCGCAGGGCTGACCGGGCATGGCGCAGGACAAGATCCCCTCGTCGGTCCTGTTCTGCTGCGACCACAATGCCATCCGCTCGCCCATGGCCGAGGGGATGATGAAGAAGTTCCACGGCCGCGCCGCCTATGTGCAGTCTGCGGGCGTGAAGAGCGACATGGAGGTGGACGGCTTTGCCATCGCCGTCTGCGACGAGATCGGCGTGCATCTGGCCAACCACCGCAGCCGCAGCTTCGACCAGATGCGGGACTGGGGCGATGATCTGGGCCAGTTCGACCTGATCGTGGCGCTGTCGCCCGCCAGCCAGCGCATGGCGCTGGAGATGACGCGCCACGCGCATCTGGAGGTCGAGTACTGGCCGATCATGGACCCCACGGGCCTCGCCGAGGGGCGCGAGGCGCGGCTGGCCGCCTATCGCCAGACCCGTGACCAGATCGAGGCGCGGATGCTGGACCGCTTCGGCCCGCCCACCCGGCAGGGCGACGACGAGCTCTAGCGGCGGCGCCAATGGGCGGGAACGTCCCAGAGGGGGCGGTTCATCTCGGCCTCGACATCCTCGCGGGTCAGGCCGATGTCGCGCAGCTGGTCGTCGGTCAGCCGGTCCAGGTCCAGCCGGGTGCGGCGCAGGTCGAACATCGTCAGGATCCGTTCGATCCACGAGGGGCGGGGCAGGATGCCGTGGCCGGTCACGACGCGCAGCAGGGCCTTGGAATTGGGGGTCATCGGTCAACTCCGGTGATATGATCCATCAGGGATGAAGATGAATGATGCTTGGATCATCTTCATCCTTGATTGGTATCCCGCCGTGGCCTATCTGTGAAACGAATGATTTTGATGCCAGCCATCAAGGACAATGAAGGATCGGCCGCCATGCGCAATCTGGACATCGCCACGCTGAGATCCCTGCAGGCGGTGGCCGAATACGGCGCCGTCACCCGCGCCGCCGAGGCGCTGAACATGACGCAGAGCGCGCTGTCCATGCAGATGAAGCGGCTGGAGGAGGCCTTCGGGCGCCCCATGCTGGACAAGGCCGGGCGCGGCGTGGTGCTGTCGGATTTCGCGCAGGACCTGCTGGGCGAAAGCCGCAAGCTGGTGGCGCTGAACGACGCGATCCTGGCGCGGTTCACCGGCCTGCGCCCCGAGCGGCGCCTGCGGGTGGGGCTGACCAGCGACTGGATGTTCACCAAGGTCGCCCAGACCGTGCGGGCCTTCCGGCAGGATTTCCCGCGCGTCGAGCTGATCATCAACGATTCGCGCACCAAGGACCTGCAGGCCCAGATGCGGCGCGGCGAGCATGACGTGATCCTGACCACCGAATTCGATGCCCCGCCCGGCGCCATCAACCTGGCCAAGGTCGATCTGGCCTGGTTCGGGGCGACGGGGGGAACGGCCTGGCGCGAGCGGCCGCTGCAGATCGCCAATTCGACGAACTGCGCCTATTACCCGGTCGGCATGGGGGCGCTGGATCAGGCCGGGATCGAATGGGTCCATGTCGCGGGCGAGGGGGGCAACGACACCTGGCGGGTGCTGGCCGCCGCGGATCTGGGGGTCACGCTGTTGCCGCGCGGGATCTCGCAGCCGGGGCTGGAGGTGGTGGATCACGGCGGCGCGATGCCGCCGCTGCCGCCGACCTGGCTGAACGTCTATGTGGCAGACGGGCCTGCCCGCCAGATCGCCGCGGATTTCGCGGGCTATCTGCGACAGGTCGTCTGCGAGGTGGCGGCGGCGGCCTGACGGATCAGACCACCACGCCGGCGCCGTCGGTGGCCGGGCCCGCGACGGCGCGGAAGGCGGCGAACAGCTCGCGCCCCATGCCCTCGCTGCTCTCCTCGGGGTCGAAGGCCATCGGCGTGCGGGCCTCGAAATCGGCTTCCAGGCATTCCAGCGTGCCATGCGCCGCGTCCAGCCGCAGCATGTCGCCATCGCGCAGCCGGGCCAGCGGGCCGCCGCTGGCGGCCTCGGGCGAGATGTGGATGGCGGCGGGCACCTTGCCCGAGGCGCCCGACATGCGCCCGTCGGTGACCAGCGCGACCTTGAGGCCCCGGTCCTGCAGCACCGCCAGCGTGGGCGTCAGCGAATGCAGTTCGGGCATGCCATTGGCGCGCGGACCCTGGAAGCGGACGACGACGATGGTGTCCTCGGTGAACTCGCCGTTGCGGAAGGCGGTCTTGACGGCCTCCTGGTCCTGGAAGACCCGGGCGCGCGCCTCGATCATGTGGCGTTCGGGGGCGACGGCGCTGATCTTGATGACCCCCCGGCCCAGATTGCCCTGCAGCTGCTTCATGCCGCCGGTCCTGGCGAAGGGATCGCTGGCCGGGCGCAGGATCTTGTCGTTCAGGCTGTCGCGGGCGCCGGCCTCCCACCGGATGCGGGCGCCGTCCAGCCGCGGCTCGGCGGTGTAGCCGTCGAGGCCCGTGCCGTTGATCGTCTTGACGTCGGGGTGCAGCAGCCCGGCCTCGAGCAGCTGGCCGATCATGTAGCCCAGGCCGCCCGCGGCGTGGAAGTGGTTTACGTCGGCCAGACCGTTGGGATAGACCCGCGCCATCAGCGGCACGTTCTCGGACAGGTCGTGGAAATCCTCGATGTCGATGAGGACGCCCGCCGCGCGCGCCATCGCGGGCAGGTGCAGCACCAGATTGGTGGAGCCGCCCGTGGCCATCAGCCCGACGATGCCGTTCACGAAAGCGCGTTCGTCCAGCACCTCGCCCGCGGGCAGGTATTCGTTGCCCAGATTGGTGATCGCGGCGGCGCGCTCGACCGCCGCCACCGTCAGCGCCTCGCGCAGCGGCGTGTTCGGGTTCACGAAGCTGGAGCCGGGCAGGTGCAGGCCCATGAACTCCATCAGCATCTGGTTGGTGTTGGCGGTGCCGTAGAAGGTGCAGGTTCCGGGGCCGTGATAGGAGGCCATCTCGGCCTTCATCAGCTCCTCGCGGCCGACCTCGCCGGTGGCGAATTGCTGGCGGACGCGGGATTTCTCGTCATTGGGCAGGCCCGAGGGCATGGGGCCTGCGGGGACGAAGACGGCGGGGACATGGCCGAAGGTGGCGGCGGCGATGATCAGCCCCGGCACGATCTTGTCGCAGACGCCCAGATACATCGCCGAATCGAAGCAGTCATGCGAGAGCGCCACCCCCGCCGCCAGCGCGATCACGTCGCGGGAGAAGAGCGACAGCTCCATCCCCTTGCGCCCCTGGGTGACGCCGTCGCACATTGCGGGCACGCCGCCCGCGACTTGCACCGTGGCCCCTGCCGCCTGGCCCGCCGCCCGGATCAGGTCGGGATAGCGCTCGTAGGGCTGATGGGCCGACAGCATGTCGTTATAGGCCGTGACGATGCCGATATTGGGCTTGCGGGTGGTGGCCATGTCCGCCTTATCCTCCATCGCGGCATAGGCATGGGCCTGGTTGCCGCAGGAGAGGTGCGCGCGGGCGGGGCCGTCCTGCGCGGCGCGGGCGATCTTGGCGAGATAGCGGCCGCGCGAGACCTGCGAGCGTTCGCGGATGCGGTCGGTGACGCGGTCGATGGTGGCGTGAAGGGTCATGGCGTGGCCTCCTCTGGCTTTGGCGGCAGTATATGCCGTTAGCGATAACGGTTCAACCATGCGCGTGCGGGGACGTCGCAGGGGGGCGCTGCCCCCCGGCCTTGCGGCCTCCCCCCGGGATATTTGCGCCAAGATGAAGGGGCGCGGGCGCTTGTGCGGGCGGGTGGGGCGTGGCAGATCGGCGGCTAAAGGAGAATTGCGATGAGCGAGCTGACCGGCGATCGTCCCGTCATCCGGCTGCGGCCCAAGTCGAAGCCCCAGGCCATCCGGCACGGCTTCCCTTGGGTCTTTGCCGACGAGGCGGTGCTGGACCGCCGTACCAAGGCGCTGCCCCCGGGCGGCATGGCCGTGCTGGAGGATCCCGAGCGGGTGCCCCTGGGGCTGGTGACCGTCAACCCGGCCTCGAAGATCATCGCGCGGGTGATGGATGCCGACCCCGCGGCGGTGATCGACGGCGCCTGGCTGCGGGCACGGCTGGAGCGGGCGCTGGCCTTGCGGGCGCGGATCTATGACGCGCCCTTCTACCGGCTGGTCCATGCCGAGGCGGATGGGCTGCCGGGGCTGGTCATCGACCGCTTCGGCGACGCGGCGGTGATCCAGCCCAACGCGGCCTGGGCCGACGGAATGGTGGACGAGATCGCCGAGGCGCTGGTCGCCGTGACCGGCGTGACCACGGTGGTGGTGAACGGGCAGGGCCGCTCGCGCGCCCTGGAGGGGCTGACCGAGCGGCTGGAGGTGATCCGCGGGACGGCCCCCGACGCGCCGGTGCCGGTGCAGATGAACGGCGCCGTCTATCTGGCCGACCTGCTGGGCGGGCAGAAGACGGGGCTGTTCTTCGACCAGCGCCCGAACCACGCCTTCCTGCAGCGGCTTGTGGGGGAGGGGCAGGTGCTGGACGTCTTCAGCCATGTCGGCGGCTTCGGTCTGGCGGCGCTGGCGGGGGGCGCGTCCCATGCATTGTGCGTCGACGGCAGCGCGCCTGCGCTGGAACTGGCGCGCGGCGGGGCCCAGGCGATGGGGGCCACCGACCGGCTGGAGACGATGCAGTCCGACGCCTTCAAGGCGCTGGAGAGCTTGGCCGCCGAGGACCGCCGCTTCGACGTGGTGGTCTGCGATCCGCCGGCCTTCGCGCCCTCCAAGCCCGCGCTGGAGGCGGGTCTGCGCGCCTATGAGCGGGTGGCCCGGCTGGCCGCGCCGCTGGTGGCGCCCGGCGGGTATCTGGCGCTGTGCAGCTGCAGCCATGCGGCCGACCTGACCTCGTTCCGCAATGCCAGCGCGCGGGGCATCGGCCGGGGCGGGCGGCGCGGCGTGCTGATCCATACGGGCCAAGCCGGCCCCGACCATCCGACCCTGCCGCAACTGGCCGAGACGGGCTATCTGAAGACGCTGTTCTTCCGGCTGGACTGATGCGGGCGGTCCTGGACGCCAATGTCCTGTTCCCGACCATCCTGCGCGAGATCCTGACCGATCTGGCGCAGGCGGGCCTCTACCACGCGCTATGGTCCGAGCGGATCCTGGCGGAATGGCGCCATGCCGCCGCCAGGCTGGGCCCCGACCAGGACGAGGTGGCGGGGGCCGAGATCGCGTTGCTGCGCCTGCGGCTGCCCGAGGCGGTGCAGCCCGACGACGGGGTGGCTGCGATCGATCTGGACTTTCCCGACCCCGCCGACCGCCATGTGGTCGAGGCGGCGCTGGCTGGAGGCGCGGATCTGGTCGTCACCGCCAACCTGCGCGATTTTCCGCAGCCGTTGATGACGGGCCTGGGGCTGCGGGCGATCCATCCCGACGCCTTCCTGCTGGGCCTGCACGACGCCGACCCCGGGGCCGTCCGCCGCGCCGTCACCGCGGCCCGCGACAAGGCAGCCGCCCTGGGCGGTGCCATGAGCTTGGGCGAGATGCTCCGGCGCTGCCGCCTTCCGCGCCTGGCCAAGCGGGTGGGTGCTTGATGCGCATTGCCGTTAACGCTACCAATCGCTAAGTCCGACGCCAACCTCAAGGAGAGCCGCATGGTCTCGCGTGTCATTCCGGTCGATGATTTCGACCTCGTGATCTTTGGCGCCACGGGCGATCTGGCCCATCGCAAGATCCTGCCCGGCCTGTTCCGCAGGTTCCAGGCGCGGCAGATCCCGGCCACCAGCCGCATCATCGGCGCCGCCCGCACCGAACAGGACGACGCGGCCTTTCGCGACGAGGCCTTCGAGGCGATCTGCACGCATTCCGGCGTCGACCGGGACGACGCGCAGCTGCAGGAATTCCTGCAGCTTCTGGGCTATGTCGCCATCGATGCCAGGGGCGAGGGCGGCTGGCAGGCGCTCAAGGACCGGATGCGGCCCGGCGCGGTCCATGCCTTCTACTTTTCGGTGGCGCCCGCGCTGTTCGGCGACATCGCCGAGCGGTTGGCGGGGCATGGCATTGCCCATGACGACAGCCGGATCGTGGTGGAAAAGCCCTTCGGCCGCGATCTGGCCAGCGCGAAGGCGCTGAACGCCACGCTGGCCAAGCATTTCCACGAGGACCAGATCTATCGCATCGACCATTACCTGGGCAAGGAGACGGTCCAGAACCTGATGGCCGTGCGCTTTGCCAACGTCCTGTTCGAGCCCCTGTGGAACGCGCAGTTCATCGACCATGTGCAGATCACCGTGGCCGAGACCGTGGGCGTGGCCGGGCGCGGCAGCTATTATGACAAGTCCGGCGCGATCCGGGACATGGTCCAGAACCACATGATGCAGCTTCTGTGCCTGATCGCGATGGAGCCGCCCTATCACTTCGATCCCGACGCGGTGCGCGACGAGAAGCTGAAGGTGATCCGCGCCCTGCTGCCGGTCGAGCCAGCCGACATCGTGCGCGGCCAGTATACCGGCGAGGGCAGCGACTATCTGGCCGATGCCGAGGATCCGGCCTCGCGCACGGAAAGCTATGTGGCGATGAAGGTCCGCATCTCGAACTGGCGCTGGCAGGGCACGCCTTTCTACCTGCGCACGGGCAAGAAGCTGCGCGCCCGCACGTCCGAGATCGCGATCACCTTCAAGGAGCCGCCGCATTCGATCTTCGACGACAGCGGCGTGCCCAAGGCCAACGAGCTCGTCATCAGGCTGCAACCGAACGAGGGCATGAACCTCAAGGTGATGATCAAGGAACCGGGGCCGGGGGGGATGCGCCTTGTGCAGGTGCCGCTGGACATGAGCTTCGCCGAGGCGCTCGGCAAGGATGGGGCCGACATGCCCGACGCCTATGAACGTCTGATCATGGACGTGATCCGGGGCAACCAGACCCTGTTCATGCGCGGCGACGAGGTCGAGGCGGCCTGGGCCTGGACCGACCCCATCATCCACGCCTGGGAGGACGGCAAGCGCCGCCCCGAACCCTATGACAGCGGATCCTCGGGCCCCGACGAGGCGTTGCGCCTGATGCACCGCGACAATCGCCGGTGGAGAGAGATCAGGTCATGACCATGGAATTCCTCGTCTACCCCGACCGCGAGATGCTGGCCCTGTCGCTGGCCGACCGCATCGCATCGCAGCTGGCGCAGCATCTGCGCGGGCATGATCGCGCGACGCTCTGCGTGCCGGGCGGCACCTCGCCCGCGCCGGTCTTCGACATGCTGTCGGGGGCCGATCTGGACTGGGGGCGCGTCACCGTCGTCCTGGGCGACGAGCGGTGGGTGGACGGCGATCACAAGCGCTCGAACTCGCGCCTGCTGCGCCGTCACCTGCTGAAGGAGAAGGCGGCCGAGGCCGAGTACATCGACCTTTACACCGGCGACGCCTCGCCCGATCTGGCGACCGAGGGTCTGGGCGCGCGTCTGGCGCCGCATCTGCCGCTGACGGTGGTGCTGCTGGGCATGGGCAACGACATGCACACGGCCAGCCTGTTCCCCGGGGCCGACCACCTGGCTGCCGCGATGGCCTCGGACGCGCCCCCGGTCATGGCGATCCGGGCCGAGGGCGCGGAGGAGCCGCGCATCACCCTGACCCGCCCCATCCTGTCGGGCGCCATCAACATCCATCTGCTGATCATGGGCCCGGAAAAGCGCGAGGCGCTGGAGCGCGCGCAGACGCTGGACCCGATGCAGGCGCCGATCCGCGCCTTTCTCGACGAAGCCACCGTCCACTGGGCGGAGTGAGGACCGACATGACCGATCTGTGGAACCGCCTGACCTCTTGCCGCGCAGCCCAGGGCGATGCCCGCATCGACGGGCTGTTCGACGCCGATCCCGACCGGGCGACGGGCTTCTCGACCCGGGCCTGCGGGATGGTCTTCGACTGGTCCAAGACGATGATCGACGCGCCCGCGCGCGACCTGCTGCTGGACCTCGCCCGCGATGCGGGCGTCGAGGCCCGGCGCGAGGCGATGTTCCGGGGCGAGAAGATCAACGAGACCGAGGGCCGCGCCGTCCTGCACACCGCGCTGCGCAATCTGGACGCCAGCGTGACGGTCGACGGCCAGGACGTGATGCCCGAGGTGCGGGCCATCCACGACCGCATGGCCCAGTTCGCCCGGGCGGTCCGCGACGGCAGCTTTGCGGGCGCGGGCGGCAAGATCACCGATGTGGTCAATATCGGCATCGGCGGGTCCGACCTGGGGCCGGCAATGGCCGTGCTGGCGCTGGCGCCCTATCATGACGGGCCGTGCACGCATTTCGTCAGCAACGTGGACGGCGCCGACATCGCCGACACGCTGAAGGGGCTGGATGCGGCCACCACGCTGGTCGTCGTGGCCTCCAAGACCTTCACCACCATCGAGACGATGACCAATGCGCAGACCGCGCGCGACTGGATGGCGGCCTCGGTCTCGGATCCCGCGGCGCAGTTCGTGGCCCTGTCCTCGGCCGTGGGCAAGACCGGCGATTTCGGCATCGACCAGGCGCGGGTCTTCGGTTTCGAGGATTGGGTCGGCGGGCGCTATTCGGTCTGGGGGCCGATCGGGCTGTCGGTGATGCTGGCCGTGGGACCCGAGGCCTTCGACGAATTCCTGGCCGGCGGGGCCGAAATGGACGCGCATTTCCGCGAGGCTTCGCTGGAGGCGAACCTGCCGGTGGTGCTGGCCCTGACCGGGATCTGGCACCATCAGGTCTGCGGATATCCCACCCGCGCGGTGCTGCCCTATGACAACCGCCTGATGCGCCTGCCCGCCTATCTGCAGCAGCTAGAGATGGAATCGAACGGCAAGCGCGTGGCGATGGACGGCAGCGAGCTGACCGTCGCCTCGGGCCCGGTCGTGTGGGGCGAGCCTGGCACCAACGGCCAGCACGCCTTCTACCAGCTGATCCATCAGGGCACGACGCCCGTGCCCTGCGAGTTCATCCTGGCCGCGACGGGCCACGAGCCGGACCTGGCCCATCACCACATCCTGCTGGCCGCCAATTGCCTGGCGCAGGCCGAGGCGCTGATGCGGGGCCGGTCGCTGGACGAGGCGCGCGCGCTGATGGCCGCGAAGGGGCTGGAGGGGGCCGAGCAGGACCGGCAGGCCCGCCACCGGGTCTTTCCGGGCAATCGCCCCTCGACCCTGCTGCTGATCGAACGGCTGACGCCGCATGCCCTGGGCGCGATCCTGGCGCTGTACGAGCATCGGGTCTTCGTGGAAGGCGTGATCCTGGGGATCAACAGCTTCGATCAATGGGGGGTCGAGCTGGGCAAGGAGCTGGCCTTGAAGGTCGAGCCGCTGCTGACGGGCGAGGCGATGGACGGGCATGACGCCTCGACCCTGCGGCTGGCCGCGCTGATCCGCGAGATGCGCGGCTGAGCGCGCGGAAGGGGGGCGCTGCCCCCCGTCCTGCGGACTCCCCCCGGGATATTTCGACCAAGATGAGGGCGGCGCGGGTTTTGGCGCCGCTTTTCCTTTGGGGCGCGACCCGCTAGGGTCCGGCCAGCACGGAAAGGTTCGATCATGGCGTTCTTCACCAAATTGCGCGAGCGGCTGACCCGGTCTTCGGCCAAGATCGGGTCGGGGCTGGACGATCTTGTGGGCGAGGCCCCGGCCGCGCCCGAGGCGCCGCTGCCCGCGACCGAGCTGCCCGCGCCGATGGCCACGCCCCATCCGCAGCCGGTCCAGCCGGGCCTGGTCGGGCGCCTCTTCGGTCGGGCCGAGCCCAAGGTCGAGGAGCCGCGCCGGGCGCTGGACGATGCGATGCTGGAGGAGCTGGAGGACATGCTGGTCCAGGCCGATCTGGGCGTGGACACGGCGCTGCGCGTCACCGCCAACATCGCCGAGGGGCGGATGGGGCGGCGGCTGTCCTCGACCGAGCTGAAGGAGCTGCTGGCGGCCGAGATCGCGCGGATCATGGCGCCGGTGGCCCGGCCGCTGCCGATCTATCCGAAAAAGCCGCAGGTGGTGCTGGTCGTGGGCGTCAATGGCGCCGGCAAGACCACCACCATCGGCAAGCTGGCCAGCCAGTTCCGCGCGGCCGGCAAGTCGGTGGTGATCGCGGCGGGCGACACGTTCCGCGCGGCGGCGGTCGAGCAGCTGCAGGTCTGGGGCACTCGGGCCGGCGTGCCGGTGATGGTCGCGCCGCAGGGCAGCGACCCGGCCAGCCTGGCCTGGGACGCGATGGTGCGGGCCGAGGCCGAGGGCGCCGATCTGCTGATGATCGACACGGCGGGGCGGCTGCAGAACCGCCAGGACCTGATGGAGGAGCTGGCCAAGATCGTCCGCGTCATCCGAAAGAAGGATCCCGAGGCGCCGCACAACACCCTTCTGGTGCTGGACGCCACCACCGGGCAGAACGCGCTGAACCAGGTCGAGACCTTCCGCAAGCTGGCCGATGTCTCGGGCCTGGTGATGACCAAGCTGGACGGGACCGCGCGGGGCGGGGTGCTGGTGGCGCTGGCCGACCGCTTCGGCCTGCCCATCCATGCGATCGGCGTGGGCGAGCAGATCGACGATCTGGACGCCTTCGATGCCGATGATTTCGCCCGGGCGCTGGTCGGGCTCTAGGCCCGGACCAGGGGTTTCGCGTTGCGCAGGTGACGCTGCAGCAGCTGCCGGGCCTGGCGCCCGGTGGGCACCGGCCGCGCGAAGGGGCCCGCGCCCTCCGTCCTCAGATGCGGCAGGGCGGCATGGATCTGGGCCACCTGCCCGGGGCTGAAGGCATTCAGTGCCATCGGGCCGGGATAGAGGCTTTCGCTCCAGGCGCCCTCGGCCTCGATCACCTCGTGGCGACCCGTGAGCAGATGCCAGTAGGTCACCGGCCGGTCGCCGCGGCGCAGGCCGATGCCCGGCTGGCCGATCAGATGGCGGGCGGCCACCAGCGTCTCCTCGGAGCCCAGCATCCGGCCCGCGATGGCCGAGCGCAGCAGCATGCGGTGCTGGGGCGAGACCAGCATGTCGCGGCCCGGACGGCCCGGCCCCAAGGCACCCGCGGCGATGCGGATAGGCCGGTCCTGGGGGCGCAGGTCCAGATGGGCGGCGTCGATGCGGCGATGGCCCAGCCACAGGATCGGCTGCGGCCCGTGATCCAGCGTCGCCACCCGGTCGCCGGGGCGCAGGGTCTGGATCGGGCGCGGGCCCCGGTCGGTGCGGATCAGCGTCCCCTCGGCGAAGCAGGGCACGGCATAGGGCATGGAGTCCGACAGGATGCCGATGTTGCGAAACGAAATGTAGGTATAGGTCTGATCCAGCGTGAAGTCAGGGAAGACGGTCTGGCCGTCGATGCTGCGGGCGAGGGGAAAGATCAGCACCGAATGGCGATCTCCGATCTCGTCGCCGAAATCGCCCTGGACCAGCAGGCGGGGGAAGACGGCAAAGAACTGGTTGCCATCCTGCCCCTCGATGATCGATCCCTGAAAATTTGCCAGACCCGTGCCGACGGGATAGGTCACCGCCGCGTCGCCATAGCCGAAGGTGGCGGGTTCCAGCAGCTTCTGGTCGTCCTCGTCGGGCGTGTAATAGCTGCTGTTGAAGTCGGGGTCGTCATCGCTGAGGTGGATCGTGGTCAGAACCGGGTCGTTGAAGACGATGGGTTGCCTGTCGGTCCAGGGTGCCCATCGCCAGTTGCCCATGTTGGTGGCGGAGGTGATCTTGTCGGCAAGCGTGAGGACGGTGATCTGATAGGACATGCGCATCTCCGTTCGAGGGGCCGGACGCGGGCATCCCGCAGCTGCGGGGCTCGGCCCACAAGGTATGAACGGAAGTTTAACATTTGGTTAAGAGGCGGTTACCCGAGGCTGGCGGAGGCCGAGGTCCCGCGTTCGCGATAGGGGGTGCTGCCATATTGGGCACGGTAGCATTTCGAGAAATGCGAGGGGCTGGAAAAGCCCGAGGCCAGCGCGATCTCGATGATCGACATCTCGGTCTGCATCAGCAGGTTGCGGGCCCTGGCCAGCCGGGTTTCCATGTAGTAGCGCTTGGGGCTGCGGTTCAGATAGCGGCGGAACAGGCGTTCCAGCTGGCGGGTGGACATGCCCGCGTCCAGGGCCAGCTGGGCGGGGCTAATCGGCTCTTCCAGGGTGCTTTCCATCCGGGCGATCACGGCGGCCAGGCGGGGATGGCGCACGCCGATGCGGGTGGGGATCGACAGGCGCTGGCGGTCCTGGTCGGTGCGGATCGCCGTGTGCAGCATCTGGTCGGCCACGTCGGCGGCCAGCGCGTCGCCATGCGCCTCGGCGATCAGGTGCAGCATCAGGTCGATGGAACTGGTCCCCCCCGCCGCCGTCAGCCGGTTGCCGTCATGCACGAAGACCGACCGGAACAGGTCGACCTGCGGGAAGGCCTCGGCGAAGCCGTCGTGGTTTTCCCAGTGGATCGTGGCCTTGCGCCCGTCCAGCAGCCCGGCCTCGGCCAGGATCCAGGTGCCGGTGCAGACGGCGCCCAGGGCGGGTCCGCCGCGGGCCTGGCGGCGCAGCCAGGCCAGCACGGGGCGAGTGGCCTCGCGCGCGATCTCGGTGCCGCCGCAGACGATCACCACGTCGTCGCGCCCCGGCGCCGGGGCAAGCGCATCCAGGCCGCCGTCCACGGCCACCCGCGTGCCGTTCGAGCAGGTCGCCATGTCGCCTTGGGGACCCACCAGCCGCCAGTCGAACAGCGCCCGGCCCGAGGCGCGGTTGGCCAGCCGCAACGGCTCGATCGCCGCCGTGAAGGGCAGCATGGTGAATCGGTCCAGAAGCAGGAAGGTGAAGCGGCGCGGTCTGTCGGAGGGCATGGGGGCTGTCTTTGCGAACGTGTCCGTCCGGCACCCAAACAGGGATTTCGCGCCGCGGCAAGGGTCCGCGATGCGCCCTGCCCAACGGGGCGGCAAGGCCTTTTCCTGACCGCCGATCACGTCTATACCGTCGCCACCGTTTGACAGGAGCCACAGGCCATGACGCAGGATATCCGCAAGACCGCCGCCACCCCCGCATGGGACAAGGCCGGCTGGCGCGCCTATCCGCGCGTCCAGATGCCCGACTATACCGATGCCGCCGCCCTCGGCGCGGTCGAGGATCAGCTGCGGCGCTATCCGCCGCTGGTCTTCGCGGGCGAGGCGCGGCGCCTGAAGGCGCAGCTGGCCGAGGTCGGCGCCGGGCGCGGCTTCCTGCTGCAGGGCGGCGATTGCGCGGAAAGCTTCAGCGAGTTCAGCGCCGACAACCTGCGCGACACCTTCAAGGTGCTGCTGCAGATGGCCGTGGTGCTGACCTGGGGCGCGCAGATGCCGGTGGTCAAGGTCGGCCGCATGGCGGGCCAGTTCGCCAAGCCGCGCAGCGCGCCCACCGAGGTCGTGGACGGGGTCGAGCTGCCCAGCTATCGCGGCGACATCATCAACGGCTTCGACTTCACCCCGGACTCCCGCATCCCCGATCCGCAGCGGATGCTGGCGGCCTATACGCAGGCGGCGGCGTCGCTGAACCTGCTGCGCGCCTTCTCGACCGGCGGCTTTGCGGACATGCAGCGGGTGCAAAGCTGGATCGCCGATTTCGTGGGCGGCCCCGAGGCCGCGCGCTATCGCGACATCGCGGGCCGCATCAGCGACGCGATGGCCTTCATGCAGGCGGCGGGGGTCAATTCCGACACCGCGCACCAGCTCTCCAAGGTCGATTTCTACACCAGCCACGAGGCGCTGCTGCTGGAATACGAAGAGGCCCTTGCCCGGATCGATTCGACCACCGGCCTGCCGGTGGCGGGCTCGGGCCACATGATCTGGATCGGCGACCGCACGCGCCAGCCCGACGGTGCGCATGTCGAATTCTGCCGGGGCGTGCAGAATCCCATCGGCCTGAAATGCGGCCCCACGACGACCGCCGATGACCTCAAGGTGCTGATGGCGAAGCTGAACCCCCAGAACGAGGCCGGGCGCCTGACCCTGATCGCGCGCTTCGGCGCGGGCAAGGTGGGCGATCACCTGCCGCGTCTGGTGCAGGCGGTCAAGGACGAGGGCGCCAATGTCGTCTGGTCCTGCGACCCGATGCACGGCAACGTCATCAAGTCCTCGACCGGCTACAAGACGCGGGCCTTCGATTCGATCCTGCGCGAGGTGCGGGAATTCTTCGCGGTCCACAAGGCCGAGGGCACCATCCCCGGCGGCGTGCATTTCGAGATGACCGGCAAGGACGTGACCGAATGCACCGGCGGCGTGCGCGCCGTCACCGACGAGGACCTGTCCGACCGCTACCACACCGCCTGCGACCCGCGCCTGAACGCCAGCCAGTCGCTGGAACTGGCCTTCCTGGTCGCCGAGGAACTGCGCGCCCGGCGCGAGGATGCGGCCCCGGCCAAGACCGCCGCCGCCGGCTGATCCCGAAGGGCCCCGCCATCGCGCGGGGCCTTTTCACTTCCAGCGGCGATGGACCCAGAACCATTGGTCCATGTGGCGCCGCACCAGCATCTCCAGATCGTCGTTCAGCGCCTGCATCATCGCACGCGGCTCGTCCAGCGCCACCGGCGCGCCGACCTGCACCCGAAACGACAGACCGTCGGGCTGCCGGATGCCCGCGACCGGCACCACCATCGCATCATAGCGCCGCGCCAGCTCAGCGGGCGTCAGCACCGTGCGGGTGGGCAGGTCGAAGAAGCGCAGCTCGGCCCCCTCGCGGTCGAATTGGTCGAAGCCCAAGGCCAGCCAGCCGCCGCCGCGCAGAAAGCGCAGCATCGCCGCCAGCCCCGACCGGCCGCGCGGGAACAGCGGCTCGGCGATGGCGGTGATGGCGGGGACGTAATGGCGGTTGAACGCTTCGTTGTTCATCGGGCGATAGAGGGCGCCCACCGGCCAGCCCCGCCCGGCCAAGGCCGCCCGCATCGCGTCGTAATTGCCGAAATGCGCGCAGACGAGGATGACGGGACGGTTCTCCTCCAGCGCCGCCTCCAGCGCGGGCAGGCCCGGACCCTCCAGCGGATCGGCGGCACGGATGCGGGCGGTGAACTCCTCGCCCGAATAGATCTCGGCCAGCGACCGCCCGGCATTGTCGGGGACCGCGCGCACCAGCGCCTCGATCTCGGGCGCGCTCAGGTCGGGGCGCGCCAGGCTTAGGTTGTCGCGGATGCGCCGCCGCCAGCCCGCGATGGGCGCGATGACATGCGCGAAGGCCCAGCCCATGGCCGGGATCCGCCGCTCGTAGGGCAAAAGGCGCGCGAGCGACATGAGCGTCAGGAACGCCCCGTTCGCCAGGCGGTCGGTCAGCGGGGGTCGGTCGTCGCGCATGGTTCCTTCCGGGTCGCGCGGGCCTCGCGCGACCAGACATAGAGGCCCGCGCCCACGATAACCGCAGCCCCGGCAATGGTCCACCGATCGGGCAGCTGCCCGAAGAACAGCCAGCCCCAGATCCCCGCCCAGATCAGCCCGGTATAGCCGAAGGGCGCCAGCACGCCCGCCTCGGCGGCGCTGAAGGCACGGACCAGCAGGTACTGGCTGGCGGTCCCGAAGATGGCCAGCAAGGCAAAGGCCCACAGGTCGCCCATCGCGATCGGCTGCCAGAAGAACGGCACGACAAGGCTGGTCGCGATGCTGCCCACGACCGCCGACCACATGACCGAGGTCGCCACCGAATCGGCCCGCACGATCCGCGTGAGCAGCGCCCCCGCCGCATAGGTGAAGGCCCCGGCCAGCGGCAGGAGGGCCGCGGGCTGAAACACCCCCAGGCCGGGACGGATGATCAGCATGGCGCCCACCAGCGCCACGCCGATCCCCGCCAGACGGCGCGGCCCGATCCGCTCGCCCAGGAAAAGCGCCGCGCCAAGCGTGATCAGGACCGGGTTCAGGTCCATGATCGCCGTCGCCTCGGCCAGCCCGATATATTGCAGCGAGGTGAAGAACAGCACCACCGATCCCAGCTGCATCAGCGCCCGGGCGAATTGCGTCCCCGGCTGTCGGGTGCGCAGCAAGGGCAGCATGGCCCCGCGAAAGATCAGCGCGAAGATCAGCAGGTTGCCCACGAAGCGCGCCCAGACCACTTGGGCGGGGTGATAGAGCTGCGTCAGGTGCTTGGCCGTCGCGTCCATCAGCGTGAAGCCCAGAATCGCGGCCAGCAGCAGGGCGATGCCGCGCGCCTGATCCGATCCCGGCTGCCGCAACCCGTCCCGCTCGCGCCCCATTAGCGCGAATCCCCGCGCAAGCACCCGCATCAGAGCGCCGGACCGTGGATATTCGAGTGAAGAAGAACGGGTATCTTCTTCATGAAAATATCCCCGCCGGAGGCATCCCCACGTCTCACAGAAGCGCCGCCGCGCGGTCGGCGACCGCCGCCGCCGTGATGCCGAACGCCTCGTAGAGCTCGGGCGCGGGGCCCGAGGCGCCAAAGCCCTCCATCCCGATGAAGGCCGCGCGGTCCTCGGATCCCCGCTCGCCCAAGAGCAGCCAGTCCCAAGGTTGGCGGATGGCGGCCTCGATGGCGATGCGGACCGGGCCGCGCGGCAGGACGGCCGCGCGATAGTCCTGCGGCTGGTCGCGGAACAGCTCCATCGACGGGACCGAGACGACGCGGGTGGCGATGCCCTGCGCCTCCAGCGCCTCGCGGGCGGCGACGGCGATCTCGACCTCGGACCCGGTGGCCATCAGGATGACCCGGGGGGCGTCGCCCGAGGCCTCACGCAGGACATAGGCGCCCCGGGCCGACAGGTTCTCGCCCGCCTCCTGGCGCAGCAGGGGCAGGTTCTGGCGCGACAGGGCCAGGACCGAGGGGGTGGCGTCCTGCGACAGGGCGATCTGCCAGGCCTCGGCGGTCTCGATCTGGTCGCAGGGGCGCAGCACCAGCGTGTTGGGGGTGGCGCGGCAGAGGGCCAGATGCTCGACCGGCTGGTGGGTGGGTCCGTCCTCGCCCAGGCCGATGCTGTCATGGGTCATCACATAGACCACCGGCAGGCCCATCAGCGCCGACAGGCGCATCGCGCCGCGCGCGTAATCGGTGAAGGTCAGGAAGGTGCCACCATAGGGCCGAAAGCCCCCATGCAGCCAGATGCCGTTCATGGCCGCCGCCATGCCGTGTTCGCGGATGCCGTAGTGCAGATAGCGGCCCGCGCGGTTTTCGGGGCTGAAGACCCCCTGTCCGCCCGTCCGGGTGTTGTTCGAGCCGGTGAGGTCGGCCGAGCCGCCGAAATTCTCGGGCATCTCGGCATTCAGCACCTCCAGCACGTTCTCGCTGGCCTTGCGGGTCGCCATCTTCGGGGCACTCTCCAGCGTCTGCGCCTTGAAGGCGTCGATCAGGGCATCGAGGCGCGGATGCGGGTCGGATCCGATGCGGCGGGCGAATTCGCGGCGGTCGGCGTCGGACAGGTCGTCCACGCGGTCGTTCCAGGCGGCGCGGGCCGGGGCGCCGCGCCGGCCGATCGCGCGCCAGGCGGCAAGGACCTCGTCGGGAAGGACGAAGGGCGCGTGGCTCCAGCCGAAGGCGGCGCGGGCGGCGGCGATCTCGTCGGCCCCCAGGGGCGAGCCGTGGGCCTTGCTGCTGTCGGCCTTGCCGGGCGCGCCGAAGCCGATGATCGTCTTGCAGTCGACCAGCACGGGACGGCCCTCGTTGCGGGCGGCCTCGGTCAGGGCGCGGTCGATGTCGGCGGCGTCATGGCCGTCGCAGGACAGCACCCGCCAGCCGGCGGCGGCGAAGCGCGCGCGCTGGTCGGTGCGGTCGGACAGGCTGACGCGGCCGTCGATGGTGATGTCGTTGTTGTCCCACAGCACGATCAGACGGCCCAGCTGCTGGTGGCCGGCCAAGGCGATGGCCTCGTGGCTCAGCCCCTCCATCAGGCAGCCGTCGCCCGCGATGACCCAGGTGCGGTGATCGCACAGATCGGCGCCAAATTCGGCGCGCATCGCCTCCTCGGCGATGGCCATGCCGACGGCGGTGGCCAGGCCCTGGCCAAGTGGGCCGGTGGTCGTCTCGACCCCCTCGACATGGCCGTATTCGGGATGGCCCGCCGTGATCGCGCCCAGCTGGCGGAAGTTGCGGATCTGGTCCAGCGTCATCTGCTCGTAGCCGGTCAGATGCAGCAGCGCATAGATCAGCATCGAGCCGTGCCCCGCCGACAGCACGAAGCGGTCGCGGTCGAACCAGTTGGGCGCCGCGGCATCGAATGTCAAATGCCTGCCGAACAGCACCGTGGCCACGTCGGCCATGCCCATCGGCATGCCGGGATGGCCCGATTGCGCGGCCTCGACGGCGTCCATGGACAGCACGCGGATGGCGCTGGCCAAGGACCAGTGATCGGGATCGGCGAGGCGGCGGGCGGCGATATCCATGGGCAGGTGTTCCTTGCAGACGACGGGATGGCCCCGAAAGGGGCAGGGCTGCGCGGAGGGACATCCGCGCGGCCCTAGGGATCGGGCAGGGTCAGGCGTCGGCCTTGGCGACCGGGACCAGGGGGCGGATGCGCAGGCGCGTGATGCGGTTCTCGCGCCGGGTCACGACCTCGAAACGGTAGCCGTGGAAGCTGAACACCTGGCCCTGGTCGGGGATCGACTGCGCCATGTAGATGACGAGGCCCGCGACGGTGTTGGCCTCCTCGTCGGGCAGGGTCCAGTCCAGCTGGCGGTTCAGGTCGCGGATGGTCATGCCGCCCTCGACCAGATAGTCGCCGGTGGCGTTCGGCTTGAGGGTCTGGTCCTCTTCGGTGTCGTGTTCGTCGGCGATCTCGCCCACGATCTCCTCGATGATGTCCTCCAGCGTGATCAGGCCGCGCAGGCTGCCGTATTCGTCGACGACCAGCGCGAAATGCGTCCGGCGTTTCAGGAACTCGCGCATCTGTTCGTCCAAGGCGCTGGTCTCGGGGACGAAATAGGGCGGCATGACGACATCCATGATGTCGAACTTGCGCGCCACCTGCGCATCGCCCGCATCGCGCACGGCGCGGTTGACGGCGCGCAGCAGGTCCTTGGCATGGACCACGCCCACGATGTTCTCGCGCTCCTCGCGATAGACGGGCAGGCGGGTGTGGGGGCTGGCCAGCACGGTCTCCAGGATCGTCTCGGGCGGCAGCGAGCCGTCGATCATCTGGATCTCGCTGCGGTGGCGCATGATCTCCTCGACGGTGCGGTTGCCCAGGTCCAGCGCGCCCAGCAGGCGGTCGCGGTCCTCCTTGTTGACGGCGCCCTGCGCGTGCCCGATGGACAGCGCGCCCTCGATCTCTTCCTCGATCGAGAACATGTGCTTGCCCGGATCGGTCTTCAGACCGGCGACCGACAGGATCAGGTTCACGATGGCGCGGACCACGGTGACCACCGGGGCCAGGATGATGGTCAGGATGCGGATCGGGCGGGCCACAAGGCTCGCGACCTTCTCGGGCGACGAGATGGCATAGGTCTTGGGCATGACCTCGGAGAAGATCAGCACCAGCACGGTCATCACCAGCGTGGCGATGGCCACGCCGCTGGCGCCCAGCAGCCGCGTGAACAGCGCGGTCGCCAGACTGGCGGCCAGGATGTTGACGACGTTGTTGCCCAGAAGGATGGCACCGATCAGCTTCTCGCTGTCGGCGGTGACCTTGATGGCGGCCTCGGCGCCGCTGTCGCCGCGATCGGCGCGGGCGCGCAGCTTGGCCTTGCTGGCCGCCGTCAGCGCGGTTTCAGAGCCGGAGAAAAAGCCCGACAGGATCAGGCAGATCAGGATGGCCCCGATGGTCATGAGGGCCGCGAAATCTAAGGCAGAGGATGGATCGTCCATGGGTCCTTGGTCAGGTTGCAGGTTTGGGGGCAGGGTCGGTCGAGGTCTGAACGTCGGCCAGCGGGTGATGGTTCAGGACCAGATCGCGCATGCGGTTGTCCAGAACATGGGTGTAGATCTCGGTCGAGCCCAGATCGGCATGGCCCAGCAGCATCTGGATCGAGCGCAGGTCGGCGCCGCCTTCCAGAAGATGCGTGGCAAAGGCGTGGCGGATGACATGCGGCGTGACGCGGGTCGGGTCGATCCCCGCCGCCACCGCCATCTGTCCCAGGAGGCGCGAGAAGCTCTGGCGCGGCAGGTGGCCGGCGGCGCCCGGCGCGGGGAACAGCCAGCGCGCGCCGCGTCCGGCCAGCAGCCGATAGAGCGCGCTGCCCTGCGGGGCGTTGTCGCGGATGGCCAGCCAGTCGCGCATCGCGGCGCGGGCTGCGGGGCCCAGGGGGACCATGCGCTCCTTGCCGCCCTTGCCGCGGATCACCAGCACCGCCGGATCGCCCCGGCAGCCCGCCACGGGCAGGCTGACCAGCTCGCTGACCCGCATGCCGGTGGCGTAGAGCAGTTCCATCATGCACAGGTTGCGCGCCCGGTCGACGGGGCTGCGCCCCAGCCCGGACGAGGCGCCCAGCAGCGCCTCGATCTGGTCGCGGTCCAGCGTGCGGGGCACGCGCTTGGCCCGTCCGGGACCGCTGAGGCGGATCGCCGGGTCGTCCTCGCGCCAGCCCTCGTCCAGCGCGAAGCGGGTGAACTGGCGGATGGCCGACAGGCGGCGCGCGCGGGTGGCGCGCGACAGGCCCTGCGCGTCGCAGAAGGACAAATAATCTTCGATCTGGTCGCGGGTCAGCCCGGCCAGCGACAGCCCGCGCCGCCCCAGCCAGTCCGACAGGTCGCGCAGGTCGCGCCCATAGGCCAGCAGCGTGTTGCGCGCCGCCCCCGCCTCGGCCGCCTGCGCGTCGAGGAAGGCCGAGATGGCGGTGTGATCGCCGCTCATGGGGTGGCCGCCATCTGCGGCAGCAGCGCGATCTGGGTCTGCGCGCGGTCGGCATCCTCGGCCAGGCCCAGGGCGCGCAGCATGGCGATGCCGCGCGCGGCGCGGGCCAGATCGCCCTCTAGCCCGGCATCGATATCGGTCATCGCGCCCAGCAGCGCCTCGCCCCGCTGCGCGGCGGGGGGCGGGGGCACGGGGGCGGCCAGCTCAGGCGCGGGTTCGGGCACGGCGGTGCCGGGCAGCCCGGCGAAGGCGCGCAGCAGGCCCGCAATCTCGGCGGCGCGGGGATCGGGGATGTCGCGGGCGGGATCGGCGGGCAGGTCGGCGGCGATCATCCCGGCCAGCAGATCGGCCATGCCCACGGCGCGGAACTCGTCGAAGGCCCGGGGCAGGGCCTGGGTCAGATCGCCCCCGGCCAGAGCCGCCTCCAGCGTGCGCATGACGCCGGCGCGTTCCCAGACCCCGCCCGAGGCGGCGGGGCGCTGTTCGCCATAGATCTGGCGCAGGCTGGCGGGCGGCAGGGCGCCCGACCGGGCCAGGCGTTCGGCCGCGTCCAGCCGGGCCTTGAAGCCGCTGTTCAGGCGCAGGTCGGACTGCGCGAAAGCCACCGGCAAAGGCAGGGTCGGCAGGGGCTGGCCCACGGCCTCGTGGATGCGGAATTCCAGCGGCGTCATGCGCTCGGCCGGTTCCAGCAGGTCCGGGCTGTCGACGAAGGCGTCGTCCAGGAAATGCGTCAGCAGGATCGCCTGGCGTTCGTCGATGAGGCCAAGCGCCTCGGCGCCGTGCAGGCTGACGGCGGCGGCGGCCCAGTCCCCGGTCTGCGCCAGGCAGAATATGCGGGCGGCAAAGCTGGGCGCGATGCCGGGCGTGCCGTTCATGATGGCGCAGGCGCGGCCCTCGTCGCCCTCCAGCAGGGCGATGTCGAACATGCGGCGAAAGATCTCGGGCTGGCCGGGACCGGCGGCGACCAGCAGGGCCTGCGCCTCGTCCAGCGCGCCCATGTCCAGCAGCCGGTCGGCGCGGGCCAAAAACAGCCGACCCCGCGCCGCCCCCTCCGCGCTGTCGCCCGAGGGCGGGGCCAGCTGCGCGGTCAGCACGCGGCGCAGCAGCGCCTGCATCGACGGCAGCCGGGCGGGCGTGGCCAGGACCATCTCGGCGAGGCGCTGCGGATCGCTGCCCGCCCACAGATCGACGGGCAGGCCGGCGCGGCGCGGGCTTTGCGTGCCGGTCTGGTCGGGATCGCCCTGATCCAGCCGCGTGACCTGCACCGTCCCCACCGCACCGCTGGTCGCCACCGCCTCGGGCCGGGCGCCGGGCCGGTCGGGCGGGGGCGCATCGCCCGGCCGCCAGGCCGAGCTTTCCCGCACTGGCCCGCGCACGCTGCCCGACAGCCAGTCGCTGGCCGACAGCGGCTGGCTTTGCGCCGCGGCCGCCAGGGGCAGGGCCGACAGCGCCAGTGCCAGCAGGGCGGCGCGTGTCCGATGGGTGGGGCGATCAGTCACCGGCGGGCCCGGCGGGGTCGGGGGTCGGTGCGTCCAGCGTCAGCGGATGGCGGACCTCTTGCTGGACGGGGGCCATGTCGCCGAAATAGGCATAGCCCGCCAGGCCGATCAGCCCGGCCAGAATCAGCACCACCAGCAGTTTCAACATCCGCATTCCGTTCGCCCTCGCTCGACCGTGTTTCGTTGGCTCCCGACCGCTTCCGGGTCGGTTCGCGGCGAATATAGATGGCAATTTCCGAAAGATCACGTCATTCAGTCACCCGATTGAGGGGGCAGGCATGTCGAAGCGGCTGACGCGCCATATCGTGCTGATCGGAATGATGGGCGCCGGCAAGACGGCGATCGGGTCGGAACTGGCCCGCAGGCTGCGCGTGCCCTTCACCGATTCCGACGCCGAGATCGAGGCCGCCGCCGCCATGTCGATCAGCGAGATCTTTGCCCGCGACGGCGAGGCGTTCTTCCGCGCCCGCGAATCCCAGGTGCTGGCGCGGATCCTGGCCGGGGCGCCGGGGGTGATCTCGACCGGGGGCGGGGCGTGGATGCAGCCGCACAACCGCGCCATGATCGCGGCGCGCGGGCTGTCGGTCTGGCTGAACTGCCCGCCCGAGCTGCTGTGGCACCGCGTGCGCCAGCGGCCCACGCGCCCCCTTTTGCAGACCGCCGACCCCAAGGGCACGCTGCTGCGCCTGCTGGACGAGCGCGCGCCCGTCTATGCGCAGGCCGGGCTGGAATTCCTGTCCCAGGCCGGCGACAGCATCGAGGCCTCGGCCACCCGCCTGATCGCCGCGCTGGCCGGCGCCGATCCGACCCTGATCCAGGAGATCCCATGACCGATCCCGTCACCGTCCACGTTCCCCTGGGCGCGCGCGCCTATGATGTCCGCATCGGCGCGGGGCTGCTGGCGGGGGCGGGCGCCCAGATCGCGCCCCTGCTGGCCCGGCCGCGCGTGGCCATCGTCACCGACGCGACCGTGGCGGGGCTGCATCTGGCCCCCCTGCAGGAGGCCCTGCGCGCGGCGGGCATCGCCAGCGAGGCGCTGGTCCTGCCCGCGGGCGAGGGCACAAAAAGCTGGCCGCATCTGATCGCCTGCGTCGAATGGCTGCTGGACCAGCAGGTCGAGCGGCGCGACGTGGTGCTGGCCCTCGGCGGCGGCGTGATCGGCGATCTGGTGGGCTTTGCCGCCGCGATCCTGCGGCGCGGCGTGCGCTTCGTGCAGCTGCCCACCACGCTTCTGGCGCAGGTCGACAGCAGCGTCGGCGGCAAGACCGGCATCAACAGCCCGCGCGGCAAGAACCTGGTCGGCGCCTTCCACCAGCCGTCGCTGGTGCTGGCCGACATCGACGTGCTGGACACGCTGAGCCCGCGCGACTTCCTGTCGGGCTATGGCGAGGTGGCGAAATACGGCCTGCTGGCCGACGCCGCCTTCTTTGCCTGGCTCGAGGAGAACGGCCCCCGCCTGCGCGAGGATCCCGCCCTGCGTCAGCAGGCCGTGGCCCATGCGGTCGCGATGAAGGCGGGCATCGTCACCCGCGACGAGACCGAGCAGGGCGAACGCGCGCTGCTGAACCTGGGCCATACCTTCGGCCATGCTCTGGAATCCGCGACCGGCTATTCCGACCGGCTGCTGCATGGCGAGGGGGTGGCGGTCGGCTGCGCGCTGGCTTTCGACCTGTCGGCGCGGATGGGCCTGTGCGCGCAGGAAGAGCCGAGCCGCGTGCTGGCGCATCTGGCGGCGATGGGCCTGCCCGCGCGCCTGTCGGACATCCCGGGCGATCTGCCGGACGATGCGGCGCTGATCGGGCTGATGGGTCAGGACAAGAAGGTCGTCGATGGGCAGCTGCGCTTCGTGCTGGCCCGCGGCATCGGCGCGGCCTTCGTCAGCGATGCGGTGCAGGCGGACATGCTGCATTCCGTGCTGCGCGACGCCCGCCTGGCCTGAGCAGGGCCGAAGAGCCCGGATCGGCCCCCATCGAGGGGCCCGCCCGGGCTGGCTGTCGCCGTCTTCCGCCCACAGGCCGGTTCTCGGCAAGCCGCTTCTCCTCAGGCGGCGCGGCGCGTGTCCAGCATGGCGGCGACTATCTCGTCCGCGACCTGGGCCGGCGCGCGGCCCGTCTCGGTGGCGCGGGCCAGCATCTGCCCCACGCGCCCGGCAATGGCGGTCAGGCGTTCCAGCCGCCAGGCATCGGGCTTGCCGTGGATCTCGCTGGCCACGCTGATGATGCCGCCGGCATTGACCACGTAGTCGGGCAGATAGGTGATCTCGCGCGCGGCCAGCAGGCCCGCGACCCCGTCATGCGCCAGCTGGTTGTTCGCCGCGCCGCAGACCAAGCTGGCCGACAGCGCCTGCGCGGTCTCGTCGGTCAGCACGCCACCCAGGGCGCAGGGGGCCAGGATCTCGACCTGCTGGTCGAAGACGGCATCGGGCGCGCAGACCGCCGCGCCCAGCCTGTGGGCCGCGTCCTGCACGGCCGCCGGGTTGATGTCGGTGACGGTCAGGCGCGCGCCCGCCTTGGCCAGCTTCTCGGCCAAGGACAGGCCCACATGGCCCAGGCCCTGCACCAGCACGCGC
Organism: Paracoccus liaowanqingii; assembly: GCF_004683865.2. Lineage (NCBI taxonomy): Bacteria > Pseudomonadati > Pseudomonadota > Alphaproteobacteria > Rhodobacterales > Paracoccaceae > Paracoccus > Paracoccus liaowanqingii. Next base: position 1,763,942 of record NZ_CP038439.1, on the reverse strand, counting down.
CGCCCGGTCAGGTCAGTGGTGCCGAAGACATGGCCCGCGCCGGTCTGCAGGCAGCGGAACACCCCCTCGGCGGTCCAGGGCGAGGGATCGCCCGAGGCTCCCGACAGGCCCACCGCAAAGCGCGTCGCCTCGGCAGCATGGGCCATGTCCTCGGGCGAGATGCCCACGTCCTCGGCGGTCCAGTAGCGGCCCTCCAGCGCCTCGACGGCCGCGCCGAAGGCGCGCATCATCCGGGGCGTCTTGTCGGTGGCGGCGTCGCCGAAGATGACGGCCTTGCCGCCGCCCAAGCCCAGATCGGCCATCGCGTTCTTGTGGGTCATGCCGCGCGCCAGCCGCGTCACGTCGCGGATCGCGGCATCGTCATCCGCATAGCGCCACATCCGGCAGCCGCCCGCCGCCGGGCCGAGTGCGGTCGAATGCAGGCAGATCAGCGCGCGCAGGCCGGCTTCGGGGGCCTCGGCCAGAACGAGGCGCTCGAAGCCCTCGGGGGCGGTCAGGTCGGTCAATGTCAGGGCCATCGGGGCAGCTTTCATGGGGGGGTCGCGATGCGGGGGATCGTCGCAGAACTGTCGTCAATGTGGGCCGAACCGGTGCGTTTGCAAGGACAGGATCATTCGCAAAGCCGCGGGCCCGCGCGCGCAACTTGCGCCAAGCCACAGGCAGAGCGCGCGACAGATCGCACCGGGGCCCATGCGAAAGGGGCGGCCCTGCAGCCGCCCCCGTCCTCGGGTGATTCGGTCAGAGGATCCTCAGAACGGGATCTCGTCGTCGTAATCCGCCCGGCCGCCGCCACCGCCGCCGCCCGAAGGCGCGCCGCCGCCGCTGCGCCCGGACGGCGCACCTTGGTTGTAATCGTCATAACCGCCGCCCGACGCGCCGCCGCCCGAGCCGCCCTGGCCCCCGCCGCCCGCTCCGCCGCGCCCGTCCAGCAGGGTCAGCTCGCCGCGATAGGGACGCAGCACGACCTCGGTCGAATAGCGGTCGGCGCCCGACTGGTCCTGCCATTTGCGGGTTTCCAGCTGCCCCTCGACATAGACCTTGCTGCCCTTGCGCAGGTACTGCTCGGCGATGCGGGCCAGCGGCTCCGAGAAGATGGCGACGGTGTGCCACTGCGTGCGCTCTTGGCGCTCGCCGCTGTTCTTGTCCTTCCAGGTCTCCGAGGTGGCGATCCGCAGGTTCACCACCTTGCCGCCGTTCTGGAAGCTGCGCACCTCGGGGTCCTGCCCCAGATTGCCGACGATGATGACCTTGTTGACGCTGCCTGCCATGAGCGGATTCCTTGGATGATGTCCATTTGTCCCCGCGTCTAGCCCAGCCCGGACCACCCTCGCAAGGATTCCCCGTTAGGAAACGCGCAGGAACCCGCCCACCGCCCGACCGGCGCCGCGCCGCGCCACGCGCCGACTGGAAACGATGAGGTTTTGATGTATAGTCGCCCTCAAAAGCGGCCCGAAGCCGCGGTCGACACGAACGAGGGCGGACAAGATGCAGCTGGGCCATTTCCTGAAGTCGGCGCTTTGCGCGGGGCTGATCACCACCGTGGCGCTGCCGGTCGAGGCGCAGGGGCTGCGCCTGTCGGGCGACTCGTCGCGGTCGCGGGCCGAACAGTTCGCCCGCCAGACCCGGCTGATGGATTCGCGGCTGTCGACGCAGTACCAGTCCTCCAGCCGGTTGCAGCCGGGCGGGGCAGGGCGCGAGATCGCCCCCGAGATCGCCCCGGCCATCCCCCGCTATACCGGTCGGCGCAGCGAATACATGCCCCATGCCCGCCAGGCGGCGCAGCGCCACGGGATCCCCGAGGATCTGTTCCTGCGCCTCGTGCAGCAGGAATCGGGCTGGAACCCCAATGCCCGCTCGCACAAGGGCGCGATGGGCCTGGCGCAGCTGATGCCCGGGACGGCGGCCAAGCTGGGCGTGAACCCGACCGACCCGGTGCAGAACCTGAACGGCGGCGCGCGCTATCTTCGGATGATGTACAACCAGTTCGGTAACTGGACGCTGGCGCTGGCCGCCTACAATGCGGGCCCCGGCGCCGTGCAGAAATACGGCGGCATCCCGCCCTTCCGCGAGACGCGCAACTACGTGCGCATCGTCGCGGGCGGCTGACCGCCCGCGGCTGCGGGCATTAGCTCCGCAGCCCGGTCCGCTTCAGCAGGCCCTTGCGCCGCGCCTCGTAATAGTAGCCGCGCGTGTACCACATGATCGCCGCGTCGGAATCGCCCTCGGCTACCAGCCAGGCGCCGCGCAGGTACCGCACGCCATAGCGCAGGTTGGTATCGGCATCCAGAAGACCCAGATCCGGGCCGCGATAGCCCATGGTCCGCGCCGTCTGCGGCGCGATCTGCATCAGACCGTAATGGGGGCCGTTGCGCGCACCGGGGCGGTGCTGCGACTCGCGGATCACCACCCGCTGCACCAGCGAGGCGGGCACGCCGTTCTGGCGCGCCCAGTAGTTGATCCGCCGCCGCAGATAGGGTGTCTCGTTCGGGTAGAGCCCCGATCCGGTGACCCGCCCGTCCGGACCCGAGGACCGACCTCCGCCGCCGCCGCAGGCGGCCAGCGCCAGCACGGACAGCAGCACCCCCCTCCGGCCCAGCTTGGGTCCGCACATATCTTGGGGGGTGAGACGCGCCAGCGCCGAGGGGGGCAACGCCCCCCTTGCCGCCCCATCCTCAATCATGGAGGACATCAGGCATGGATGGCGCCGGTCCCGCAGGCCAGCGCCGCCTCGCGCACGGCTTCCGACACGGTCGGATGTGCATGGCAGGTCAGCGCCAGGTCCTCGGCCGAGGCGCCGAACTCCATCGCCACGCAGACCTCGTGGATCAGGTCGCCCGCCGACGGGCCGATGATGTGGCAGCCCAGGATCCGGTCGGTCTCGGCATCCGCGATCAGCTTGACGAAGCCCTCGCCCTGGAACTGGGCCTTGGCGCGGGCATTGCCCATGAAGGGGAACTTGCCGATCTTGATCTTGCGGCCGCCTTCCTTCGCCTGCTCCTCGGTCAGGCCGACGCTGGCGACCTCGGGGGTGGTGTAGATCACCGCCGGGATGACGCCGTAGTTCACATGGCCATGCTTGCCGGCGATGACATCGGCCACGGCCATGCCCTCGTCCTCGGCCTTGTGGGCCAGCATCGTGCCGGGCACCGCGTCGCCAATGGCATAGATGCCCTTGACCGAGGTGGCCCAGTGGCCGTCGACCTTCACCTGGCCGCGATCGGTCATCGCGACGCCAAGCGCCTCGAGGCCCAGCCCCTCGACATGCGGGCGCCGCCCGGTCGAGACCAGGACCACGTCGGCCGTCAGCGTCTGCTGGCTGTCGTCCTTCCTCAGGGCATAGGCGACCTCGGCCCCGCCCTCCTTGACCTGCGCCGAGGTGACGGCGGCGCCCATGATGAATTTCAGGCCCTGCTTGGCCAGGATCTTGTGGAACTGCTTCTGGATCTCGGTATCGAGGCCGGGGGTGATGACGTCGAGATACTCGATCACCGTCACCTCGGCGCCGAGGCGGGAATAAACCGAGCCCAGCTCCAGTCCGATCACGCCCGCGCCGATCACGATCATGGATTTCGGGATCTTCGGCAGGACCAGCGCGCCGGTCGAATCGACTATGGTGCCGCCCTCGTTGTCGACCTCGACGCCCTTCAGGGCGGCGGGCGACGAGCCGGTGGCGATGACGATGGCCTTGGCCTCGTGCTCGGTGCCGCCCACCTTGACGCGGCCGGGGGCGGGGATGCTGGCCCAGCCCTTGATCCAGTCGATCTTGTTCTTCTTGAACAGGAACTCGATGCCTTTGGTGTTGCCCGCGACCGTCTCGGCCTTGTAGCTCTGCATCTTCGTCCAGTCGACCTCGACCGGGCTGGTCATCAGGCCCATCTTCTCGAAGTTCTCCTGCGACTCGTGCAGCAGGTGGCTGGCATGCAGCAGCGCCTTGGAGGGGATGCAGCCCACGTTGAGGCAGGTGCCGCCGAGCGCGTCGCGGCCTTCGACCACGCCCACCTTGAGGCCCAACTGGGCGGCGCGGATGGCGCAGACATAGCCGCCGGGGCCGGCGCCGATCACGATCAGATCATACATGCGAATTCCTTTCGTCGGACCGCGGACCGGGGGCTTCGCGCCCCCGGACCCCCGCGGGATATTTGGTCCAAGGTGACATCAGAAGAGGGCGGCCAGGATCATCACCACCGTCGCGGCAAAGCCCACGGCCCAGATGATCGACCGGCCCGGCACCCAGCCCAGCAGGTAGGCCGGAACATAGAGGAGCCGCGCGCCCAGATAGATCCAGGCGCAGGCGGCCGTGAGGGTCGAGGCGGCCTCGCCGAGCGTCACCACGACCACCGCCAGGGTGAACATGATCAGCCCCTCGAAATGGTTGGCGAAGGCGCGCTGCAACCGGCCGGCGGTTCCGGTCAGCTGGACCGAGACGTTGTCGCGCGGGCCCATGGCGGCCTTGGGGCCGATCTGGCGCTGCGCCATGACCGAGAAGGCCGCGAACTGCGCCGTCTGCAGCAGGCCCGCCAGGGCCAGGACGGTGATCTCGGGCGACATGTCAGGCGGTTTCCAGGAA